>DAINBQ010000099.1:0-2483 GCA_036732825.1 Burkholderiaceae bacterium | reverse complement strand
CCGAGGATCGGCTTCAGCCAGCCGGCCGGCAGGTTGACGTTCAGGAAACGAACAAAGAACAGGAACACGAGCAGGGCAAGCGCGAGACCGGATACGCTGTCGCGCAGCCAGCGCGTGCTGCCGAAACCGCGCGCCACGCAGGCGAAGAGAACGCCACCCGCGATCACAAAACCGGCGTTGCCGATCAGCGCCATCTGCGCGACGAGTCCGGCACTGATCCAGAAGAATGCACTCGCGAGGAACGGATGCTCGCCGCGCTCCGCCGGGTCATCGGGCACCCGGGAGCGATAGCCGCCGGTGAGCGTCTCGGCCAGCAGCCAGATCCCGAGCAGGATCAGGCCCGCAGAGACGATCTTGGGCACCACATTGGGGCCGACGCGGGCGTAACCGCCGGCCTCCGGCAGGCTCCATGCGACGACGGTGGCGCCGACGCCAAGCAGCAGAACACCGACTGAAATGACCAGCTCGGCGCGCGCCCCGGATTTCCCGCGGGCCACTTGTAAACCTACTTCCGCAGGCCCAGAGAATCGATGATCGCGTTGATGCGCTTGATGTCGTCGTTGAGAAAGGTCTTGAACTCGTCGCCGCCGAGATAGACGCCCTCCCAGCCGTATTTGGCCAGCGTCTCTTTCCAGGCCGGTGACGCGGTGGCCGTCTTCACTGCGTTGACGAGCGCATCACGTTGCGCGGGCGTGATCGCGGGTGCGCCGAACACGCCGCGCCAGTTGCCAAGCACGACGTCGATGCCCTGCTCCTTCAGCGTCGGGATGCCGGCAATCCTGTCCGGTCCGGAGACCGCGAGCGCACGCATGCGGCCGCCCTTGATGTGTTCGGCGAACTCGCCCAGTCCCGCGATGCCGGCGCTGACATGGCCGCCGACGATCGCCGCGATCTGGTCGCCACCGCCCTTGGACGCGATGTAGTTGACCTTGGCCGGATCGCCCCCGACCGAGCGCGCGATCATCCCCGCCAGGATGTGGTCCGACCCTCCCGCGGAGCCGCCGTTCCACGACACCTTGCCGGGATCGGCCTTGAACGCCTTCGCGAGGTCGCCCATGTTCTTGAACGGCGAGGCTGCGGGCACGACGACGACCAGGTACTCGCTGGTGAGGCGCGCGATCGGCGTGACCATCGTCAGGTCGACCGGCGACTTGTTGAGCGCGATGCCGCCGACCATGACCATGCCGCCGACCAGCAATGCATTCGGATCACCCTTGGCGCTGTTGACGAATTGCGCGAGGCCGATCGTGCCGGCGGCGCCGCCCTTGTTTTCGAACTGCACCGACTGCACGACTTTTGCGCTCTGCATCGCGGCGGCGAGCGCACGCCCGGTCTGGTCCCACCCGCCGCCCGGGTTCGCGGGGATCATCATCTTCATTGTGCTGATCGACTGGGCGCTGGCTGTTCCCAGCCCGGCAAACGGTGCAGTCGTGACAGCTGCCAAGGCTGCGATCGAGAATTCGCGTCGCTTCATCAGGGGTCTCCTAGGAATGACCTGAAAGGAAAGCCGCTCGACAGGATAACTGTGATTTTCCACTGCCGCAGTCGTTTGTGCGTCACGCCAACATGGACTGAAGCGATGGGCCGCATCGCGGTCAATGCGGAGAACCCGGCCGCGGCCGCTCAGTCGGCCCGCAGCGCGTCGACAATCTTCATCCGGGCCGCCTTGATCGCCGGCAGGAAGCCGCCGACGAATCCCATCGTCATCGCAAAGACCAGCGACGAGACGACGATTCCCGGCGTCAGCGTGAATGAGAACGCGAGTTCGGAGAACGACTGGAAGTTGGTCGTCGAGACCGTGATTGCCGTGAGGAAACTGGCGGCGCCCAGCCCGACGACGCCTCCGACCAGTGCGAGCAGCAGCGATTCGGACAGGAACGCAACGAGGATCGATCCGCGCTGGAAGCCGAGCGCGCGCAGCGTTCCGATCTCGCCGGTCCGCGTCGCGACGGCTGCGTACATCGTGATCGCGGCGCCGATCATCGCGCCGAGCGAGAAGATCACCGACAGTGCCATGCCGAGCAGCGTGATGAAGTTCGACAGGCTCGATGACTGGTCGGCATAGAACCGGGCCTCCGGCTTGATGTCGACCTTGAGCCGCGGATCCTCGTCCAGCCGGGACTTCAGCGCCGTGAACGACCCTGGCAGCGCCAGCCGGGCAATCACCGATGAGTACGCGGTGCGCCGGAACGCCTGCATCATCTGCTCGACATCGCCCCAGATCTCGGAGTCGAACGCGGTCCTGCCGGCATCGAACAATCCGACCACCGTCCACTGGCGGCCTGCGAACGACAGCTGCTGTCCGATCTCGACGCCGGCGAAACCGCGCGCCACCGCGCCGCCGACGACGATTTCAGACGAGCCGGCGCGGAACATGCGTCCCTGCACGATGTTCACCTGCGGCCGCAGCCGTATGCCCGCGTCAGGTACGCCGCGCACGACGACGTTGCTGCGCTTGGTCGGCTGGTCGATCTTGGGCAGCG
>DAINBQ010000098.1:0-11100 GCA_036732825.1 Burkholderiaceae bacterium | reverse complement strand
TCCACGGCGCCATCTTCTCTTCCTCGGTGCCCGGCAGGAAGCCGATGTCCTCGCCGACCGGCACGGTCGCGCGCGTGACGATGATCTCGGAGAAACGCTTGGTCTCCAGCGTCTGCGACAGGCCGGCCGCCAGCGCCAGCAGCGTCTTGCCGGTGCCGGCCTGGCCGATCAGCGTGATGAAGTCGCACTCCGGGTCCATCAGAAGGTTCAGCGCGAAGCTCTGCTCGCGGTTGCGCGCGGTGACGCCCCACACGGCATTCTTCGCGTGGGTGTAGTCGCGCAGTACCCGCAGCACCGCCGACTTGCCGCGGATCTCGCGCACCTGGGCGTAGAAATTCGTGCCGTTCTCGAGAAAGACGAACTGGTTGACGAGCAGGTCGCTGACGATCGGGCCCGTGATCCGGTAGTAAGTGAAGCCGCCGTGCTGCCACGACTCCATCCCCTTGCCGTTCTTGTCCCAGAAGTTTGCGGGCAGCTGGAAGACACCGGTGTAGAGGATGTCGGTGTCCTCGAGAACCTTGTCGTTGTAGTAGTCCTCGGCCGGGAGCCCCAGCGCGCGCGCCTTGACGCGCATGTTGATGTCCTTCGACACCAGCACGACATCGCGCGTCGTGAACATGTCCTTCAACGCACGCACGACACCCAGGATCTGGTTGTCGGCTTTGCCCACTGGCAGGCTCGGCGGCAGCACTGCATTCACTGCCTGCGTCTGGAAGTAGAGCCGGCCGGACGCATCCTTGTTGCCGAGTGCCGACAGCGCGATTCCGTCTTCGATCGGCGTCTTGCAGGCGGCGACCAGCGAATCGAGCGTGCGCGACACCTGGCGGGCACTGCGCGCGACCTCGGACATTCCCTTCTTGTGAGCGTCTAGCTCCTCCAGCGTCATCATCGGCAGGAAGATGTCGTGTTCCTCGAATCGGAACAGGCTGGTCGGATCGTGCAGCAGCACGTTTGTGTCCACCACGAACAGCCTCGGAGTCTCCGTCGTCCGCGGCTTCCTGCCGCCGATGCGCGGCTTGGACTCCACGACCGCGAGTCGGGTCGCCGGGGTCGGTCGCGCCAGCGGCTTGTCGGGCCCGCGCGCCACCGGTGCTTCGTGCAGTCGTTCCGGTCGGGCCGGCTCGCTGGGGACCGGGATCAACAGCGTGGCGGGTTTGGTCGGCGCTTTGGGTAGTGGCATCAGCGGGTCGAAGGGTCCGTCAGGGGAGAAACCGTTTCAGGCAATCGATTGCACGTAGGCCAGGACTTCTTCGACATGGTTCGGAACCTTCACTCCGCGCCACTCGCGACGCAGCTCTCCTCTGCCGTCGATGACGAAGGTGCTGCGCTCGATGCCACGCACCTTCTTGCCGTACATGTTCTTCATCTTGATGACGCCGAAGAGGTCGCACAGCCGCTCGTCGGCATCCGAGATCAGCTCGAACGGGAACCTCATCTTCGCTTTGAAGCCGTCGTGCGACTTCACGCTGTCGCGCGATACGCCGGCGACCACCGCGCCGGCGCGCTTGAATTTCGAATGACTCTGTGCGAAGTCCATGCCCTCGGTCGTGCAGCCCGGGGTGTTGTCCTTCGGGTAGAAATAGAGCACGACGATCCTGCCCTGGTGATCGGACAGCCTGAACTCGCCCCCGGTCGCAGCGGCCGTGAAGTCCGGGACTTTCTTGTCAACAGCAAGCGCCATCTAGGGTTCGATCAGAAGCGCTGCCAGCACCTTGCGGCCTTCCGCGGCGAGGATGTTGTAGGTGCGGCAGGCGGCGCGGGTGTCCATCACTTCACAACCGATGTGCCTGTCCGCCAGCGGACGCGTCAGTGCGGGATGTGGAAAACGCTGCTGCGCACCGGTGCCGAGCAGCACAACTTCCGGCTGCAGTTGGGCCAGCTGTTCGAAGTCTGCCGCTGACAGCGACTCGAAGCCGCCGTTCCAGGGCTCGAGCCGGTCCGGCGTGACAAGCAGGTGCGACGTGTGACGAACCTTGTTGATTTCGATGAAGCCGGGACCGTAGGCGGTGACCGTATTGAGGGCTGTCAGCGTGTCCGCGTGGAGCTTCAATTCGCCCGAGGCTTCCTGGTTCCGCCCGAGTGGCACCGGGCGCGGTGAGCAGTAGTTCGAGTACATTATAGGCACACATTGCGCCGCACAAGCGAGCCGAAAAACGCGCTGATCACGTTGCGATTTGCAGTCTCGCAACAGTCGAAGGGTCATCACTCATGGTCGAGTTTCCGCGCATCAAGCGCCTGCCTCCGTATGTCTTCAACATCACGGGCGAGTTGAAGATGGCGGCGCGGCGGCGGGGCGAAGACATCATCGACATGAGCATGGGTAATCCGGACGGGCCGACCCCGAAGCACATCGTCGACAAGCTGGTCGAGGCTGCGCAGCGCCAGGACACGCACGGATATTCGGTGTCCAAGGGAATTCCGCGGCTGCGGCGCGCCATCACGAACTGGTACCGCAACCGCTACGAGGTCGAGTTCGACCCCGACGCGGAGGCGATCGTCACGATCGGCTCGAAGGAGGGGCTGGCGCACCTGATGCTCGCGACGCTCGACCGCGGCGATACGGTGCTCGTGCCCAATCCCAGCTATCCGATCCACATCTACGGCGCGATCATCGCCGGCGCCGACATCCGCTCGGTGCGCATGGATGGCGGGGTCGACTTCTTCGCCGAGCTCGAGCGCGCGATCCGCGAGTCCCTGCCGAAGCCGAAGATGATGATCCTCGGCTTTCCGAGCAACCCGACCGCGCAGTGCGTCGAGCTCGAATTCTTCGAGCGCGTGATCCGGCTGGCCAAGGAGCATGGCATCTATGTCGTGCATGACCTCGCCTATGCGGACATCACGTTCGACGGTTTCAAGGCACCGTCGATCATGCAGGTGCCGGGTGCGCGTGACGTCGCGGTCGAGTTCTTCACGATGAGCAAGAGCTACAACATGGCCGGCTGGCGCATCGGCTACATGGTCGGCAACAAGGACCTCGTCTCCGCGCTGGCGCGGATCAAGAGTTACCACGACTACGGGACGTTCACGCCGATCCAGGTCGCGTCGATCGCTGCGCTGGAGGGACCGCAGGAATGCATCGAGGAGATCCGGCTCGAATACCAGCGGCGGCGCGACGTGCTTGCGCGCGGACTGCACGAGGCGGGCTGGATGGTCACGGTGCCCAGGGCATCGATGTACATCTGGGCCGAGATCCCGCCGCCATATCGCGCGATGGGCTCGCTCGACTTTGCGAAGAAGGTGCTGGCCGATGCGAAGGTCGCGGTCTCGCCGGGCATCGGATTCGGCGACTACGGCGACTCACATGTCCGCTTTGCGCTGATCGAGAACGAACACCGGACGCGCCAGGCCATCCGCGGCATCAAGGAGATGTTCCGCAAGGACGGACTGATCGCGCCCCGCGCGCCCGAACGCGCTGCGGCCTAGGTGCCAGCTCAGGTTGACGAGTTGCCGGCGCGCAGCGCCGGCGCCCCGGGTACAGGATGAAACCAATACAAGTCGGCTTGCTGGGACTGGGAACCGTCGGGCGCGGGACCTTCGAAGTGCTGAAGCGCAACCAGCACGAGATCACGCGCCGGGCGGGCCGCGGCATCGAGATCGTGGCGATCGCCGTGCGCGACGTGAAGAAAGCGCGCGACGCGATCGGCTCCGAGCTCCCGATCAGTTCGAATCCGGACGACATCATCCGGAACCCGGACATCGACATCGTCGCCGAACTGATCGGCGGCTACGAACCGGCCCGTTCGCTGGTGCTCGAAGCGATCGCGCGCGGCAAGCATGTCGTGACGGCGAACAAGGCCATGCTCGCGCGGCACGGCAACGAGATCTTCGCGGCGGCGCAGGCCAAGGGAGTCATGGTCGCGTTCGAGGCCGCCGTCGGCGGCGGGATCCCGATCATCAAGGCGCTGCGCGAGGGACTCACGGCGAACCGGATCGAGTGGATCGCCGGGATCATCAACGGAACGAGCAATTTCATCCTGTCGGAAATGCGGGCCAAGGGGCTCGCCTTCGACGTCGTGCTGAAGGAGGCGCAGCGGCTGGGCTACGCCGAGGCCGATCCGACGTTCGACGTCGAAGGCATCGACTCCGCGCACAAGCTCGCGATCCTGTCGTCGATCGCGTTCGGCGTGCCGATCAACGTCGAGGCCGCCTACACCGAGGGCATCGCACGGCTCGCCGCCGAGGACATCAAGTACGCGGAGCAGCTTGGATACCGGATCAAGCTGCTCGGCATCACGAAGCGCACTGCGAAGGGCATCGAGCTGCGCGTGCATCCGACGCTGGTGCCGGTGCAGCGGCTGATTGCGAGCGTGGAAGGCGCGATGAACGCGGTGCTCGTGAAAGGCGACGCAGTCGGCACCACGCTCTACTACGGGCCTGGCGCCGGCTCGGAACCGACCGCGTCGGCGGTGATCGCCGACCTCGTCGATGTGACGCGAATGCACACGGCCGACCCGGAGAACCATGTGCCGCATCTCGCGTTCCAGGCCGACGCGATGGCCGCGGTTCCTTGGCTCACGATCGACGAAACGGTCACTTCGTATTACTTCCGCATGCGCGTGGCCGACCAGCCGGGCGTGCTCGCCGACATCACGCGCATCCTTGCAGATGGCCGGATCTCGATCGATGCGCTGTTCCAGCGCGAGCCGTCCGAAGGCGAGAACCAGACCGACATCATCATGCTGACGCACGACGCGCTCGAACGCGACGTGAACGCGGCGATCAGGCGCATCGAGGCGCTGCCGACCGTTCTGGCATCGGTGATCCGGCTGCGCGAGGAAGAACTCCTCTGATGAGGTACGTCTCGACGCGGGGTCGCGCGCCCGAGCTCGGTTTCAGCGAGATCCTGTTGTCCGGGCTTGCGTCGGACGGGGGCCTCTACCTGCCCGCGCACTACCCTCGCGTCACGCCCGCCGATCTGGACGCCTGGCGCTCGCTTTCCTACGCCGACCTCGCGGCGGCAGTCATCGGCCGCTTCGCCGACGACATCCCGGCGGCCGACCTCGTTCGGTTGTGCCGGGCCACGTACACGGCGGCTGCGTTTGGCAACGCGCGGCCGGGCAGCGATGCCAGTGATGTCACGCCGCTGCGCTGGCTGGAGCCGCGGCTGGGATTGCTCGAGCTTTCAAATGGCCCGACGCTCGCCTTCAAGGATGTCGCGATGCAGTTGCTCGGTGCGCTGTTCGAGTACCTGCTCGCGCAGCGCGGCGAGCGTCTCAATGTGCTCGGCGCGACCTCGGGCGACACCGGCTCGGCGGCCGAATACGCGATGCGCGGCCGCAGCGGCATCAACGTCTTCATGCTGTCCCCGAACGGCCGCATGAGCGCCTTCCAGCGGGCGCAGATGTATTCGCTCGCCGATGCCAACATCTTCAACCTGGCGGTCGCTGGCGTCTTCGACGACTGCCAGGACACCGTGAAGGCCGTGGCTGCCGATGCCGACTTCAAGCGCCGTTTCCACATCGGTACCGTCAACTCGATCAACTGGGGTCGGGTGGTCGCGCAGGTCGTCTACTACTTCAAGGGCTATCTCGCGGCGACGAAATCGAGCGGCGAGCGCGTTTCCTTCGCGGTCCCGTCGGGCAACTTCGGCAACATCTTTTCCGGCTGGGTCGCGAAGCAGATGGGGCTGCCGATCAACCGCCTGGTGCTGGCGACCAACGAGAACGACGTGCTCGACGAATTCTTCCGCACGGGCCGCTATCGCGTGCGCAGCGGCGCGGAGACGCACGCGACCAGCAGCCCGTCGATGGACATCTCGAAGGCATCCAATTTCGAGCGCTATATCTTCGACGTGATCGGCCGTGATTCGGTCCTGCTGCGCGAATTGTGGTGGGAGATCGATACGCGCGGCGAGTTTCATCTCGGCGGCACGCCGATCTGGCCGACCATCTGCGCCAGTGGCATCGTGTCGGGCAGGAGCACACACAGCGACCGCGTGCGGACGATCCGCACGATCCACGAACGCTACGGCGTCCTCGTCGATCCCCATACGGCCGACGGCATCAAGGTGGCGCTGGCGCAGCGCGATCCGGCGCTGCCGATGATCTGCCTGGAGACGGCCTTGCCCGCGAAGTTCGCGGACACGATCGTCGAAGCGATCGGACGCGAGCCGGAGCGGCCGGGCGCCTATGCGGATCTGGAGTCGCGCCCGCAGCGTTTCGCGCAGATCGCCGCCGATCCCGAGCAGGTCAAGGCCTACATTGCCGAGCATGCCGGCTAGCCCGCAGAATGCCATCGGCTTCATCGGCTACTCGAACAGCGGCAAGACGACGCTGATCGAGAAACTGATCCCGATCTTCCGCGCGCAGGGGATCGCTGTCTCGGCGATCAAGAATGCGCACCACGGGTTCGACATGGATCGCCCGGGCAAGGACTCGTTCCGTTATCGCGAGGCCGGTGCCGGGCAGGTGCTGATCGCGACGCACCTGCGCTGGGCGCTGCTGACCGAAACGCCGCGGCATGCGGCCACGCTCGACGAACTGCTCGGCCGGCTCGATCCGTGCGACCTCGTGATCATCGAGGGCTTCAAGAGCGAGGGCCGGGTGCCGCGCATCGAGGTGAGGCGCACGACCAACACCGAGCCGCCGATCTACCCGCACGACGCCAACGTGATCGCGCTGGCGGCCGACCATGCGATCGAAACGGCACTGCCCGTGCTCGACCTGAACGACCCCGATAGAATCGCAGCATTCATCGTGCAGCGCCTGCAACTGACGGCGCGCTGACCTCCGCTCAAACCATGCTTTCGGTCGAACAGGCGCTCGAGCAGCTGCTGCGCGGCGCGCACCCTCTCGCCGACATTGAGTCGGTCGACACGCTGCAGGCGGCGGGCCGCGTGCTGGCGACAGCCGTCGTCTCGGCCATCGATGTGCCGCCGATGGACAACTCGCAGATGGACGGCTATGCGCTGCGCACCGTCGACGTGCCGGCGCTACCGACGACGCTCATCGTCAGCCAGCGGATCGCAGCCGGCCATCCCGGCACGCCGCTCGAACCCGGCACGGCGGCGCGCATCTTCACCGGCGCTCCCGTCCCTGCCGGCGCCGATGCCATCGTCATGCAGGAGGCCTGTCGCGCCGAGGGCAACAAGGTCACGCTGAACGAAATGCCGGCACGCGGGGCGTGGATCCGCCGCGCGGGGATGGACATTGCGGCGGGCCAGACGATCCTCGAACCGGGAACTCGCCTGCGGCCACAGGACTGCGGACTCGCCGCGTCGATCGGCAGCGCACACCTGAGTGTCTATCGCCGCGCGCGCATCGCCGTTTTCTTCACCGGCGACGAACTCGTGATGCCGGGGGAGCGCCTGCCGCCGGGCCGCATCTACAACTCGAACCGCTTCGTGCTGCGCGGATTGCTCGAGCGGCTCGGCTGCGAGGTCCTCGACCTCGGCATCGTTCCCGATGATCGCGAACTCACACGCGCGGCGCTGGCAAAGGCGGCCGTGGCCGCGGACCTGATCGTCACCTCGGGTGGGGTTTCGGTCGGCGAAGAGGACCACGTAAAGGCTGCGGTCGAAGCCGAAGGCCGGCTCGACTTGTGGCAGATCTCGATGAAGCCGGGCAAGCCGCTCGCATTCGGGCAGGTCCGCGGCGTGCCTTTCATCGGCCTGCCGGGAAATCCGGTCTCGAGCTTTGTGACCTTCCTGCTATTCGCACGGCCATTCATCCTGACCCGACAGGGCGTCTCTGAGGTCGCGCCGCGGGCGCTGACATTGCGTGCCGATTTCGACCTGCCGAAACCCGACCGTCGGCGCGAATTCCTGCGCGCTCGCATCAATAACGACGGCGGGCTCGGCCTGTTCCCGAACCAGAACTCCGCGGTGCTGACTTCGGTCGCATGGGCCGACGGACTGATCGACAACCCGCCGGGGCAAACGATCCGTGCCGGAGATATCGTGCGCTATCTGCCGTTTGCGGAGCTGCTTTCATGAAGCTGCAGGTTCGTTACTTCGCCGCGCTGCGCGAACGCATCGGGCGCTCCGAGGAGACGGTCGACGTTCCGGAGAGTGTTGCGACGGTGTCCGATCTGCGGCGTGCGCTGATTGCGCGCGGCGAGCCCTGGACCAGTGCGTTCGCTGAAACCCGACGCGTGCGCGCGGCGGTCGATCAGGCCATGGCCGGCGATGACGCGCCGCTGCGCGAAGGCGTCGAGGTCGCGTTCTTTCCTCCCGTTACCGGAGGCTAAATGTTGTACCCCCACGCTCACTTCGTTCGCTGCCCCCCGTGGGGGCGCTCAGCCGCCTTGGGGCGGCCCGGCGGCGGCTGAGATGGTTGTCCGCGTGCAGCGCGAGGAGTTCGACGTCGGCGCGGAGATCGCGAAACTGCGCGCGGACCCGCGCGTCGGTGCGGTCGCGAGCTTCGTCGGCGTCGTGCGCGACGTCAACGACGATGCGGCGGTCGCGGCGATGACGCTCGAGCACTATCCGGGGATGACCGAGAAGTCGCTCGAGGCCATCGTCGAGCAGGCGCGCTCGCGCTGGAACGTGTACGAGATCCTCGTGATCCATCGCATCGGCGAGCTCCGCCCGACCGATCCGATCGTGCTCGTCATCGTGACGAGCGCGCATCGGGGCGACGCCTTCGCGGCCTGCCAGTTCGTGATGGACTACCTGAAGACGGACGCCCCGTTCTGGAAGAAGGAGGCAACGCCCGAAGGAGCGCGCTGGGTCGAGGCACGCGACAGCGACGACGCTGCCCGCGAACGCTGGGAAGACAAGTGAGTTTCGCGACCCGCGACGGGCCGTTGTGGTCGGCACTGCTCGCGATCGGCTCCGGTGCGGTCATCGGCGCCTGGCTGCGTTGGGCGCTGGCGTACTGGTTGAACGCCCGATGGCCGCTGATGCCGCTCGGCACACTGACGGCGAACCTCGTCGGTGGCTACCTGATCGGCATAGCGATCGCGGTCTTCGCGATGCATCCGGCGCTGTCGCCGTTCTGGCGCCTGCTGATCGTCACCGGGTTTCTTGGCAGCCTGACAACGTTCTCGACGTTTTCTGCCGAGAGCCTCGTGATGCTGCAGTCGGGCTCCTGGCGGTCTGCGGCGGTGCACGGCGTCGTGCACCTGCTGGGCTCGCTGGCTGCGGCCGGGGCCGGGGTCGCGACGATCCGTCTCCTGAGGTAATTCACTCCGTTTTGCGGCGGTTTCGCGCCGCAACATATTGACCGGCGCATTCGGGCATGCGTATATTACTGACCGGTCAGTTAGTAATCGGGATCAACGCGCCATGATCCGTCTCCCTCTCGCTTTTGCTGCAGTTGTCATTGCCGTTTCGGTCGCGGGATGTTCGAAGCCCGCGAGCGTCGCGGAGGACGTTCGGCCGGTTCGGACGATCACGGTTGAACCGCGATCAACCTCGGCCGTGGCTGAACTTGCCGGGGAAGTTCGTCCCCGCGTCGAGACTCGCGCCGGATTCCAGGTCGGAGGCCGTATCACGCAGCGGCTGGTCGAAGTCGGGCAAACCGTCCGCAACGGTCAACCGCTCGCCGCCATCGATGCGCGGGACTATCGCCTCGCAGCCCAAGCCGCCGACGCAGGCGTGAACGCGGCGCAGGTCGACCGCGACCAGCAGCGCGCCGACTACCGCCGCTTCCAGGACCTGCAGGCGAAAGGCTTCATCAGCCAGGCCGAGCTTGACCGTCGCAAGGCGTCGCTCGATGCGGCCGAGGCCCGCTATCTGCAGGCCGAGGCGAACGCGCGCAGCAGCAGCAATCAGACCGGCTATTCGATCCTGCGAGCGCCGCATGATGCGGTTGTCACTGCGATCGATGCCGAAGTCGGGCAGGTGGTCGGCGCGGGGCAGTCGGTCATCCGGCTCGCACGGACCGGCGAGAAGGAAGTGCAGATCGGCATCCCAGAGCAACTCCTGATACCGCTGAAGTCGGCGCCGGAAATCACGGTGCGCCTGTGGGCCGGCGGTCCGCCGATCAGCGGCAAGCTGCGCGAGGTTGCGCCAGCAGCAGACACCGCAACGCGAACGTTTCCGGCACGCATCGCACTGGTCGATCCGCCCACCGGCGTGGAACTCGGCATGACGGCGACGGTTGCGTTCTCGACCCCAACGACGCAGCCGATCATCGCGCTGCCGTTGCAGTCGCTCGTCGTCGAAGGCGGCGCGACTCACGCGTGGCTCTTCGATCCGGCGACGAGCACCGTGAAACGCACACGCATCGAGATCTCGAACGTCGCCGGCAACGAGGCGGTGATCGGGCAGGGTCTGAAGTCCGGCGACGTCGTCGTCACAGCAGGGGCTCACCAGCTCAAGGACGGTCAGAAGGTCAAGCTGCTGACGGACACGACTGCGTTGCAGCCGGCGGGCCCGACCACGGTCAAGGCCGACCCGGGCAAGAAGGGCTGAGTCGTGGCGCGCGCGAGCCGCATCAATCTCTCGGCGTGGGCGCTCGAACACCAGCCGCTGCTGCGCTACCTGATGGTCGTGCTGCTGATCGGCGGGGCGTTCGCGTTCACCGCGCTCGGGCAGGACGAGGATCCGCCGTTCACGTTCCGCGCGGCCGTCGTGCGCGCGTACTGGCCGGGGGCCACCGCGCAGCAGATGGCCGAACAGATCACCGACAAGATCGAGAAGAAGCTGCAGGAGACGCCGTTCCTCGACAAGGTGCGCTCCTACAGCAAGCCGGGCGAAACGCTGGTTTTTGTGCTGCTCGATGGGTCCACGCCACCGCGCGAGATCGCGAACGTCTGGTACCAGGTGCGCAAGAAGGTGGGCGACATGCGGGGCACGCTGCCGCCCGGCATCCAGGGGCCGTTTTTCAACGACGAGTTCGGCGACGTCTACGGCGTGATGTTCGCGTTCTCGACCGACGGCTTCACCTATCGCGAGCTGAAGGACTACGTCGAACAGGTGCGCCAGCGGCTGCTGCGCGTGCCGAACGTCGCGAAGGTGGATCTGTTCGGCGTGCAGGACGAGAAGATCTACATCGAGATCTCGCACCGCAAGCTGGCGCAGCTCGGGCTGGACATCGCGCAGCTCGCACAGCAGATCAACGCGCAGAACGCGATCGAAGGCGCTGGCGTCGTCGTCCTGCCCTCCGACAACGTGCAGGTACGCATCACGGGCCAGTTTCGTGGCGTCGAGGACCT
>DAINBQ010000097.1:4412-11286 GCA_036732825.1 Burkholderiaceae bacterium | reverse complement strand
TTTGAGATTCAGCTAAGTCTTGAATGCCCGGCTTTGCTGATATGCACGCGGGCACTTACCAGCTGCGTTGCGGAAGCCGAGACTTGCCTCGGCGGGGTGACCGAAGCGCAGGCAGTAGACAGAGTTTCGATCTTAGGTAAACAATTCCAGCCCTCGTGTGCCGGAAGGCAAAGATGTCGTATTCATTGCGCTGGGGCATGAATCTGCAGCGACTTCTCCAACTTGCAATGCTCGGCGCGCTCCTTGTTTCGACACTCGAGGCCGGCGCGCAGGTACCGACCACCGGCGTTGAGCGTGGCCGGTACCTCGTGGAGTCGATCCTCGGTTGCGGCAACTGTCACACCCCAAAGTCGCCGACGGGAGAACCGATCGCGAACCGCAATCTCGGCGGCGGCGGCTTGTCGTTTTCGCCGCCGCCGTTCGTCGGAGTCGCAACGAACATCACGCCCGATCGCGAGACGGGTATCGGTAGCTGGAGCGACGACGAAATCAAGCGGGCAATCGTCGAGGGGAAGCGACCAAACCACGGACGCCTGCCGAACACCGAGCTGGCCGTCGTCATGGCCACCTCGTTCTTCAAGGCGCTGACACGATCCGACCTCGACGCAGTGGTCGCGTACCTGCGATCGGTCCCGGCCATCCGCAATGAAGTACCCGCGCCACTCTATCGTCTGCCGCAGAAGCATCAGCCGTTCCCCGACGCCGAGGCAGGTTTTTCCGATGCGAAAATGAGCGATCCGGTCCATCGCGGCCGGTATCTCGCCACCATTGCGCACTGCATGGAATGCCACTCGCCCATGGAGAAGGGCGTATTCGACTACAGCCGATTGGGCGCGGGCGGCCGAATGTTCAACTCCGGTCTCGTTCAGGGTTTTCCTTCTGCCTGGCCCGGCTCGAGGGCCGCCAACATCACGTCTCATCCGACGGCAGGGCTCGGCGGCTGGACCGATGATCAGATCAAGCGCGCCATAGCGCATGGCATTTCTCGAGATGGCCGTAAGTTGCAGCCGCCGATGCCTTTCGCGTACTACGCCAAGCTCAGCCCTTCTGACCTCGATGCCATCGTCGCGTACCTACGTACCTTGCCGCCACTCGAGTAGCTTTGCTTCCCGCAATCAGTTCTGCGTAGTCAAGAGAGGAGTAATTGTTATGGCGATCGTTGTCTTTTACTGCGACGCCTGAAACTACGATTCGCCGGCTGCATCTCCAAAAACGGCATCAAGCCAACCAAGTGCAGTGAGGAGCGCCACAATGACGACCACACTGTCAGCAGGAACTAGCCCGGCCAGTGCATACGGCGACTTCACCTGGCTCGACGCCTGGTGGCGCGCAGCCAACTATCTCTCCGTGGGGCAGATCTACCTGCTTGACAACCCGCTGCTCACTGAGCCGCTGACGCCTGATCACGTCAAACCCCGGTTGCTCGGCCACTGGGGCACAACGCCGGGCCTGAACTTCATCTATGCGCACCTGAACCGCGTCATTCGGCAGCGCGACCTCGACATGCTCTACATCGCCGGCCCGGGCCACGGCGGACCGGCGCTGTTCGCCAACACATGGCTCGAAGGAACCTACAGCGACTTCTACCCCAACGTCACGCGTGACGCCGAAGGCATGCTGCGACTGTTCCGGCAGTTTTCGTTTCCCGGCGGGGTGGGCAGCCACGTCACCGCCGAAACGCCCGGCTCGATTCACGAAGGCGGCGAGCTCGGCTACGCACTGTCGCACGCCTTCGGCGCCGCGTTCGACAACCCGGGGCTTATCGTCGCCTGTGTCGTGGGAGACGGCGAGGCCGAGACCGGGCCGCTCGCCACGGCCTGGCATTCCAATAAGTTCCTCAACCCAGCCAGCGACGGCGCGGTGCTGCCGATCCTGCACCTCAATGGCTACAAGATCGCCAGTCCCACCATTCTCGCGCGCATCCCGCACGCCGAACTCGAAGCGCTGCTGGTGGGCTACGGCTACCGCCCTCATTTCGTCGAAGGATCGGACTCGCATGACATGCATCGCCGGATGGCGGCGACGCTGGACGAAGTGATCGAGGAAATCCAGGCGATCCAGAACGCCGCGCGCCGCGACGGCGCCGGTGAACGCCCGTGCTGGCCGATGATCGTGCTGCGCACGCCCAAGGGCTGGACCGGGCCGAAGGTGGTGGACGGCAAGCCGAGCGAAGGCAGCTGGCGCTCGCACCAGGTGCCGCTGACCGACCCGGCGCGCAATCCGCAGCACTTGCACCAGCTTGAGCAGTGGCTGCAAAGCTATCGCCCCGGCGAACTGTTCGACGAACGCGGCGCGCCGCGGGCCGAGATCGCCGCACTTGCGCCCCGGGGCACTCGTCGCATGGGCTCCAACCCGCATGGCAATGGCGGCCTTCTGTTGAAGGATCTGCGCCTACCCGACTACCGCGACAGCGCCGTGGACGTGCCGCAGCCCGGCGCGGTAACCGCCGAGGCCACGCGCGTCATGGGCGGCTTCCTGCGCGAGGTGATGAGGCACAACCTCGACGCCCGCAACTTCCGCGTCGTCGGCCCGGACGAGACTGCCTCCAACCGCCTGGACGCGCTGTTCGAGGTTACCGACCGCACCTGGCTCGCGGGGCGCCTGCCCGAGGACGAAGGTCTCGGGGCGGATGGTCGCGTGATGGAAATCCTTTCCGAGCACACCTGCCAGGGCTGGCTCGAGGGCTATCTGCTCACCGGCCGGCACGGGCTGTTTTCCTGCTACGAGGCCTTCATCCACATCGTGGACTCGATGTTCAACCAGCACGCCAAGTGGTTGAAGGTTTGCAGCGAGATACCGTGGCGGCGCCCCATCGCTTCGCTCAACTACCTCCTCACTTCGCACGTCTGGCGTCAGGACCACAACGGCTTCTCGCACCAGGATCCAGGATTCATCGACCACGTGGTGAACAAGAAGTCCGATGTCATCCGCGTTTACCTGCCACCGGATGCCAACACGCTGCTCTGCGTCACTGACCGCTGTCTACGCTCGCGCAACCTCGTCAACGTGATCGTCGCGGGCAAGCAACCGGCGCCACAGTGGCTGGACATGGACGCCGCGATCCGGCATTGCGCCACGGGGATCGGCATATTCGAATGGGCGAGCAACGATCAGGGTGGCGAACCGGACGTCGTGATGGCCTGCGCCGGCGACGTACCGACACTGGAAACCCTGGCGGCCGTCGACCTGCTGCGCCAACACCTGCCGACGCTACGGGTGAGAGTAATCAATGTCGTGGACCTGATGACACTGCAGCAGAAGGACGAGCATCCCCATGGGCTGTCCGATCGGGACTTCGACACGTTGTTCACCACCGATAAGCCGATCATCTTCGCCTACCACGGCTACCCGTGGCTGATCCATCGACTGACCTACCGGCGCAGAAACCATGGCAACCTGCACGTTCGCGGGTACAAGGAGGAAGGCACGACCACCACGCCGTTCGACATGGCCGTGCTCAACGACCTCGACCGTTTCCATTTGGTGGCCGATGTCATCGACCGCGTATCCAAGCTCGGCTACCGTGCCGCGTACCTCAAGCAGGCAATGCGCGACAAGCTCGTCGAGCACCGCGAGTACATTGAGCGCCACGGTCAAGACATGCCCGAGATTCTCGAGTGGGAGTGGCACAACGAGATCAAGCCGCACGCACGGCCGTGAGGGACGACGGAGCTCAGTTCACCCCAATGCTTCGACTTCAACCTGGGCTTCCCGCGACCCAGACCTCGACGCCGTGAGCGTAGAGGTGGAACCGCGCCAGCGGCATGTGTTTTCCCAGCAGATGAGACCGCCGAGGCGACCTAGGTCGGCAGGCGACGCCGCGTGAGGCGGCTGAGGCCGCTCTCCAAGCGCTTCGACGGCGTAGCATCTCTTTCCCGCTCCGGCCCGCAACTCGACCGGCGCCAGGTCTATTTCAGTAGGGCACACAACCCAAACGAGGAGGGACCATGGCAAACAAGATGACTGATCAGTATCTGGCCAACAACAAGCTGTACGCGAGCGGCCAGGCGGTGCACAAACCGAACCACCCAGGGAAACAGCCGATCAACCCGGCCAAGCACGTGGCGGTCGTCGCCTGCATGGACGCGCGCATCGACGTCGAGGACCTGCTCGGACTGCAGACCGGTGATGCGCACATCATTCGCAATGCCGGGGGCGTGGTGACCGACGATGCGATCCGCTGTCTCATCATCTCGCATCACCTGCTCAACACCAACGAGATCATCCTGATCCATCACACGCGCTGCGGCATGCTCGCGTTCACCGATGACTTGCTCAAGGCTGGTCTGGAAGGCGACCCGGCGGCCGAGAAGTTGCTGGGACAGGCGACGTCGCGTTCGTTCATGAGTTGCAAGACGTGCGCGTCGACTCCATCCCAGTTTCACGCCTTCCGCGGGCCGATCGAACCGCTCGACGCTCCACGTAGCGACAAGCAGACGGAACGCCTCCAGTGGGACGTGCGCCGCGGGATGTCGTCGATCCTGAATCACCCCTGGATTCCGACCAGCGGGCCGGACGCGATTACTGTGCGCGGATTCATTTACGACGTGGACACCGGCAAGCTCGAGGAAGTCAGTTTTCCGGGGCCTATGGGTTCGTTTGCGTAATGCGCCGAGGGCCCAGTAGGCGTGAGCCGGCCAAGAGCCGAAGTTCACCGTGATCCCAAGATTCGCCTGTAAGCCGTCGTTTGCATCGCCGCCGAGTTCACCCGAATGCCGACGCAGGCAGGCTCACCCACAGAAAACCACAAAGACCATCGTATCGGCTCCTACGAGCCGATTACTCGCGCCGCGGAGCTTGCCATCGCGACCAATCCCACGACGTGATTCGCTCTACATCACGCCCGCCCCCGCATGGCGCTTCGGGTGACCGCACCGACAGACAGGCCCTGCGCGAGGATCGAGAAGACGACCACGCCGTACGTCAACGCCAGGACCGTGTCGCGCGCGCCGCCGGGCGGCAGCGAGAGCGCCAGCGCGACCGAAATGCCGCCGCGCAGTCCACCCCAGGTCAGCACCTTCCACGAGCCCACGGGCAGATTCAAGGCACCCGTTAGTGCGGCAATGGGCAGGCCGACGGTGAGCGCGCGGGCGAGCAGCGTCACAAGGGTCGCGACGGCCGCCGCCGCCAGTTCATTCAGCGAGAAGGTGATGAGGATCACTTCCATGCCAATCAGCACGAACAGCACTGCGTTGAGAATCTCGTCAAGCAGCTCCCAGAACATGTCGAGATAGCGCCGCGTCGTGTCCGACATCGCCAGCGCACGGCCGTGGTTGCCGATGATGAGGCCGGCCACCACCATTGCCAGTGGGCCAGACACATGAATCTTGCTCGCCAGCGCATAGCCGCCTGTGACCGCGGCAAGGGTCAGCAGCACTTCCACCTGATAGTTGTCCACGCTCCTGAGCAGCAGAAACGTTGCGTAGCCCAGCGCGAAGCCGAACAGCAGGCCGCCGCCCGCTTCGTGCAGCAGCAGCTGCAGTCCTTGGCCAGCGGTCGGAACAGCCGCACCGCCCAGCACAGCCAATAGCAGCGAGAAGATCACCACGCCGACGCCGTCGTTGAATAGCGACTCGCCGGCAATCACCAGTTCCAGTTCCTTGGGTGCGCCCGCGGATTTGAGGATGCCCATCACCGCGATCGGGTCCGTGGGCGAGATCAGCGCACCGAACAACAGGCAAAAAATCAGCGGCAGTGGCAAGCCCACCAGCGGTAGCGCAAACCACATGCCGAAGCCAACGGCCAACGTGGACAGCAGCGTACCGAACACGGCAAGCGCGCCCACCGTCCAGCGGTGGGCCTTCAGTTCGCTCAGGTCGACATGCAGTGCGCCAGCGAACAGAAGTAACGACAGCATGCCCTGCATAAGTACGGTCGAAAAGTCGATCGACCGCAACAGCGACTCCTCATATTGCCGCAATCCGATACCAAGGCCCGCCGCGTCAAGGCCGACCAGGAAAAGCGAGAACACCAGGGCCGCTGCCATTACGCCGATCGACGTCGGCAACCCGACGAAGCGATGGTTCAGGTAGGCCAGCAGAGCGGTGATGACGAGACAGGTGGCAGCGATGTTGAGCATGAGATCAGCGTTGCAGGCGGCGGTTTGCGGCAGAGGACGCCAGCAGCGTCAGACGCGGGCGGCGCACGGAGGGTACTCAGAAAACGGGCAAACCAGGCTTGCGCGTTGATGAGCGATCAGAACCGCCAGGCCGAGGCATTATCCTCGACCACTAGAGCGTCGGTCTTTGGATTGGCTCGGGCTCGATGGATCGCTCAATTCCTGAAGTAGTAGTCATTGAGCATCGGTTGCAGGCGCCCATGAGCTGAGTACGCATTGACTACACTGTTCCGCTACGCGCCGGCGACAGAATCGGGGCGACGCGAAGGAGTTACTGATGAATCTGCGCACTGGGCTGATAGTCGTGTTGCTGGCGGCGTTTGCGGGGTTTCTCGTGCTCAATTGGAGCGTAGTCACGGCGCCGACAACGCTCTCATTTGGATTCTGGACGGCGCAGGCGCCGCTCGGTCTGCTGCTACTTGGGTTCACCGTGCTGATTACGGCGATGTTTCTCTTCCTGCTCCTAGTTCAGCAGGCGACTGTGCTTGTCGAGACCCGGCGCGCAGCCAAGGAGTTGACGGCGCAGCGGACACTGGCCGATCAAGCTGAAGCGTCGCGCTTCACCGCGCTGGGCGAACACATGGACGAGGAGTTGCGACGGCTGGAGGCGCAGGCTGCGACGCGGCAGGATGCGCTGGCGCAGCGGCTCAATGAACTGGAACAGGCGCTGCGCACGCACGTCGATCAGGCCAGCAATTCACTGGCCGCATTCATAGGCGAGCTTGACGATCGCGTCGAGCGGATTGAAGCTGCAAG
>DAINBQ010000097.1:0-4312 GCA_036732825.1 Burkholderiaceae bacterium | reverse complement strand
AGCGTGTGGGCGGGTTTTGCCGCGCGCGCGCGGGCGTCACAGGGCCTGGACGAATACTTCCTCGCCGGGCGCACCTTGAAGAGTTGGCAGGCGGGCGCGAGCATGGCAGCCACCCAGTTCGCGGCCGATACGCCGTTGCTCGTGATGGGTCTGATCGCGGTCGGCGGCATTGCCTCTCTGTGGCGGCTGTGGATCTATGGGCTTGCCTTCCTTTTCATGGGGTTCGTGCTCGGCGCCGCCTGGCGGCGGGCCGGTGTGCTTACCGACGCCGAGTTGACGATGATCCGGTACGGCGGTCGCGGCGCCACCGCTGTACGCGCACTGAAGGCTGTCTACTACGGCACCGTGATCAACTGCACGGTGTTGGCCTTCGTGCTGGTCGCGGCGACGCGCATCTTCGAGGTGTTCCTGCCGTGGCACGAGTGGTTGCCCGCCGCCGGATATGCGGCCCTGCGCAACGGCGTCACGGGACTCGGTCTTGAACTGCATTCTGGCGTGACGGGCCTGGACCCCGCGACTGCGACGACCAACAGCCTGCTCGGCATCCTCACCACCGTCGCATTCGTCGCGCTGTACTCCACGACGGGCGGTCTGCGCAGCGTCGTTCGGACCGACATCGTTCAACTGGCCCTGATGCTGGCCGGTACCCTGGCCTACGCGGTGTTCGCGGTCGACGCGGCCGGTGGCCTCGCCGGGATCGCGGACCGGCTGGCTGTCCTGTATGGCGCCGAGCAGGCGGAGCGCTACACGTCCTTCGTGCCGGCCGCCGAAGTCCTGGCTCCGTTCCTCACCGTACTCGCGCTTCAGTGGGTATTCCAGATGAACGCAGACGGCACGGGCTACCTGGCCCAGCGCACGATGGCATGCGCCAGCGATCGCGATGCGGAGCGCGCCGCGGTCACCTTCACGCTGCTGCAAATCGTCGTGCGCAGCCTGCTATGGCTGCTGATCGCACTCGCGCTGCTTGTCGTCTATCCACTCGCTCCCGGCGCGACGCTCGACGAGCCGGCCGTTGCGGCCCGTGAGTCGCTCTACGCGCTCGGCGCCGCCGAACTACTGCCCGCCGGTTTGCGCGGGCTTCTGATCACGAGCCTGCTCGCTGCGCTGGCGTCGACCATCGACACGCACCTGAACTGGGGCGCGAGCTACTGGGCGAACGACCTGTACCGCGGCGTGCTCCTCGAGCGCTGGCTGCAGCGACCGGCGCGCGGCCGCGAACTCGTGTTGGTTGCGCGCGGCTCGACGATCGTCCTCCTGGCGGGGTCGCTGTGGCTGATGACCGGCCTCGGATCGATCCAGGCGGCATGGCAGGTTTCACTGCTGTTCGGCGCCGGGGTCGGCGCTGTGCTGGTGATGCGCTGGTTGTGGGAGCGCGTGAACCTGATGGCGGAGGTGGCTTCGATGATGGTGTCGCTGCTGCTCGCGCCGGTTCTGCTGCTGACGGTGAACGACGACTGGCTGCGGCTGCTGCTGATGGCGGCGGCCTCCGTGCTCGTGGTCGTTTTGAGCGCGCTGTTCGGTCCCGCCACCGATGCGCGCCGGCTCGCCGCGTTCTATCTGCGCGCGCGTCCGCCTGGGTGGTGGCCCACAAGTGCAGTCGCCAACGGCGTATCACCCTCAGAACCCGCATCGGAGTTACGGCGGCGGCTGAGCTAGGTGCTCGCGTGCGCACTCTCGACCTACTCGTGGCTCATCGGCGCCACGCAGATCCTGCTCGGGACGCAGCCACTGTGGTTGAGCCTGGTCGTGCTCGCGGTCGGTACGGCCGCCATGCGATGGTGGTGGACGTCCTCGCATCCCGCTGCATCACGCTGAGCTTCACGATGCGGCGAAAGACCATCGGTACAGAACCGCATTGGCTCGAACTGATCTTGCCCACGTCCGGTGGACACGGTTATGAGGCGGCTTTCGCTGCCTAGAACTCCAGCGGGATCTCGTAGTTGATGGTCGAGCGCCGTCGCTGGCGGTTGTTGAACACGTCCACATAGTCGAACAGACTTGCCCGTGCCCCTGTTCGGGAGCGCCCTGAACTATCGTTATCCGGAAAGTCGATTGCGCGGTATGGACCGCGGTGGGACGACCGTTCGCTAGACTCAACGCGGCCAAGACCGGCCGTCGACACAGCGCAACTGATCTACCCGAAAGCGGACAGCTTTGGCGTGTCATCCGGGCGAGACCCACGCTTCCGTACGCGAGCGGGATCATCTCGGCGACACGGCGATCGGATGGAACAGCGAATGTGAGCCGAAGTCAGGCGACCGAGCCTGGCGCGCAGTCATCGACCCGCGGCGCATGCCAACACGATGAGCGGCGGCACGCAGAACCAGAGGATGAAGGTCAAGGCCAGGACGATCGGTCCATCGATGCGATCGGGCAGGTTGCCATTTGCCAAACGGTGCAGACATCGCCACAGCCAGATGGCATGCACCGTGCCGCCAGCGGCGCTCCAGCCCAGCAGCGCCCACATGTCCATGCGCGTCAGCGCCAACATCGCGGCCATGGCGGGTGCGGCGAGACAGGCTGCCATCGCCAGGCGGATTGCAGCGCGTGGGCCGAGCATGACCACCAACGTGCGCTTGCCGACCGCCTGGTCGGCCGTCCGGTCGGGGCAACCGGCGAGCAGAATCGACGGCAGCACCGCCAGGCCCAGCGGCAGCGCCAGCAGCCACGGCCCGCTGTCGGCCCAGTGACCGCCTTGCGCCACGTAGCCGGCCATGATCGCACCTGCGCTGTGGGTGAGCGCGACATCGACTTCGCCGAAGCCGCGGTGCGAGAGCTTCGGTGGTGGCACGGTGTAGGCCAGCGCGAGTATGGCGAAGAGGGCATAGACGGCGACAATCGATCCGGTAGATGCAGCGGGGGCCATGGCGACGAGGACGGCGAGCGCCCCCGCGGCGCCCAGAAGCGACAGACCGATGCCCTTGCGCATCGCCGCGCGGTCGAGCCGGCCGTCCACCAGCACGCGCGAGCCGCCGGTGAACGGGCCGCCATGGCGGTTGAGCCGGTCGCTGTCAAAATCGAACCAGTCGTTGAGAAACACAGTGGCCGCCTCGAGCAGGAACAGGACGAGATAGCCGAGCAGGTACGACGTCATCGCCAGTGGCGCGCCCACGGCGGCTGCCAGCGCCCCGACGGTGTAGGCGATCCACGTCATCGGATAGAACTGCAGGCGCAGCGCGGCCAGCCAGGCGGCGACGCGCTGCGCGCGGCGCTGCGTGGCCGAGAGCGCACCTGCGGCCAGGCGCGAACCGCTGGACCGGGCACGGTCCAGCCACTGCTGGCGTTGGCCGGCAACGGCGGCGATCACCGGCCCGAACGCCTCGATGCGCGCGCTGCAGATGCCGCAGTAGCCGAGCGTCGCTCGCACCAACGCCTGCTGTCCCGGCGCGCGATAGATGAATCGATAAATCAGTGGCGGTGTGTCCATCGTCGTGATCAGGTCCGCCGTGCGGCCGCTGAGCAGCTTGTCCCACCGGTCGTGCGTGACATGGTGGAAGGCGAACCCCGGCGTCAGCACCCGATCCAGGAAGCCCTTGAGCAGGGCCGGGAAGGTGCCCCACCACGTGGGGTAGACGAAGACCAGGTGCTCGGCCCAGTGAATGTCGCGCTGGGCGCGCAGCAGGTCCGCCTCCAGCGGCTGCTGCTCCGGCGATACGGCATGCACGTCGGGATCGAACTGCATCTCGCTCAGGATCAGTTCGCGGCACTCCACGCCGGACTGGCGGGCGCCATCGACATACGCATCGAAGAGCGCGCCGCACAGGCTGTCACGGCGGGGATGGGCAAGAATCAGCAGGCAGCGCATGGCTAGGCGTCGATGCGGGTGGGTCGCCTCAGCAGGAAGAACCGAAAGGCTCGGTGCGCCGAGTTGGGGACGGCCGGTGGCTGGCTGACCCCTGTCGAGCACCGGCGGGCGGAGCCGTCTGCATGCTAGGCGGATCCGCCCCCGCGAGGCGCTGCGTTGCCGCATGGCTCACGGAGCGGGGTCGGCGTGCTCCGGGTACGGTGCGACCGGCGGATCGGGGGGCTCACCGGACAGCTGGTCGGCCAACCCGTGGTTGACGTCCCGGTGATGCGCTTCGTCGGCGCGCACCACGAGCACCACGTCTCGGAGCGTCGCGTCGTCCGCCAGCTTCCAGTAGCGCCTCGCAATCGCCGGGGCGGCGACATTCGGTGAGCGGCCGGCGTCGATCTGCTCCAGGTAATGCGTGTAGCTGAGCACCGCCTCTTCCTCGAAATACCCGACCAGGCGGTGCGCCGTGCGGCGGGAGACCAGGTACAGCACGAAGAACCCGACGTAGAAGATCCACTG
>DAINBQ010000096.1:2277-11390 GCA_036732825.1 Burkholderiaceae bacterium | reverse complement strand
CGAGCAGGAAAGTGGTCAGCAGGACGAGTCCCGATGGCTTCATGCGGCGATCATTGCACGGGAGAGGGTTCCACTTCGGGCGGCGGCCCTTTCGCGATCAGCAGTAGCACGGCGGTTGCAGCACAGATCGCGCCAGCGACTGCAAAACAGGCTGCGTAGCTGCCTGTGACGCGCTGCAGCCAGCCAAAGAGAAACGGAATGACGACGACGCCGACGAAAGTGAAAAAGAGGCAGCCGCCGGTGGCCTGCCCGGCCAGGCCTGCCGGTGCGAGTCGCGCGACCTCCCCGAGGTAGACACCGTTCCAGCCGATCGCGGTGGCTCCAAGAACGATCGCTACTGCGAAGATCGCCGCGAGGGGCCACTGAGGAGAGAAGAGCGCCGCGGCCAGCGCTGCGCCGGCCATCAGCAGCCCGATGACGGACAGCACGATGCGCGGTGCCCCGGTGCGATCGGAAACCGATCCCCAGGCGATGCGGCCGACGACGCCGGCAACATTGGCCGCGGTCAGGGCCGTTCCCGCGGCCACGAGGCCTAGCCCGAGTTCGAGATGCAGGTACGCCACGATGAAGCCCGACACCGACATCTGCATGCCCGCATAGACGAACGATACGAGCGCCATCAGTTGCAGCGCGCGCTCGCTCGCAACGAGCCTCAGGCCGGCGATCAGCGCCCGCCCCGATAACTTCGCGGTTCGATCGCGATCGCCATCGAGCGACGCGCGCAACGGCTGCGCCGCCAGCGCCACCGCAATGCAGCCGAGGGCGATTGCCGCAACCGCCACCGGCCAGCCGAAAGCCAACGTCAGCGGCGGCACGATCAGTCCGGCGAGCGCCGTTCCCGCGGGAACGCCGGTCTGCTTGATCGAAAACGTCAGCGCCATGCGGTGCGGCGGCGTCGACTTCGCGAGCACGTGGCTCGATGCCGGCGTGATCGGGCCATAGCCGAGCCCGATCAGAACGGCTCCCGCGCCCATCATCAACAGGGCGGCGCCCAGCCCGGCGGCAATTGCCAGCGTCGCCAGCAGTCCGATCGCGCACACCGCCAGGCAGGCCTGCGATAACCGGATCGCGCCGAGCCGCAGGACAGCGCCCCCGCTCGCCAACGCGGCGACCGAGGCGCCGACGTAGAGCAGCGAGAGGTAGGTGCCGACCATCGACGCCGGCTGCCCGAGATCGGCGGCAATGACCGGAGCGATGGAAGGGATGGTCAAGGCCGCGCAAGCCGCCGCAGCCTGAATCGCGGTCGTGACGACGAGCGCGCGCGTTGCGAGCGAGCTCACGCGGACCGTGCGCCGTGCAATCGCCGCTCGACTTCGTCGGCGACGCGGGGCGTTCGTCGCAGGCCACTTGCCATTGCGCGCCAGCGTCGTAGATTTGACACGCGCCCGTCGCGGCCCTGGGCGTCGAAGGAGGCCTTCATGAGCAGAGTCCTGATCGCTGCGCTGGCGCTGAGTGTGCTCGGCGGTTGCAGCACGATGAATTCATCCTATAGCCCCGAAGACGACATGGACCTCGAATACATAGCCTACGTCGAACACTGGGCCAAGCAGTTCGGGACCACGGTTCTGTGGGTGAACACACCGAGAAAGCCCGCAGCCGGCCGGTGATTGCGCGCGAGCAACGCAGCAGCGCGCTGCGATGCTCCTCTCAGCGTTCGGCCAGTACCTTCAGGTTTGCCAGGCCGGCTTCGAAGTCGGGGCCGACCAGGCGGTCCATCGTCAACGCGAAGTAACGGTTGATAGGGCTGGCTCCGACATCGCCCTCGTTGGTCCAGGTCACCCGGGTGTTGGCACCGGCCGGTTCGAGCCTGATCTGGCCGGTCGAACGCATGCCAAAGTCCGGGAAATTGAGCGAGTAGATGATCCGCTCGTTCGGCACCGCCGACGTGAACTCCATCTCGCCGTTGCCCTCCGTCTTGCTTTGCCAGGTCCACTTCGCCCCGGCGCCCGACGGGGACCCGCTGTAGCTGACCGTCATCGCCGGGTCACGCTGGTTCCAGACGGTCCACTTCTTCCACTCGCGCGGGTCGGCGATGAGCGCGTAAACCCGCTCCGGGGTCGCACTGATCTCGATCGACCGTTGCACCTTGAAGCCCGATGGCAGCAGGAATCCGATCGCGAATACCAGCACGGCGATCACGGCCACCGTCAGTAGTACTCTCGTTACCCACTTCATGGTCTCGACTCCGCGCCCCAAGGTCGCCTAGCCTAGCGCTCCACAGGAAAGTTGTCCGATGTTGCGTGCTGCTCTCGTCTTCCTCGCGGTTGTGCTCGCTGCCTGCACGACGCCCCAATCCCTGCAACCCGGCACGCCGGAAGCCGACGTCCGGGCGGCGCTCGGGCGCCCGACCGCCAGCATCGCTCTGCCCGGCGGCGGCTCGCGTCTCCAGTATTCGGGCCAGCCGTTCAATCAGTCGGTGTGGAACGCCGACTTCGATGCGAACGGCAGGCTGGTGCGAGTCGAGCAGATGATGAGCGACGAGGCGTTCGCCCGTATCGCATCGGGCAAGGCGACGCGCGATGAAGTGCTGCGCGACTTCGGCCCGCCGGCCGAGGTTTACCAGTTCAAGCTGATGAACGAGTCAGCCTGGATGTACCGCTACTTCACTCACGGCGGCTTCAAGGCCGCGATGTTCGTCTACTTCGATCCGGCCGGGATCGTGAAGCGGTCGGAGACCGGGCTGGACCCATGGGCGATCCGCAATGGCGACCGCCACTAGGGCCAACTGAGCGATTCGGGGCGCAACGGGTAAGCCCGCAGCGGGTTAGACCGAATTGCCGCAGCCGCGGCGCGACGGAGAATCGTGCGCTTGGGTTCCTTCAGTCCTCCGCACGATGAAGTCACAAACCGGTCGCGATCCGTTGTCCCTGCAAGAGAAGCTCGATCGCATTGCGCACGACCGGGATGTTCTCGCGTTGCTGCGCGATCTCGCGCGCCAGGGGCTGAAAGACGGCGATGCTGTCGTGCACCTCGGCGACGGAAGCCGCGGCCGACTGAACGTGAGCCGCGACCAGACACAGGTGATCGTTGTGCGGGACGACGGCACCGAGGTGCCGTTCAACCGAAGCGAGTGGATGCGTTCGGAGAGGGCCTGAACAAGCCCTGAGGCGCGGCTCTTTCCCTCCCGCACCGTACTTGCCGGCGTGGCACAATCCGCCACGCCATGCTGTACGCGTCGGAGTTCTCGCCGAAGATCCTGATCATCGACTCCCACGGGCAACCGGTCCGGTGGGCGTTGATGCAGCGTGCTGCGCGCTACTACGCAGCCGGCAAGGTCGTGACCGAACTCGGCGACAACCTGTTCGGCATGGCGGGCGGCGTCCAGGAGTCCACCGGCGCACGCTCCGAGTTCATCACAAGCTCGATCCTGATGATCCGCGGGCGCCACCGCATCCCGCTCGGCCACGCGCATGTCGGCCTCACGAAGCACCGCCTGTTCGTGCGCGACCGCCACGTCTGCGCCTACTGCGGCACACATTTCGCAGAAAGCGATCTGACGGTCGAACACATCGTGCCGGTGTCCCGCGGCGGCCGCCACATGTGGACGAATGTCGTCACCGCCTGCCGCTCGTGCAACACGCGCAAGGGCAACCGCCGGCCCGAAGAAGCCAATATGCCGCTGCTCTACGTCCCGTATGCGGTCTGCCGCAGCGAAGGCTTCATCCTGAGCAACCGGCGCATCCTCGCCGACCAGATGGCTTTCCTCCAGAGCTCCCTGCCGCGCCACTCGCGCTGGGCGCACGCCTGACTCCACTCTGTCGAATTCTCGGCACGCGAAGCGCCGAGTAGTCCCCTCGTTTCCTTCGCCTGCGACCCTTAAGTTTCGTTGCACCTGATCCGCGATTGGATCAGGTGCGCGACCGGAGCCGGACGCGCCAACCAAGGTCAAGGAGATCGCCATGACGTCGAACCACTACCAAGCGATTCGCGACGCCGCCGTCGCGGCTCTCGCGATCGCAATCATGGGCTGCAACAGCGACGCGCGCATCAGCAACGAAACACAAGCCGCCCCCGCGACCCAGATCGAGAATGCCGCGGCCCACGCGACCCAGCCAATTGTCGTCGACCACGCGGCCGGCAAGTACGAGGCGTCCGGCAACGTCTTTTCGTACGAAGTGTCTGCCTGAACTCTGACGCGTCTGGTGCTACTGCGCCGGACGCCGACGATCAGTCCGCGGCCACTAAGCGCAGCCACCAAGCATGGCCGCCCTTCTATTGCTGGTCGCCTGTCTGGCGGCAGGTATCGCCTTGAGATTGAGCGGCCGCCTTGGTGATAGTGCACCCGCGGCCTTCAATGCCTATGTGATCAATGTCGCGCTGCCCGCACTGGCGCTGTACCACGTGCACCGGGCCCCGCTCGACGTCTCCTTCCTGCAGGCCGCGCTGACCTCCTGGGTGATGCTGGGCGTGGCCGGCGCCTTCTTCGCGCTCGTCGCCCGGCGGGCCGGTCTCGAGGCACGCACGGTCGGCGCCCTGGTGCTCACCGGCGGCCTGGCCAACACCTCGTTCGTCGGCCTGCCGATGATCGAAGCGCACGTCGGCGCCCACGGCATGTCCTACGGAATAGTGATCGACCAGCTCGGCTCCTATCTGGCGCTGTCGACGGTCGGAATCATGCTGGCAGCGTCCTGTTCCGGTGAACGCGCCACCTGGCGAATGCTGTTGCGCCGTGTATTCGGCTTTCCACCCTTCATTGCGCTGGCCCTGGCCCTTGCGCTGCGGCCGGTGAGCTTTGCCCCCGCCCTCGACGATGCGCTCGCGCGGCTTGGAGCAACGGTCGCTCCGATCGCGCTGCTTTCGGTGGGCTGCCAGCTTCGATTCGGCGCGATCCGGGAGCGTGCCCGCGCATTGGCCCTGGGTCTGGGCTACAAGCTGATCCTCGGGCCGCTGGCGGTGCTGCTCGCCTGCCTGCTGCTGTGGCAGCCGGACAGCGAGCAGGCGCGGCTGGCGCGCGAGATTGCGATCTTCGAAGCGGCGATGGGCCCGATGATCGGCGCCGCCGTCGTCGCGTCCAACTACCGGCTCGACGCGCCGCTCGCGTCCCTGATGGTCGGCCTCGGGATCCCGCTGTCGCTGCTGTCCGCGCCGCTCTGGCTGTACCTCGGCTCGGCGCTGGGCTAGATCGTCAGCAGATCGATCGCATCCGCCATCGGCTCGGCGCGCAGATGACGGCCGTGCTGGAACGCGACCTGAACCGCGGCGGGTCGCAACAGGCAGCTGACGCCGTCGTCGCCCTCTTCGGTCACTCCCCAGACGGTCGCGCCCGACACGCCGTCGAGTTCCGGCGTGTGAATCATCTCGCCGTCCGTTCGCTCCGCGGTGCGCGCATAGGCGAAGCACGCGCCCTCGATCGGCGCGGTAAAGAGCACCACCGGCTTGGCATAGATCCAGCCGTCGATCCGACGGACGTTCGCCGACGGATACCCGGCGACGACGTAGGTCGCGACCGCCGCTTCGTCCGCCTGCCAATGCGGCAACGGACACGCCTCCCAGTTCGCGGCGAGCCGCCGTGCAAGCGCGTCATCGATCCAGAGCACGGCAAGGTCGCTGACGGCGTGCATGACAACGCGCACACGCGCTGCGCGCAGCAGTGCGACAGCACGATCGCGCGGCAGCGGAATCGCAATGTCACCGGCGGAGACACGCTCGAAAATGTGGGCCGCGGTCAGCAATCCTGTCCGTCGGCCATCGACCACCAATCCGGCCGTGGCCAGGGGTTCGAGCCGCCCGTCGACGATGCGCGACAGCGGCACCGCCCGCCTGAGCAGCGCCGCCCGGATCGCGTCGGCACGGGCCGGCGCAACGCTTGCATTGACGCGGATCGGAATCGTGTCGACACACTGCCAGGACATGCATCGACCATAGCGAAACCTGTGCCCGGCCGATAGTCGGCTAAGCGGTCACTAAGGCGCCTTCGGAGGTGCGTTCACGCCCAGATCGATCACCCACTTCCAGCGGCCATCCGGCTGCCTGCGCCAGATCGACACGTAGTTTCCGGTCGCCGGCGGCTTGCCCACGTTGGGCCCGGCCACCGCAGTCCACGCGAAGTAACCCCATGTGTACGCCAGGTCACCGCTGGCCGCGATTTCGCCGCCTTCGGGTTCCCAGGCCGCGGTCGCAGTTTCCGGGCTTGCGAACGCCTGGCCGATCGCCGCAATGCCCTTCACCGGGCCGACGCCCTGCCGGAACATGATCGCGTCCGGCGCCGCGAACTCGACGAAGGCCGCGCGGGCGCCATTTTGCTTCGCGGCCGCGGCGAAGGCGCGGTCTGCATCGAGCACGGCGTCGATCGGCGCAGCATGTGCGGAGGCCGCGATCATCGCCAGCATCATCAACATCGAACGCATCGTGTCTCCCTCGGATATCGGGTGCCGCGAAGCTAGCGCGGCGCAACGCCGCCGGCGCGCGGCCGGCGACGAAGCCGGGATTCGATGCGATGAAACCGGGCGGTTAGGCGCGCAGCCGCCGCGACTGTCGGGGTGGCGTCGCGCGCGACATCGAAGGCAGGCGGCGGTTCGATCGGTCCGGCCGGGCGAAAGCGAGTCGGCCGCGGGCGCCGGAGGCGACATAGTCCTCGGTCAGCGCCTGTGTCGCGAGTTCCGCGTCGCCGCTCATCGCGAGCCATTCGTGCATCCGCTCGTACAGCAGTTCGTTCGCGATCGCATGCGTGCGGCCAAGCGCCCGATAGAGCCAGTCCGAAAACGCGAGAAAGCTTGCGAAGGGCGTCGCGCCGAGCAGCAGCGGCAGCGTGCGGTTGAAACGGCCCGAATTCGCAACCAGGTCCCAGTAGCGGCCAAAGCGTGCCAAACGCTGCATTGTCGGCTCGTCGATGCGATCGGTTGCCAGCACGTTGTACGGCGGCTCCGGGTTGTAGCGCATCTGGTAGCGCGCGGAGTGGCGCGCGATCGGCGTACCCCGCAGCCGTTTCAGGATTCCGAACTGGATCTCGTGCGGCGCAAGCGCAACAAGGCGGTCGAACCCGCCCGCGAACGATTCCAGGTCCTCTCCCGGCAACCCGGCGATCAGGTCGACATGAAGGTGCGCGTTGGACTGCGTGCGCAGCCAGCACAGATTGGCCGCGGCCGCCGCGTTGTCCTGTCGGCGCGAGATCGTGCGCTGGACGTCGACATTGAACGTCTGGATGCCGATCTCGAACTGCAGTGTGCCGGCGGGAAAACGCGCGACGAGCGCCTTCAGCCGCTCCGGCAGGTGGTCCGGAATCAGTTCGAAGTGCAGGAACGGCGGATCCTCTGGATGCTCGCTGATCAGACCGAGAAAAAACTCGAGTATCGCCGCAGCGGAGGCGACTTTCAGGTTGAACGTACGGTCGACGAACTTGAACTGGCGGCCGCCGCGCTCGTACAGCCGCTGCAGTTCGGCGAGCAACGGCGGCAGCGGAAATGCCCACGCGGTGCGGTCGAGCGCCGACAGGCAGAACTCGCATTTGAACGGGCAGCCGCGCGACGCCTCGACATACACATAACGGTGCGCGAGATCGGCAGCGCTGTATTCGCCATAGGGAAGCGCGAGCTGGTCGAGCGGCGGTTGTTCGCCCGCATGCACCTTCATCAGCGGTCGCGGGCCCACGAGCAGTTGTTGCGCGAGGCGCGCGAAGGTGATGTCGCCCCAGCCGGTGACGATGAAATCCGCGCTCCGGCAGATCGGCTGCTGGTCGATCTCGTGGCTGACTTCGGGCCCGCCGATGACGATGACCACTTCGGGCGCGAGTTCCTTCAGGCGTGCGACCACGCGCGCCGTCTGCATGACGTTCCAGATGTAGACGCCGAAACCGATGATCCGCGGCTGCTCGGCGAGCAGGCGCTGCGCGATCGTATCGGCCGGCGTGCTGGCGACGAACTCCCGGATCACGCTCGAATCGCGCAGCGATCCGAGGTTGGCGCGCAGGTAGCGCAGCCCGAGCGCAGCGTGCGAATGGCGCGTATTCAGCGTCGCGAGAACGATACTTGGCATAGCGCAAAGAAGCATACCGTCCGCGCAGACTTGGCCGTCAGCTGTCCCTAGACTGGGATTCACGAATCTTCGGCAGGACAAGATGCGATTGACATTCATGGGTGCGGCCGGCGAAGTGACCGGCTCCTGCCTGCTGATCGAAGCGGGCGCCTTGCGCTTCATCGTCGACTGCGGAATGTTCCAGGGAGGCCGCGAGGCGCCCCGCCGCAATCGCGAAGCGTATGCACGCGACCTCGGACGCCTGGATTTCGTGCTGCTGACTCACGCCCACGTCGACCATTGCGGTCTGCTGCCCCGCTTTGCGGGGGACCGGCGCCCGTTGCAGATCTACTGCACGAAGCCGACCGCGGACCTCGTTCCGGTCATGCTCCGGGACAGCGCGCACGTGCAGTCGCGCGGCACCGGCCGCAGACCATCACGCCGGGGCGCCACGGAAGAGCCGCTGTACGACGCGGAAGATGTCGATCGGCTCGCAACGCACCTGATCGGCGTGCCGTACGACGTCGAGTTCAGGCCGCATCCGGACGTCAAGGTACGGCTGCGCAGCGCCGGTCACATCGTCGGCGCGGCTTTTGCGGAGATCCGCCTGCGCGACGGTGCGCGCGAGCGCCTGCTGGTCGTTTCGGGCGACATCGGCGAGCCCTCGCCGCTGGTCGTCCGCGAGCGCGATGCGGTCGTCCATGCGGACGTCCTGGTCGTCGAATCGACCTACGGCGATCGCAATCACCGCTCGATGGAAGATACCGAAGAGGAACTCGTCCAGGTCCTGCACGAAGTGCTGCATGAGCGCCACGGCAACGTCATCGTGCCTGCGTTCGCGCTCGGCCGCACGCAGGAGTTCCTCGTGCTGCTCTATCGGCTGGCGAAGGCGGGACGCATCCGGGTGCCGCTCGTGTTCGTCGACTCGCCGCTCGCGGCCCAGGCCAGCGCGGTCACGTTTCGCCATCTCGAGGCGCTTGACGAGTTCGCGCACGAGTTTCACGCGGCCGAGCGCGCGCGCAAGCTGCCCTTTGCGCTGCGTTATACGGAAAACGTCGACGATTCGATCTTCCTGAACTCGATCCGCAACGGCGCCGTGATCGTCGCCGCCAGCGGCATGTGCGAGGCGGGACGGATTCGCCACCACCTGCGGCACAACCTGT
>DAINBQ010000096.1:0-2177 GCA_036732825.1 Burkholderiaceae bacterium | reverse complement strand
GCCAGCGGCATGTGCGAGGCGGGACGGATTCGCCACCACCTGCGGCACAACCTGTTCCGGCGCGAGTGCGGAATCCTGTTCACCGGATTCCAGGCGGCCGGCACGATGGGCCGGCGGATCGTCGACGGCGCCCGCAGCGTGCAACTGTTCGGCGACACGGTGCCGGTGCGGGCGAGCGTACACACACTCGGCGGGCTGTCCGCACACGCGGGACAGGACGGACTGATGGGATGGCTGAGCGGCATGCAACGCAAACCGGCGATGACCTACATCGTGCACGGCGAACCCGAGGCCTCGCACGCGCTGTCCGCGCGCATCGCGCGCGAGCTCAAATGGCGGACGACCGTGGCTGAGCCGGAGACACGCTATGAATCCTGAACTGGCCGTCGAAACGGAAGTACCCGGCGCACTCGCGCTGCGCCGCGTCGGCATCGATACCTACCAGGAAAACGTCGCCTTCCTGCACCGCGCCTGCCCGCTCTACCTGACCGAGGGCTTCCTTGCGCTGGCGCGGATCGAGGTGCGGGCGAATGGCCGGTCGATCCTCGCGACCTTGAACATCGTCGACGACGAAGCGATCGTCGGTGAACAGGAGATCGGGCTGTCCGAGCCGGCATTCGTGCGGTTCGGCGTCGCGGCGGGCACCCCGGTGCAGGTCGAACACGCAACGCCTCCGGCCTCGCTGCCGGCGCTGCGGCGGAAGATCGCCGGCGAACGCCTCGAGCGCGCCGACTACCTGGCGCTGATGCGCGATGTCGCGCAGCACCGCTACAGCGCGATCGAACTGGCGGCGTTCGTCGTCTCGAGCGGCCACTTCGACCTCGATCGCGAGGAAGTGGTGTTCCTGACCGAAGCGATGGTCGAGGCAGGGCGTCGGCTCGACTGGCGCGAGCGACCCGTCGTCGACAAGCATTCGATCGGCGGCATCGCGGGCAACCGGACCTCGATGCTGATCGTGCCGATCGTCGCCGCGCACGGCATGCTGATTCCGAAGACGTCGTCGCGCGCGATCACTTCGCCGGCGGGAACGGCCGACACGATGGAGTGTCTGGCCAATGTCGAACTTCCGTTCGCACGCATGCAGGAGATCGTGCACGAACTGCGCGGCTGCCTGGCCTGGGGCGGGACGGCGGATCTCGCGCCGGCCGACGATGTGCTGATCGCGGTCGAACGCCCGTTGTCGCTCGACTCTCCGGGCCAGATGGTCGCGTCGATTCTGTCCAAGAAGATCGCCGCGGGATCGACCCACCTCGTGCTCGACATTCCGCTCGGCCCGAGCGCCAAGGTGCGCTCGATGCCCGAGGCTCAGCGGCTCAGGAAGCTCTTCGAGTTCGTCGCCGATCGCCTGCGGCTCACGCTGGACGTCGTCATCACCGACGGGCGCCAGCCAGTCGGCTCGGGCATCGGCCCGATGCTCGAAGCACGCGACGTGATGCGTGTGCTCAACAGCGATCCGCGGGCGCCGGCGGACCTGCGCCAGAAGGCGCTGCGACTGGCCGGCCGGGTCATCGAGTTCGACGCCGACGTGCGTGGCGGTGACGGATTTGCGATTGCGCGCGAGATCCTCGACTCGGGGCGCGCGCTCGCGAAGATGAACGCGATCATCGACGCGCAGGGCCGGCGCGACTTCGATCCCGAGAACCCGGCGCTCGCACGGCACGCCTTTGTTGTCGAGGCTCTGCGCGACGGCGTCGTGACCAGCATCGACAACGAACGACTAGTGCGCCTTGCGCGGCTCACCGGCGCGCCCAAGGTGCGCGGCGCCGGGGTCGATCTGTTTCGAAAGCTCGGCGATTCGGTTCGCGCCGGTGAGCCGCTGTACCGCGCCTATGCGGAGTACAGCTCGGACCTGCGCTTCGCCCGCGAATGGGCGCGCCACGCGAGCGGCTACACGATTGGAGATCGCTTCGAAACGCGCGAGTTCGCAGAGTTCTGAACCAATGCAAATCGCCCGGGGCGGCGCCCCGGGCGATCGGCACAACGCGTAAATCCGGGCATGCGCCCGGCACGGCCTACTTAAGGTGCTTGCTGACGTATTTGGTCAGCTCGAACATCGACGCCTGTGTCTTGCCGAACAGCGCCCGCAGCTTGTCGTCGGCGTTGATCATGCGGCGATTGACCGAGTCCTGCAGCTTGTTCTTCTTGATGTAAGCCCAGATCTTGCTGGTGACCTCGGT
>DAINBQ010000095.1:2833-11620 GCA_036732825.1 Burkholderiaceae bacterium | reverse complement strand
TCGCGGCAGATGCGGACCGACGGCGCGATCGGGTAGATGTATTCCTTCTGCGCCATGTACTCCTTCAGGATGTCCGCCTGCACGGTGCCGGAGATCTTCTTCAGGTCGACTCCGCGCTTCTCGGCCAGCGCCACGTACATCGCCAGCAGGATCCAGGCGGTCGGATTGATCGTCAGCGACACCGAGATCTTCTCGAGATCGATGTCGGCGAGCAGCGCCTCCATGTCGGCCAGCGTGTCGATCGCCACGCCCTCCCGTCCGACCTCGCCTTCGCTCATCGGGTGGTCTGAGTCGTAGCCCATCAGCGTCGGCATGTCGAAGTCGGTCGAGATGCCGGTCTGGCCCTGCGCGATCAGGTACTTGAAGCGCTTGTTGGTGTCCTCGCCGGTGCCGAAGCCGGCGATCTGCCGCATCGTCCAGGTGCGGCTGCGGTACATCGTCGGATACGGCCCGCGCGTGAATGGATAGCGGCCGGGCAGCCCGATGTCCTCGATCGGCGTCGCGGCCACGTCGGCCGCGGTGTAGACGCGCTTGACCGGGAAGTCGCCGATCGTGAAGAACTGCTCCCGGCGCTCGGCCTGCTTCTTCAGGAAGGCAGCGACCTCCTGCGCCTCCCACTCCTTCTCTTCCTTGCCGACACGGGCGGCGATCTCGGCGTCAAGCCAGTTCATTGGAATACTCCTTGCGCAATGCAGTGATGACCAGTTGCTGCGCCATCGTGTAGGGATCGCTGGCTCGCTCGGCGAGTTCGGATGCAAGTTCCGGTCGCACGTGCGCGCTGGCGCGGTGGAATCGTTCAAGCAGGACGGTCTCGGCCGTCTTCTGCAGACGGAAGTCGGCGATGCGGCGGCGACGGCGGCGGCCGAGTTCGGTGTCGCGCGACAGCTGCCAGTGGCGCGTGATCGCTTCGAGCAGTTCGCCCAGCCCCTGGCCGGTGAACGCGCTGACACCGATGACGGGAATCTTCCAGTCGGCCTTCGGCTGAGTCAGCGCGCCGAGCGTCAGCATCTGCTTCAGGTCCATCAGCGTGCGGTTGGCGTCGTCACGATCGCACTTGGACACGACGTGGATGTCGGCGATCTCGAGCACGCCGGCCTTGATCGCCTGGATCTCGTCGCCGAGGCCGGGTGCGGAGACGACGACCGTCGTGTCGGACGCCTTCGCGATCTCGACTTCGTCCTGGCCGACGCCCACCGTTTCGATGATGATCGTGCCGTAACCGGCCACGTCGAGGATGTCGCAGGCGTCGAGCGCGGCGCGCGCCATGCCGCCGGTGGCGCCCCGTGTGGCCATGCTGCGGATGAAGATGCCCGGGTCGTTCGCCAGTTCGGTCATCCGGATGCGGTCGCCCAGGATCGCGCCGCCGGAGTACGGACTCGACGGATCGACGGCGACGATACCCACCCGTTCGCCGCGGTCGCGCTGGAGGCGGGCCAGCTTGCCGACCAGCGTGGACTTGCCACTGCCGGGCACGCCGGTGATGCCGATGACGTGCGAACGGCCGGCCCGGTGATAGATCTGGGCGAGCGCCGCGCGCGCTTCGTCGGTGCCGCCTTCGGCCCGCGAGATCAGCCGGCCGGCCGCGCGCGTGTCGCCGTCGACCATCCGGGCCAGCAGCTCGGAGGAGGGCACGTAGGCCATCAGCGGCCTGACTCCGCCAGCTGCGCGTTCATGCCGCGGAACACCTCGCGGTCGTCGATCACGCGGCGCGCCTTGAAATCGGTGCGCGTGATCGAGTGCGGGGCGACGACCTCGACTTTCGTCCGGACCCCTAGCACCGTATGCAGCTTGCGCGCCACTTCCTGGCGGAAGGCCTCGACGGTATCGCCACCGGCCCGGTGCGTGGGCTCGTCGGGCTCGACCCGTAGCAGCAGTTCGTCCATCGCCGCATCGCGCGTGATGACGATGCGGTGCTCGCCGCCGTAGTTCGCGAGCTGGTTCAACGCGGCGTCGATCTCGCTCGGATAGATGTTCTCGCCGCGGATCGTGAACATGTCGTCGATCCGGCCGAAGATGCCCTGCGGCAGGCGCGGGTAAGTGCGGCCGCAGGGGTTGGGCTCGTTTACCCAGAGCGTAAGGTCACCCGAGAGCAGGCGGATCATCGGCTGGCTGGTGCGTTCGAGGTGCGTGTACACCGGCGTGCCCCGCTCGCCGTACGGCACGCGCTGCATCGTCGCTGGATCGCAGACTTCGGTGTAGACGATGTCCTGCCAGCAGAGCATGCCCTGGTGCGACTCGCGGCTGCCGGCGACGTTCATCCACGGGCTCATCTCCGCCATCGAGCCCGAGTCGTAAACGCGCGCGCCGTACGCCTCCTCGATGCGGTCCTTCACGCCCGGCACCGACGCACCGGGTTCGCCGGAGAAGAACAGGTACTTCAGGCCGAAGTCGCGCGGGTCGAGCTTCTCCTCGCGCGCGACCTCGATCAGGTGGATCGCGTAGCTCGGCGTGCCGTAGAAGCCGGCGGGTTTCATCGTGGCCAGCCACTGCACCAGTCGAGCACTCATGCCCGGTGCGCCCGCGCCGAACGGAAACGCCTTGGCGCCGAGGCGCTCGGCGCCCGCGAGCGCGCCCCAGCTGCCGAGGTACAGGCTGAACACCGCCGCCACGCAGATCATGTCGCCGGGCCGCATGCCCATCGCCCACATGATGCGGGCGTGCGCGTTGGCGATCGTGCGCCAGTCGTTACGGCCGACGGCGAAGGCGGTCGGGCGGCCGGTCGTGCCGCTGGTGCCGTGAACGTGAAAGATCTCGGAATCGGGAATGCACACGTAGTCGCCGAAGGGCGGCTGCGCGGCCTGCGATTCGCGCAGGTCCTTCTTGGTGACAACCGGTACGCGCGACTCGAAGTCCTCGAGCGACTTCAGCTGGCTCGGATGAAAGCCCGCCGCATCCCATTTGCGGCGGTAGAAGGGCGCGTGCTCGTAAGCGTACTTGCACACCTGCTGCAGCCGCTCGAGGATCGCGCGCTCGCGGTCGCCGGTCGGCATCGTCTCGCGCACCGGGAACCAGTACCGGCTGTCACGGGAGGGGAAGTAATTCTCGTCGTAGCTGGCCGGAAAGGACCACTGTTCCATCGGCATGGAATTTCCTTTGGAGGGCTGCTGCGCGGCGACGGCGCAGCCGTGTTCGTCAGCGCGGGCCGCGCTCGGCGACCAGTCGGGTCAGCGTGTCGACGATCGCCTGCGGAGGGGTGTCCTGCAGCAGGACCTCGCGCACGCCCATTTGCTTGATCGCCGCGACGTCTTCGGCCGGCATCACGCCGCCGGCGATGACGATGATGTCGTCGGCGCCACGCTCGTTCAGCAGCTTGAAAAGCTTCGGGAACACGGTGAGCTGAACCCCTGACAGCAGGCTGACGCCGAGCACGTCGACGTCCTCCTGGATCGCGGTGTTGACGACTTCTTCCGGCGTGCGGTGCAGCCCGGAATAGACGACGTCCATGCCGGCGTCGCGCAACGTGCGGGCAACGACCTTCACGCCGCGGTCATGGCCATCGAGGCCGACCTTGGCGAGCAGGACTCGGATGGGGGTGCTGGGTGTGCTCATTCGGTCTCCGTTTGTGTCCGCGGCGCTCGCGCGACAGAGCAGTAACGCTGTCGACTTATTGAGTGGACTTTTGTTTGTATACTGTATACGATATGCGAAACAAGAAACCGCTGTCAAGCACTTTCTCGGGGAAGGCAATGAAGTCACTGCAGACACAGAAAACGCTGGTCGATCAGGCGTACGACGCGATCCTCGACGCCATCTGCGACGGGACGCTGGCGCCGCACGAGCGACTCACGCAGGACGAGATCGCGAACCGGTTGGCGGTGTCGCGGCAGCCCGTCATGAGCGCGCTTGGCCTGCTGAAACAGCAGGGCTTCCTGATCGAGCATGGGCGGCGCGGGCTGGCCGTGGCGCCGATCGATCGCGCGCGGTTCGATGCGATCTATGAATTCCGCTCGGCGATCGAGCCTCTCGCGGCAAGGCTGGCGACCGAGCGCATGACGCCCGAGCGTCTGGCACTTGGGCGAGCGCTGGTCGAGCACGGCATGGCAGTTGCGAGCGCCGGCGACGCGCGGGCGACCCTCCAGGCGGATGTCGATTTCCACACGTTCATCTACGAGACTTCCGGCAATCCGCTGATCGTCGAGACGATGCATCTGCACTGGCAGCACCTGCGCCGGTCGATGGGCGAAGTGCTGCGCCGTCCCCGATTGACACTCCAGATCTGGAAGGAGCACGCCGGCATCCTCGAGGCGATGGCGAAAGGCGATGCCGACGAGGCCGCCCGCCGGATCGGCGAGCACGTCCGCGTGGCTCATGAGCGAGTGAGCAGGGAACTGATCGCATTCGCGGCCGCGGAACCCGGACCCGCCGACCGCGAGCGCAAGGCGGCCTGAGGCAGATGGAACTGCGGCGCGCCGCGCTCGCCGTTCTCGCGATCACGGACCCGGGAGAAAAGATCGCGGCCGTCGCGAGTCTTGCAGTGGCGGCCGCAACGATCGATCCCTCAGCGCAGATTCCCGAACCCGCCGGGCTGCCGGGTCGGCCGGCGCGGCCGCTGCTCGTTCCTGCGTCCCGGGTCCCTTCGCGCAGCACGGCGACCGCCACCGGTCGGGCCGCGCTGCTTCATTCGATCGCGCACATCGAGTTCAACGCGATCAACCTGGCGCTGGACGCGATCTGGCGTTTTCCCGGATTGCCCGTCGACTACTATCAGGACTGGCTGCAGGTCGCGCGCGAGGAGGCGCTGCACTACGAACTCCTCGCCCGGCACCTCGCAACGCTCGGTGTCGCATACGGCGATTACGATGCGCATGACGGCTTGTGGGAGATGGCCGAGCGGACGCGGGGCGACGTGCTGGCGCGGATGGCGCTCGTTCCGCGGACGCTCGAGGCGCGCGGGCTCGACGCGACGCCGGGAATCCAGGCCCGCCTTGCCGCGGCCGGCGATGCCACGGCGGCCGGCATCCTCGACGTCATCCTGCGCGACGAAATCGGTCACGTCGCGATCGGCAATCGCTGGTACCGGCAGCTGTGCCGCGAGCGCGGCCGCGATCCGCTTCGGACCTACGAGGAACTGGCGAGCTGCTTCCGCGCGCCCCGGCTGCGCGGGCCATTCAACCTCGAAGCGCGGCGCCGCGCCGGCTTCGACGAAGCGGAAATTGACGCCCTCCGGAACTTGATCCCACGGCCGCGGTAGCGGGGGAAGGATTAGCGGGAGCGCGCGATCGCTCCCAAATGGGATCGAATCCCACGGCGCAGCCCGATAAATTGCGACCACATCCTGGAGGCTGCATGAACTGGGCAACACTTTTGAACACCCCGGTGGGTGAACTGCTGGGGAAGAAGAAACAGGATTTGCGTCGCCGGGAGGCGAACAAGCCGCCGATCGGCTCCACGATCTGTTGCGCCGGACTGCGCATGACGGTCCAGGCGGGGCTCAGCGACGAGCTGTGGCGTTGGCTGGTATCCCTCGGGTGGCGGGAGCTGAAACCCGGCGAGAACCGGCTCAAGCTGAAGCCGCTGCCGACGGGCCTCGTGACGCGCATGTTCGACTCCGAGTCGACGGACTGGGAACGGGTGCTGCTGGGCGCCATTCGTCAGGTCACGCGCCAGCCGGTCATGCGGCCTGCCGAACGCGTTCCCGCCCCCTTACCAACGCGCTAGCTGATTCGTGGGATAGGTGGTGGATTGGGGACCGTTACAGTCCCTGCTGAAAGGGGCGTTCTCGTTGGATATCGTCGGTCAGGTTCGCGATCAGGTTCGCACGCTGCTGAACATCCGCCGCGAGCGCGGGCTGCCACCGGCCGGCAGCAAACCTGCCCTTGGCGCCAAGCTTATCTGTGGCGAAGTCCGGATGACCGTGCAGGCAGGGATGAGCCACTCTCTCTGGCAATGGCTGGTCGAGCTGGGGTGGCGCGAAGTGACGTTTCGTCCCGATCGCCGGCGCTACCGCGACCTGCCGACCGCCTACGTGACGCGCCTGATCGACTCCTCGACGCTTGAAGAGCGGAGCCGCATCCTGGAAGCGGCCATTGCCAACGCGAGCTACCGCCCTGTCATGTCACGCAGCGGCCGCATGACGTTGCCGCGTGGCCGCGATTCCTAGCCCGGACGAACGGTCGGTCCAGGTGGCGCCGGCCGCGCCGCCATACCGTGGCCGTACCTACTCTGAATTCAAGCTCGGTGACCGCTTCGGGTCGACGGTTGTCGTCAGCGCGGAGCATCTATCCGTCACTGCCGGACTGATCGGGGACTTCAATCCGCTGCACGTCGACACGACATTTGCTGCGCAATCCCGCTTCGGCGGACGCATTCTTCATGGCGTCATGACCTCGGCGCTGATGAGCGCGCCGTTCGGCAACCTCGTGGCCGGGACCGCGATCGGCTATCTGGAACACAACGCGCGGTTCTTCGCGCCGGTCGCCGCGGGTGACACGCTCGACGTCGAGTGGACCGTGGTCGAACTGCTTCCGAAGCCGGCGAAAGGATGCGGCATCGTGGTGGCCGACTGCGAGGCGAGAAACCAGCGCGGTGAACTTGTGGCCACCGCGGTCGGAAAGATGCTGGTTGCCGATTCGCGCGGCTAGCTCGTTTGTGATCGCTGCAGTTCGAGTTCGCGCAGAACCCGCCGCTGGACCTTGCCGGTCGTCGTCATCGGCAGTTCGGCGATGAACTCGATGTCCTTCGGATATTCGTAGGGCGCCAGCTGGCCGCGCACGTGGCGCTGGAGTTCTTCCACCAGTGACGGCGACGCGTGGAATCCGGCGGCGAGCACGACGAAGGCCTTCACCACTGCGCCGCGCTCCGGATCGGGCTTCGGCACGACCGCAGCATTCGCGACCGCCGGATGCTTGACCAGGCAGTTCTCGATCTCGCTCGGTCCGATCCGGTAGCCCGCCGCCTTGAACACATCGTCCGCACGACCCTGGTACCAGAGGTATCCGTCGCGGTCGACACGGGCCAGATCGCCGGTGCGACACCAGTCGCCGCTGAACTTGTTCTTCGTCGCTCCCGGATTGCGCCAGTATTCGAGGAAGAACACCGGGTCCGGATGGCCGTGGATGTCGAACCGGTTAACGGCGACCTCTCCGGTCTCGCCTGCCGGCAGGACCTTGCCGTCCGCGTCGATGACGGCCACCTGATGACCAGGATAGGGACGGCCCATGCTGCCGGGCCGCGCCGGCCAGCGCCGGTGCGAGTTGCCAACGATGTAGTTCATCTCGGTCTGCCCGAACATTTCGTTGACCGTGATGCCCAGCGCTTCGCGGCACCAGCCGAAGACCGCGGCGCCGACGGCCTCGCCCGCGCTCATGATCGAGCGCAACTGCAGCCGGTAACGCGCGCGCGGCTCCGCAACCGACTTCATCATCATCTTCAGCGCGGTCGGGAACAGGAACGTGTTGGTGACGCCGTAGCGCTCCATCAGCTCGAAAGCGCGCTCGGGCGTGAAGCGGCCGCGGTAGCCAAGGATCGGAAACCCGAAATACAGGGTCGGCAGCAGCGCATCCATCAGGCCGCCGGTCCACGCCCAGTCGGCCGGCGACCAGAACACATCGCCATTCTGCGGGAACCAGTTCTGCGACGCGACGAACCCCGGCAGATTGCCGATCAAGGCTGCGTGCGGCATCAGTGCCCCCTTGGGGGGGCCGGTGGTTCCGCTCGTGTAGATCAGCAACGCAGGATCGCTCGCGCGTGTGACCACCGGCACGAAAGTCTCGGACTCCTTCGACAGCAGCAGGCTCCACGAATTTTCATCCTCGCCTGCGCCACCGACGACGATCAGGTTGCGCAGCGCCGGACAGTGTTCGCGCACCTGCTGCAGCGACGGCAGCGCCGCCGCGTCGACGATCGCGACCCTGGCCTCGCTGTTCTGAAGCCGATACTCGAGTGCGTCGGGGCCGAACAGCATCGACAGCGGCATCGCGACCGCGCCCATCTGGTAGATCGCGAGGTGCGAGACCGGCGTCTCGGGTCGCTGCGGCAAAACGATCGCAACGCGGTCGCCACGCTCGACGCCGAGCCGCCGCAGGACATGCGACAGGCGGTTTGCATCCGACTGCATCGCGGCGAAGGTGAACGAGGCGCGCATGCCGCCCTCGTCCTCGTAGTGCAGTGCGATGCGCGACGTTTCCTGCGACCAGCGGCGCCCGCAGACTTCCGCGATGTTGAACTCGGACGGAACGTGCCAGCGGAAACCTTCGTACAACGCGCGATAGTCGTCACGCATGTCGTTCCTGTCGGGGTTGAACGGCGCTTCCTATAATCGCCGAACGCCACGGCCCAGGCAAACCGTGAAGCATCGACCCGACCGCTCACGCATCCTTCACCTCCGCGGCCTGCGTTACCACCTGCGAGAGTGGGGACCGGCCGACGCACCCGCCCATCGCACGCTGGTAATGCTGCACGGCTGGATGGATGTCTCCGCATCGTTCCAGTTCGTCGTCGACGCGCTGGCACCGGATTGGCGCGTCGTCGCGCCCGACTGGCGCGGCTATGGCCTGACCGACTCCGGTCCGGGAGACTGCTACTGGTTCCCCGACTATCTGGCCGACCTCGAATACATCCTGGACGACGTCTACCGGCGCGAGCCCGCACGCCTGGTGGGCCACAGCATGGGTGGGAACGTCGCGATGCTTTACGCCGGGATCCGCCCGCAGCGGGTCCGCGCGCTGGCGAATCTCGAGGGCTTCGGACTGCGCGGAGCGCGACCGGAACAGACCCCGGCCCGTTACGCGCAATGGATCGATGAACTGAAGTCCGGCGGCTCGCTGCGCGACTACGCTTCGCGGGAGG
>DAINBQ010000095.1:0-2733 GCA_036732825.1 Burkholderiaceae bacterium | reverse complement strand
CGGTATCAGGTCGCAGGAGATCCCGCGCATCGGATCGTCAATCCGACGCTGTATCGGATCGACGAAGTGCTCGCGTGCTGGCGCAGCATTGAATGTCCGGTGCTGTGGGTCGAGGGTGCGCAGACGGACGTTCTGCGCCACGTCGCTGCGAGCCCGGCGGAGGCCATGCAGGAGATCGATCGGCGCCGCGGCGCGCTGCGCGATGTAGAAACCGTCGTCATCGAAGATGCCGGGCACATGCTGCATCACGATCGTCCGGAACAGGTGGCGCGGTTGATCAGCGAGTTCTTCGGCCGCCGGGCGGCGGATTGACCGGTTCGAGCCGGTAAGATCCGCACAATGCCCGACACAGACACCGACCGGCACCGCCTGCTCGCCGACCTCCATTCACATTCGATCTACTCCGACGGCACGTTGACGCCGCGCGAGCTCGTCGAGCGGGCTTGCAGCTTCGGCGTCGAGTTGTTCGCGCTGACCGACCACGATGAAGTTTCAGGAGTCGCCGAAGCGCGGGCGGCCGCCGCGGAATCCGGCCTGGCGTTCGTGCCCGGCGTCGAGGTCTCGGTGACGTGGGGCGGCAAGACGATCCATGTGGTCGGACTGGGCGTCGATGATTCCGATGCCGGTCTGCGCGCCGGGCTCGAACAGATTCGCTCGGGCCGGACGCTGCGCGCGCTCCAGATGGCGGATCAGCTCGCGGCAGCAGGAATCGGACAGGCTTTCGACGGTGCGATGACCTATGTGACGAACCCCGCGATGATCTCGCGGACGCACTTTGCGCGATTCCTCGTCGACCAGGGGATCTGCCGCGACGTGAAGGAAGTGTTCAAGCGGTTCCTGATCGAGGGCAAGCCGGGATACGTGCCGCATCGCTGGGCAACGCTGGCCGACGCTGTGGCACTGATCGGCGGCGCCGGTGGAGTGGCGGTCCTCGCGCATCCCGGGCGCTACCGCCTGCACGATCTCGCGCTGGACCAGTTGCTGCGCGAGTTCCGGCTCGCCGGCGGCACCGCGATCGAAGTCGTCACCAGCAACCACTCACCGGAGCAGACCCGGATCTACGGCCAGCTGGCGCTGGAACACGGCCTCGAAGCGTCGCGCGGCAGCGACTTTCACGGGCCCGGAGAATCCGACAATGTCGAGCTTGGCCGCGGGGCGCCGCTGCCTGCGGCCCTCGTTCCGGTCTGGCATCGCTACGCATGAGAACGCGGCGGATTCGAGGCGTCGGGCGGCGCCGCGCCCGGCTGCGCGGCTCTGCGCACGTCTGATGGCGCACCTGTTCAGCGTTCATCCAGTCGATCCACAGGTGCGCCTGCTGCGGTCGGCCGCGCAGATCCTCGATCACGGCGGAATCGGCGCGATACCGACCGACTCCTGCTACGCGCTGGCTTGTCACCTTGACGACAAGGCGGCGGTCGACCGCATCCGGCAGATCCGCCGCATCGACGACCGGCACCTATTGACGCTGATGTGCCGCGACCTGTCGGACATCGGGCAATACGCGAAGGTGGACAACCGCACCTACCGGCTGCTGAAGATCGCGACCCCCGGCCCTTACACCTTCATCCTCGAAGCGACGCGCGAAGTGCCGCGGCGGCTATCGCACCCGGCGCGCAAGACGATCGGCCTGCGTGTACCGGATCATCGCGTCGCACTGGGCCTGCTCGACGTGCTCGGACAGCCGTTGCTGACGACGACGCTGCAATTGCCGGGCGACGAACTTCCGCTGAACGATCCGCAGGACATCCGCGACCGTCTCGACTACCAGATCGATTTCGTCCTGGACGCCGGCGCCTGTGGCGTGCAGCCGACGACGATCGTCGATCTGACCGGACTGGAAGCCGTTCTGGTCCGGCAAGGTCGCGGCGATGTTGCTGCGCTCGGCCTGTGAGGCCGGTGCGAATGCACTGATAGACTCGAATCGATGGAAGAAATCATCCAGGGGATCGCGGTCTACGCAATCCCCGTGCTGTTCGCGATCACCGTGCACGAGGCGTCGCACGGTTACGTGGCACGCATGTTCGGCGACAACACCGCCTACGTCCTGGGGCGGATCACGCTGAATCCGGTCAAGCACATCGACCCGATCGGCACGATCATCGTGCCGATCGGAATGGTGATCATGACCGGCTTCATGTTCGGCTGGGCCAAGCCGGTGCCGGTCGACTGGGGCAGCCTGCGGAAACCGAAGCGGGACATGATCTGGGTGGCGGCCGCAGGCCCGGGCGCCAACCTGGTGATGGCGATCATCTGGGCGCTGGCATTTCGCCTGCTGTCTTTCGTCGGTATCGAGGAGCGTTTCTTCTATGAAGTCGCGCGCGCGGGGATCCAGGTCAACCTGATCTTCATGGCGCTCAATCTGCTGCCGATACCGCCACTCGACGGCGGACGCATCGTCAGCGGAATCCTGCCTCACAGGCTTTCGAACGCGTACTCGCGCCTCGAGCCTTTCGGCCTCATCATCATCGTCGTACTGCTGGTGACCGGCGCCCTGGGATTCCTGTTGCAACCGCTGCAGGCGGCCGGCGCCGCCATCGTCCGTCTCTTTCTGTGAATCATGTTTCCTGATCGCGTCCTGTCCGGAATGCGCCCCACCGGTGCGCTGCACCTCGGCCACTATCACGGCGTGCTGAAGAACTGGGTGCGCCTGCAGAGCGAGCACCCGTGCCTGTTCTTCGCCGCCGACTGGCATGCGTTGACGACCCACTACGCGGAACCGGAGACGATTGCCGA
>DAINBQ010000094.1:2117-11666 GCA_036732825.1 Burkholderiaceae bacterium | reverse complement strand
TTCGTGATCACCGGGCTGTGGACCGATCGCGACGGCGATGAGGACCATGCGTGCGCCGACCTGATCGAGAGCTATCTGCTCGACCGAGCGCCCGACATTGCGAGCTTCGAGGAAAGGGTCCGGCAGTCCGATTTCGGCCGCCGCTTCGGCGACCCGACCCTGCCGCACCTTCCGCGTTCTGACCTCGATCTCGCCGCCGCCGCCGACCGCTTCGGCTTCGCGATGCCGATGCATCGCACGAGCCAGGGCCTGGTCATCGAGCCGGTGGCGCTGGCGACGATCGCGGCCTGAAGCGTTCATGAAAAACGGCGCCGCATAGGCGCCGTTTCGAGGTCCGGCGAAACTCAGCGCTGCGCGATCGGCTTGACGTCGCGCTTGGTCGACCCGACGAAGAGCTGGCGCGGCCGGCCGATCTTGTACTCGGGATCGGCGATCATTTCGTTCAGCTGTGCAATCCAGCCGACGGTGCGCGCCAGCGCGAAGATCGCGGTGAACAGCGGCACCGGGATGCCGATCGCCTTCTGCACGATTCCCGAGTAATAGTCGACGTTCGGGTACAGCTTGCGGCTGACGAAGTAATCGTCCTCGAGCGCAATCTTCTCGAGCGCCATCGCCAGCTTGAACAGCGGATCGTCGTGCAGGCCCAGTGAGTCCAGCACCTCGTTGCAGGTCTCGCGCATCAGCTTCGCGCGCGGGTCGTAGTTCTTGTAGACGCGGTGGCCGAAGCCCATCAGCTTGACGCTGCTGTTCTTGTCCTTGACCTTCTCGATGAACTCGCCGATCTTCTCGACGCCGCCGTTCCTCTGGATGTCGTACAGCATGTTCAGGCAAGCCTCGTTGGCGCCACCGTGGGCCGGTCCCCAGAGGCAGGCCACGCCGGCCGCAATCGCCGCGAACGGGTTGGTGCCGGACGAGGCGCACAGGCGCACCGTCGAGGTCGAGGCGTTCTGCTCATGGTCGGCATGCAGGATGAAGATGCGGTCCATCGCGCGCACCAGCACGTCGTTGACCTTGTAGTCCTCGCACGGCGTGGCGAACATCATGCGCATGAAGTTGCCGGCGTACGACAGGTCGTTGCGCGGGTACATGTAGGGCTGGCCCACGGTGTACTTGTACGCCATCGCGACCAGCGTCGGCATCTTCGCGATCAGGCGGATCGCCGAAACCTCGCGCTGCCACGGGTCGTTCAGATTCATCGAATCTGGGTAGAACGCCGACAGCGCGCCGACCAGGCCGGTCATCACCGCCATCGGGTGCGCGTCGCGCCGGAATCCGCGCATGAAGAACTGCATCTGCTCGTTGACCATCGTGTGATTGGTCACGCGCTTGACGAAATCCGCCTTCTGCTTGGAATCGGGCAGGTCACCGTACAGGAGCAGATGGCAGGTCTCGAGATAGTCGCATTGAGTCGCCAGCTGCTCGATCGGGTAGCCGCGGTACAACAGCTCGCCCTTGTCGCCATCGATGTAGGTGATCGTCGAGTTGCAGGAGGCCGTCGACAGGAACCCCGGGTCGTAGGTGAACTTGCCGGTCTTGTTGTACAGCTGCCGGATGTCGATGACATCGGGTCCGACCGTCCCCTTGTAGATCGGCATCTCCAGCGTCGGAGTACCGTCGGTGAAGGTCAAGGTCGCCTTTTCGCTTGATGGTGTCAGCGCCATTTTCGTCCTCTGGGCGGGTTGTCTAGGCTGCGCGCAGCCGGCTCAGCAGTGCGTGCACGGCATTGTTATCGAGGTCGCCGCCAGGATCCTTGCGCGCCAGCAAAAGGTCGAGCAATTCGTTGTCCGGGAGATCCAGTATTGACTCCAGCGCATGCACCTCATCGATGCCCAGGCGGTCACCGTGCCGGTCGAGAAAGCGGCCCAGGAGCAGATCGTTTTCGAGCAGACCGCGGCGGGCCCGCCAGCGCAGCCGACGCAGCTCGGTCTCGCCGATTGCCGCCATGCCCATGGTCAGACGGCCCGCCGAACCATCAACTCCTTGATCTTGCCAATCGCGCGCGTCGGGTTGAGCCCCTTCGGGCAGACGTCGACGCAATTCATGATCGTGTGGCAGCGGAACAGCCGGTACGGGTCGTTCAGGTTGTCGAGCCGCTCGCTGGTCGCCGTGTCCCGACTGTCTGCGATGAAGCGATATGCCTGAAGCAGGCCCGCCGGGCCGACGAACTTGTCCGGGTTCCACCAGAAGCTGGGGCAACTGGTCGAGCAGCAGGCACAGAGGATGCACTCGTACAGGCCGTTCAGTTCCTCACGCTCTTCGGGCGACTGCAGGCGCTCCTTCTCGGGCGGCGGATTGTCATTGATCAGGAACGGCTTGATCGAGTGGTACTGCTTGAAGAACTGCGACATGTCGACGATCAGGTCGCGGATCACCGGCAGCCCCGGCAGCGGCCGCAGGACGATCGGCTCCTTCAGGTCCCGCAGGTTGGTGATGCATGCCAGGCCATTCTTGCCATTGATGTTCATCGCATCCGAGCCGCAAACGCCCTCCCGGCAGCTGCGCCGGAACGAGACGGTGTCGTCGAAGTCGCTCTTGATGCGCATCAGCGCATCGAGCAGCATCTTGTCGACCGGCTGCAGCGTGACCTCGAGCTTCTGCATGTGGGGCTTCGCATCCCGATCCGGGTCGTAACGGTAGATCTCGAAGCGGACCGTCCGCGCGCCCGCGGCCGTTCCCGCGACTGCGCTGCTTTCGGCGTTGCTGTTGGCCGTCATGCTGTGCCCTCGGGCTGTTTGGTAGGTTCCTAGAACGTGCGCCGCTTCGGTTCGAAGCTCGCCACCGTCAGCGGCTTGAGGTTGACCGGTTTGTAGTCGAGCCGGTCGCCCTGCAGGTAATACAGCGAGTGCTTCAGCCACTGGACGTCGTCGCGCTCCGGAAAGTCGCTACGGGCGTGTGCCCCGCGGCTCTCCGTCCGCGCCGCGGCGGAGACGATCGTCGCGCGGGCTGTCGCGACCAGATTCTCGAGCTCCAGCGCCTCGATGCGCGCGGTGTTGAAGACCTTCGACTTGTCCGTGATCGACACATGCTGCGCCCTTTCGGCCAGCGCGCGGATCTTCGTCACGCCTTCGTCGAGCAGCTGTGCGTTGCGGAAGACGCCGCAGTGCGCCTGCATCGTGCGGCGGATGTCGTTGGCGACATCCTGCACGCGCTCGCCTCCTGACCGCGCATCGAGCTCCGCGAGGCGCGCCAAAGTCTGCTCGCCACCGTCGGCCGGGAACGCGCGGTGTCCTTCGTCGCGGAACTTCTGTTCGACGATGTGATTGCCGGCCGCGCGGCCGAACACGATCAGGTCGAGCAGCGAGTTCGTCCCGAGACGGTTCGCCCCGTGCACCGATACGCAGGAGCACTCGCCGATCGCATACAGGCCGTCGACCACGGCGTTGAGGTCGCCGCCCGGTGTTGACCGTGTGGGCGCGACCACCTGCCCGTGGTAGTTCGTCGGAACGCCTCCCATCTGGTAGTGCAGCGTCGGCACGACCGGAATCGGCTCCTTGATCGGGTCGACGTTCGCGAACTTGATTGCAATTTCGCGGATCCCGGGCAACCGCTTCATGATCGTCTCGGCGCCGAGATGATCGAGCTTGAGCAGCACGTAATCCTTGTGTGGACCGCAGCCGCGCCCTTCCTTGATCTCCTGGTCCATCGAGCGCGAAACGAAGTCGCGCGGCGCCAGGTCCTTCAACGTCGGCGCGTAGCGTTCCATGAAGCGCTCGCCCTGGCTGTTCAGCAGGATGCCGCCTTCGCCGCGCACGCCTTCGGTGATCAGGATGCCCGCGCCGGCCACGCCGGTCGGGTGAAACTGCCAGAACTCCAAGTCCTCGAGCGGGACGCCGGCGCGCGCGGCCAGGCCCAGCCCGTCGCCGGTGTTGATGTAGGCGTTGGTCGACTCGGCGAAGATGCGTCCCGCGCCGCCGGTCGCGAGCACCGTGACCTTGGACTCGAAGATCATCGGCTCGCCGGTTTCCATCTCGAGCCCGACGACGCCAACCACCGCGCCCTCGGCATTGCGGATCAGGTCCAGCGCCATCCATTCGACGAAGAACTGCGTGCGCGAGGAGACATTGCGCTGATAAAGCGTGTGCAGCAGCGCATGCCCGGTGCGGTCCGCGGCCGCGCAGGCGCGCGGGACGGGCTTCTCGCCGAAATTCGCCGAGTGCCCACCGAACGGACGCTGGTAGATCGTGCCGTCCGGATTGCGGTCGAACGGCATTCCGAAGTGCTCGAGCTCGTAGACGACCTTGGGCGCCTCGCGGCACATGAACTCGATCGCGTCCTGGTCGCCCAGGTAGTCCGAACCCTTCACCGTGTCGAACATGTGCCACAGCCAGTTGTCCTCGGTCATGTTGCCGAGTGAGGCGCCGATGCCGCCCTGTGCGGCGACCGTGTGCGAACGGGTGGGAAAGACCTTCGACAGCACCGCAACGTTGAGGCCGGCCTGCGCGAGTTGGAGTGCGCAGCGCATGCCCGATCCGCCGGCGCCGACGATGACCGCATCGAATCGGCGCCGCGCCACCTTGGATTGTGCGGCCATGGTTCAGACTCTCCAGAGGATCTGCACGGACCATACCGCGCAGGCGAGCAGCCACAGGGCCGTCAGTGTCTGCAGCGACAGCCGCAGCCACAGCGGCTTGATGTAGTCCATCCAGATATCCCGGACGCCGACCCACGCGTGATACGTCAGCGCAAGGATTGCGACCAGCGAGACGACCTTCATCCAGACCGGAGCGAACATGCCGGCCCAGGTGTCATACGAAAGATCCGCGCCGATCAACCGCACCGCGATCAGCAGCACGTAGGCGGTCAGGACGATCGCGGTGATGCGCTGTGCGAGAAAGCCGCCGACGCCGTAGTGCGCGCCGACCACCAGGCGCTTGGAGCCGATTCCGGCCGTGCTGTTGAAGTCCGCCATCAGAACACTCCGAAGAGCCGAAGCCCTGCAAGTACCGTCAGCGGAACGCTGACCGCGAACACCGCGAGCGCGCTTGCGCGCGACGGCGCGGGGTCAAGTCCGATGTGCAGGTCGAGAAACAGGTAGCGGATCCCGGCGATCAGGTGGTGCAGCAAGGCCCAGATCAGTCCCAGCAGGATCAGCTTCACGATCGGGCCAGCCACGACTCCGCGCAGGCGCTCGAAGCTGATTTCAGAAATCAAGCTGAGGTCGAGCAACCAAAGCAGGAAAGGCAATACGAGAAACAGCACGGCGCCGCTGATTCGGTGCAGGATCGAAACGATTCCAGCGGCCGGCAGGCGATACGAAACAATTTGCGTGACGTGGATGTTGCGAAACTCGGGGCGCGATTTTCTTGTTGCGCTGGCAGCGGTGCTCATCGACATGTGGCCCCTTCGAACGATCTGAGTATTCTGAACGATTTGGTGAAGCGAACCAAATCAGGTCAGCGTGTTGCGGTAGTGATGGCGCTCCGTGACCGATAGTCCGCGGCGAACTTCAACCGGGCGCTCACCGTACGTGTAGGAAACGCGCTCGACGAGCAGCAGCGGCGCGCCTGGCTCGATCGCCAGCAGGCTGGCCGTATCGACATCCGCCGCGACTGCGCGGATCTGCTCTTCGGCGCGGATCATGCGCGTGCCGAACTCGGTCTCGAACAAACCATAGAGCGGACCCTTGTATTCGGCGAGGCGTTCGGCAGTAAGTCCTTTGAACAAGGTTCCCGGCAACCAGATCTCGTCGAGCACGATCGGCGCGCCGTCGAAAGTCAGCAGCCGCCGCAGATAGACGACTGCGTCGCCCGCCTTGATCTCGAGCTGCCGCGCGACATCGCTGCTGGCGCGAATCCGGCGGCACTCGAGGAATCGGCTGACCGGCCTGACCGGCTCGCCTTCGTCCGGCACGACGCGCAGAAACCTGAATTGCGCCTTGGGCTCGTGGTGGGTGGCGACAAACGTGCCCTTCCCTTGCCGCCGCACCAACAGGTTCTCCGCTGCGAGCTCGTCAACCGCCTTGCGAACGGTTCCCTGGCTGACCTGGAAGCGGGCGGCCAGTTCGATCTCGCTCGGGATCAGTTCGCCGGGCTTCCACTCGCCGCGCTCCAGTCCCTCGACCAGCAAGTCCTTGATCTGCCGGTAAAGCGGCGAAAACACCGCAGGTCGCGCGTTGCGCGATGCATCGGCGGGACGATCGACAGGACTCATGGACCGTGATTTCAGCACAAAGGACATGGAGGCTTGAGTTATATGTCTTATATAAGTTATAGTTCTTCTTTCAATATTGCCATGAACATCTTCACCCGCGCCACCCTTGCCCGCGCCCGCCGGCGCACCAGCCTCGGCGCAGCAGCGCCCATGGCCGCTTGGGGCCGTCCAGATCAAGTCGACCGCTTGACGCCGGCAGTAAACTCGTCCGGCTTGCGCTGCACAAAATCGTGCCGAACCTGGGCGGCCCACCAGGCAGCGCTGCGGCCCGCCGCCCGATCGCACTCTGCTTTCGACCATCGGAGATCAACAACATGAGCAAAGCTCCCGTTCGCGTCGCCGTCACCGGCGCCGCCGGCCAGATTGGCTACTCGATCCTGTTCCGCATCGCCTCCGGGGAGATGCTGGGCAAGGACCAGCCGGTATTCCTGCAGTTGCTGGAGATTCCGGACGAAAAAGCACAAAAGGCGCTCAAGGGCGTGATGATGGAGCTCGACGATTGCGCGTTCCCGCTGCTTGCTGGCATGGAAGCGGCGAGCGACCCCAACGTCGCGTTCAAGGATGCCGAGATCGCGCTGCTCGTCGGAGCGCGCCCGCGCGGCCCCGGCATGGAGCGCAAGGACCTGCTCACCGCGAACGCGCAGATCTTCACCGCGCAAGGCAAGGCACTCGACAAGGTCGCGAGCCGCAACATCAAGGTGCTGGTCGTCGGCAACCCCGCGAACACCAATGCCTACATCGCGATGAAGTCCGCGCCGTCGCTGCCCAAGGCCAGCTTCACCGCGATGATGCGGCTGGACCACAATCGGGCGCTGTCGCAGCTCGCGGGCAAGACCGGCAAGCCGGTCGCGTCGGTCGAGAAACTGATCGTCTGGGGCAATCACTCGCCGACGATGTATCCGGACCTGCGCTTCGCCACGATCGGCGGCCAGCCCGCCAAGCCCATGGTCGATGACGCCTGGTACCGCGACACCTACATGCCGACCGTCGGCAAGCGCGGCGCCGCGATCATCGAGGCGCGCGGATTGTCGTCGGCGGCGTCTGCTGCAAACGCAGCGATCGACCACGTGCGCGACTGGGTGCTGGGCACCAGCGGCAAGTGGGTCACGATGGGTGTGCCTTCCGATGGCAGCTACGGGATTCCGGAAGAGATCATCTACGGCGTGCCGTGCACCTGCGCCGGCGGCAAGTACGAAGTGGTCAAGGGACTCGAGATCGACGAGTTCTCGCGCGCCAAGATGGACAACACGCTGAAAGAACTGCTCGAAGAGCGCGATGGCGTCAAGCACCTGCTCGGCTGACGTCCAACCTGCTCGCACCCTGCCCCACCCGCCCGGGAGAACTGATGAACCCTAGCGCAGGCGCCCGCTTCCGGCAGGCGCTGCAGGACGAGCAGCCGCTGCAGATCGCCGGCACGATCATCGCCAACCACGCGCTGATGGCGCAACAGGTCGGCTACCGCGCGATCTACCTGTCGGGCGGCGGCGTCGCAGCGGGGTCGCTCGGCATGCCCGACCTCGGAATCAACACACTCGACGACGTCCTTGTGGACACGCGCCGCATCACCGATGTCTGCGACCTGCCGCTGCTGGTCGACATCGACACCGGTTTCGGCCCAAGCGCGTTCAACATCGGCCGCACGATCAAGTCGCTGATCAAGGCTGGCGCTGCGGCCTGCCACATCGAGGACCAGGTCGGCGCCAAGCGCTGCGGACATCGCCCGGGCAAGGAGATCGTCTCGACGGAGGAGATGGCTGACCGCGTGAAGGCTGCGGCGGACGCCCGGACGGACGTGGATTTCTTCGTGATCGCCCGCACCGACGCGATCGCGGTCGAGGGGGTCGAGCGCGCGATCGAGCGCGCGGTCGCCTGCGTCGAGGCCGGTGCCGATGGCATCTTCGCCGAGGCCGCGATGGATCTTGCGACATACCGCAGGTTCGTCGAGGCGGTTCGGGTGCCGGTGCTCGCGAACATCACGGAGTTCGGTTCGACGCCGCTCTTCACGGTCGACGAACTGAGGAGCGCCGGCGTCTCGATGGTGCTTTACCCGCTGTCGGCGTTCCGCGCGATGAACAAGGCTGCGCTCGCCGTCTACACGACGCTGCGCCGCGAAGGCACGCAGAAGTCGGTCGTCGATTCGATGCAGACGCGCATGGAGTTGTACGACGTCATCGGATATCACCAGTACGAACAGCGCCTCGATGCGCTGTTCGCACAGAAGAAATAGACGAACGGAGGAGGAGTCAATGAGCCAAGCTGAAGTCGCGGCGGCAGGCGGCGCCCCGAAAGTGAAGAAATCGGTGGCGCTGTCGGGAGTCGTCGCCGGCAATACCGCGCTTTGCACGGTCGGCCGCACCGGTAACGACCTGCACTACCGCGGCTACGACATCCTGGACATCGCCGACGCGTGCGAATTCGAGGAGATTGCATACCTGCTGGTGCATGGCAAGTTGCCGAACTCCGGCGAACTGAAGGCGTACAAGACCAAGCTCAGATCGCTGCGCGGGTTGCCGGAACCCATCAAGCGGGTGCTCGAGGCGCTGCCCGCGTCGAGCCATCCGATGGACGTCATGCGCACCGGCGTTTCGGCGCTCGGCTGCGTGCTGCCGGAGAAGGACGACCACAATGTCCCCGGGGCCCGCGACATAGCCGACCGCCTGATGGCGTCGCTGGGGTCGATGCTGCTCTACTGGTACCACTACAGCAGCAACGGCCGGCGCATCGAGGTCGAAACCGACGACGATTCGATCGGCGGCCACTTTCTGCATCTGCTGCACGGCCGGCCCCCGAGCGCGATGTGGGTACGGGCGATGCAGACCTCTCTGATCCTGTACGCGGAGCACGAGTTCAATGCTTCGACGTTTACCGCACGCGTGATCGCCGGCACCGGCTCGGATTTCCATTCGGCGATCGGCGGCGCCATCGGTGCGTTGCGCGGCCCGAAGCACGGCGGTGCCAACGAGGTCGCGTTCGAGATCCAGAAGCGTTACGAATCGCCGGATGAGGCCGAAGCCGACATCCGCCGCCGCGTGGATGCCAAGGAAGTCGTGATTGGATTCGGGCACCCTGTCTATACCGTCGCCGATCCGCGCAACAAGATCATCAAGGAGATCGCGCGCTCGCTTTCCAAGGATGCCGGCCACATGAAGATGTTCGAGATCGCCGACCGGATCGAGAAGGTCATGGCAGACGTGAAGAAGATGTTCGCCAATCTCGACTGGTTTTCTGCGGTCAGCTATCACGCGATGGGCGTGCCGACGTCGATGTTCACGCCGCTCTTCGTAATTTCGCGCACCAGCGGCTGGAGCGCGCACATCATCGAGCAGCGCCTGGACAACAAGATCATCCGCCCGAGCGCGAACTACATCGGGCCCGAAGACCAGAAGTTCGTCCCGATCG
>DAINBQ010000094.1:0-2017 GCA_036732825.1 Burkholderiaceae bacterium | reverse complement strand
ATGGGGAGCCACATCAGCAACGTTCGTCCGAAGCCAGACCAGGTGCTGGTCGACATCGCGGACTACGTGCTCAAGTACAGGATCAAGAGCAAGGAAGCGTACGAGACCGCGCGCTATTGCCTGATGGATACGCTGGGTTGCGGATTCGAAGCGCTCGAATATCCCGCCTGTACAAAGTTGCTCGGCCCGGTCGTCCACGGAACCGTCGTGCCGAACGGCGCGAAGGTCCCCGGCACCCAGTTCCAGCTCGATCCGGTCAAGGCCGCGTTCGACATCGGCGCGATGATCCGCTGGCTGGACTTCAATGACACCTGGCTGGCGGCCGAGTGGGGCCATCCGTCGGACAACCTGGGCGGCATCCTGGCGACGGCAGACTGGCTGTCGCGCAATGCGGTCGCCGCGGGCAAGCCGCCGCTCACTGTCAACGATGTGCTGACGGGAATGATCAAGGCGCACGAGATCCAGGGTTGCATCGCACTGGAGAATTCGTTCAACAAGGTCGGGCTCGACCACGTCGTCCTGGTCAAGGTTGCCTCCACCGCGGTCGTTGCGCAGATGATGGGGTTGACGCGCGACGAGATCATCAATGCGGTGTCGCTGGCATGGGTCGACGGCCAGAGCCTGCGCACCTATCGCCATGCGCCGAATACCGGTTCGCGCAAGAGCTGGGCCGCGGGCGATGCCACGAGCCGCGCCGTACGCCTCGCGCTGATCGCGAAGACCGGTGAAATGGGATATCCCTCGGTGCTGACGGCCAAGACCTGGGGCTTCTACGACGTGCTCTTCAAGGGCAATCCATTCAAGTTCCAGCGCCCCTACGGCAGCTACGTGATGGAAAACGTGCTGTTCAAGATCAGCTTCCCGGCCGAGTTCCACTCGCAGACCGCGGTCGAGGCTGCGATGACGATCCACGGCGAGCTCGCGAAGCTCGGCAAGTCCGACCAGGACATCAAGAAGATCACGATCCGCACGCACGAGGCCTGCATTCGCATCATCGACAAGAAGGGCCCGCTCGCGAATCCGGCCGACCGTGATCACTGCATCCAGTACATGGTCGCGGTGCCGATCATCTTCGGCCGGCTGACGGCGTCCGACTACGAAGACGGCATCGCGGCGGACCCGCGCATCGACGCGCTGCGCGACCGCATTACCTGCGTCGAGGACAAGCAGTTCACGAAGGACTACCACGACCCGGAAAAACGCTCGATCGCCAACGCACTGACGGTCGAGCTGCATGGGGAAAAAGTCGGCGATGGCAAGAAGCTGAAGGAAATCGTCGTCGAGTACCCGATCGGCCACAAGCGACGCCGCAAAGAGGGCATGCCGGTGCTGGTCGAGAAGTTCAAGACGAATCTCGGCCGGGTTTTCCCGTCGAAACAGGCCAACGCGGTCCTCGAGCTGTGCATGGACCCGAAGCGCCTGGCCGACACGCCCGTCAACGAGTTCGTCGACATGATGGTGATTTAGGGACGGTTATAGGCAAGCAGCCTGCCTCCAGCGGAGAACCTATGGCACACAATCTGTTCAATTCACTGCAGGACTTCACGATCGGCGCGAGGAAAGGCCGGCTCTACAGCCTTCCTGCGCTCGAAAAGGCCGGCGTCGGCAACATATCCCGGCTGCCGGTGTCGATCCGCATCGTGCTCGAGTCGGTCCTGCGCAACTGCGACGGCCTCAAGGTCACCGAGGAACACGTCAGGCAGCTCGCCGGCTGGAAGCCCACGGCTGCACGGGTCGACGAGATACCCTTCGTCGTTGCGCGCGTCGTGCTGCAGGACTTCACCGGCGTGCCGTTGCTCGCCGACCTGGCCGCGATGCGCAATGTCGCCGATGCGATGGGCAAGGACGCCAGGACGATCGAGCCGCTGGTGCCGGTCGACCTGGTCGTCGACCACTCGGTGATGATCGATCACTATGGCAGCAAGGACGCGCTCGATCTCAACATGAAGCTCGAGTTCCAGCGCAACCGCGAGCGCTACGAGTTCATGAAGTGGGGCATGCAGGCGTTCGACACGTT
>DAINBQ010000093.1:8896-11703 GCA_036732825.1 Burkholderiaceae bacterium | reverse complement strand
CGGGCTTTGTCGCGTTCGTGCCGATAAAGTGCTTGCAAAGAGAGGTATCGATGCGTTCGCGCGGCTTCACGTTGGTCGAACTGCTGGTGGTGATGACGATCGGGGCGATCCTGGTCGCCGCGGCCATCCCTTCGATGCAATGGCTGATCACAACGACCCGGACTTCGAACGGCACGAATTCCCTGGTGGCGTCGTTCGAACTGGCGCGCTCTGAAGCGATTCGCCGCGGCACCATCGTTTCCGTCTGCCGGACGCTCAATCCCAATGCCGCCCCGGCGGCGCTCGCCTGTTCCAATGCCGCCGGCGGAGGGTTTGCTGCCGGCGACTGGGGGTCCGGGTGGGTCACGTTCGAGAAACGTTCTGCCGGCGTGCCGGCGGCCGGAACGTTCGATGACGCAGGGGGCGATGTCGTGCTGCAGCGACAGCAGCCGGTCGGCCCCGGCAATCCGCGTCTGCTTGCCCAGTCGAATATGGCCGGAGCTGCGGTCGCCTACAACCGCTTCGGGATGGCGGCCTCGAACACGGGAACCTTTGCCGTTGATTATCGCGATCCGGCCTCAGCCACGCTGAGCGGTGCGGCTCGCTGTGTCTTTGTCAGTGTCGCGACCGGTCGCGTGCGCGTCGCGCGACCGACTGCCGGCGTGTGTTGAGGAACCGGGTATGAAGCAACGCGGCTTGTCGATGATCGAAATCCTGGTGACGCTGACGATCGTCGCGTTCGGGCTGCTGGGCATTCTTGGATTGCAGGCGAGGGCGCTCAGTTTCCAGAAGGACTCCTTCGACCGCAAAGCCGCGGCGGAGCTGGTCGCGCAGCTCGCGGAGGTCATGCGTTCGAACCAGACTGGATTCAACGAGGGCCGCTACGACCGTGACCTGGAGGCTGCCAATGCGACTCCGGGCGCGGTCACGACCTGCGTTGCGCCATGCAGCTTTGCAGCGGTCGCCACCCGCGACCTCGACGAGTGGCTGATCGAACTGAGGCGCCGGCTTCCTGCCTCCGGGGCCTACATACGCTGGAACGCCGCGGACCCGACGGCCGTTGTCGTCACGATCGCCTGGGCAGAGCCGTTGGCTGTGGCTGCCGCCGGACAGGACGCGGTATGCGATGCGCTACGCGGCGGCGGCGCGACGATACCGCTCAACTTTCGTTGTTACCAGTCGCGGATTCATCCATGAAACGTCGAGCGGATTCATGCAGCCGGGTGTCAGTCATGCCGCGTAAGCAACGCAGTCAGGCCGGCCGCACGCTGATCGAACTGATCATTGCGATGGCGATCGGAATGGTCATCCTGGCGGGTGTCGGCGCGCTGTATCTCTCCTCGAGCGGCGTCTCGCGGGTGGCGAACCAGGCTGGCACGTCGGAGGATTCCGGCCAGCTGCTGATGTTCGTCATCGGCGAAGGGCTGAAGACAGCCGGCTATGGAGAAATTGTCGGCACTGAGCGTTCGCGCCGCGCGCAGACGCTGTTCGACGGTCCGGTCGTTCGGGGCTGCAACGGGCGCCGATTCACCGATCCTTATGGCGCGACTCCGGACTTCAGTTGCGGTGGAGCCGTCGCTGCGGGCGATCAGCTGATGATCCGCTTTCAAAGCCGCCCCTCACTGGTTCCGATGTCGGCCGCGGAGCTCGATCGGGCAACGCTGCTGGACTGCCTGGGCGACAACAATGCGGCCCAGGACGATGTGCTGCAGGCTGCCACGGCAAGGGTCGCCGCCGGCACGACGCGGAGAATCGTTCAGAACGTATTCGAACTGAATGGCACGACGCTGAACTGTCGCGCCAACGGCGGCGGCGGAAATCAGCCGCTCGTCAACGATGTGATCGACTTCACGGTGTTCTACAGGTTTGACGACGCCGGACTCGCATTGGCGCCGACGCTGGACCAGAACCTGACTCCCGCGGGCGGATCGGTTCGCAATGCTGCCTTCATCGAGGCCGCCGCGCCAAACGGCCTGGCCTGGAACTTCGTCACGGCCGTGATGGTTTGCGTCACGGTTGCTTCAGCCGAGCGAGGGACCTCCGTACAGAACACCACTGCGACCGCGACTCGTTGCCCGCGCACTGCGGCCGAAGCCGAGGCCGGCGGTCTGCTGACAGAGGCAGCGGCCGACGGCCGGGTGCGGCGCACGTTCAGACAGGTGTTCACCGTGCGGTCGCAGGCGACGCACATGGTCTCGGTCACGTCCTGATGACTGGAACTGGCATGAACTTCAGACACATTTCAAGACCGCTGCGCGGAGCGCGACCGCGCATGATCGGCGTCGTATTGCCGGTCGTGCTGGTGATCCTGACGGTTCTGACCGGCCTTGTCGTCACCCAGGTCCGTCGCGGGACGACCGACGAGCGTCTGGCGGCCAATGCCCGGGAGTCCGTGCTGCTCGATGGCGCCGCGCAGACGGTTCTCAGGATCTGCGAGGACGTGGTCACGCGCACACCGTTCAACATCGTGAACGTGGGAGGGACTGCGACGACGCCGGCCTGGCGCGTTGCCGGGAACTGGACGGACGCGAACTCCTTCAACGTGACCGGGATGAACCTGGTGGCCGGAATGAGCGGGGATCCGGCCTGCGTCGTCGAGGATGCGACCGGTGAACTGCAGTTGCCCTTCGGGAGGAGCGGGATCGGAGAGGCCGGAGGTATCACGATGGACCCCCGCTGGCGCAAATACCGCATCACCGCACGGATCCGCATCGATGCGCCGGACCTTCCCGGCGGAGTGCGCGAAATGATGTCGCAGAGCGAACTGCGGCTTTACACAAATTAACAGTCGAACACCCCAGGAGTTCGTGATGAACCGCGAGCAGACC
>DAINBQ010000093.1:6784-8796 GCA_036732825.1 Burkholderiaceae bacterium | reverse complement strand
ATCAGCGGCATCCGCTGGCATACCGGGGTTCCGGGCGACAACAACATGTGGAACTTCGGGCGGGCCGAGACATTGTGGCGCTCGGCGGCCTTCAATCCGCTGGCCTACAACCCGGCGACGCAATACCTGCCGTGGAACAACAATGGCACCCGGATGGCCAACGCGTCCTTTGGCGGGGCAGGGCTGACGGCCGCCGGAGCGCTCACGGAATGGGACAAGCGCAATCTGCCGCCGGCGATGGGCGGCGGCACGGTGGCTGCAAAGCTGACCGGCCCGAACACCGGGGTGATTCCCTCCGGAACGACGAACCGCACCTGGGCAGCTCCCGTTGCCGGCTCCGTGAACTACAACGGCCTCGCGCACGGACCGGCGACGCCGGTCACCGCAACGGCGCCGGTCGGAACCGACCTTTTCACCAGCACGATCTCCTGGACCAATCCGAGCTGCTCGGCCAACACGCCGGTTCACGGCTGGACCTGTCCGGCCGGCTCGGCCTTTGCCGCTCCCACCGATGTGTGCGGTGCCGGAAACGTCGGCGCCAGCAGCGCCGACGGCACCTGCTGCACAGTCTTCGTGCCGGGGGCGCCTAGCTCGACCATCAACAATGTCAATCGTGACCTCAACTATGGACCCGGCCCCGACCCCGGTCCCTTCCCGCTCGGCAGCCCACCGCCGATGACGGGCCCGGGCGGTGAAGTGTGCAACTCGATCACCCATCTGAGCTCGACGAGTGGCATCAGCCTGGGAACGAACTGCGTTCAGCCGCCTGCCTATGTCGCTCCTTGCCCTGGCGGTGGCGGCGAGTTGTGCACGATCACTCCGCCGCAGGTTTGCGACACCGGTACTACCAACCGGTGGCGATGCAATTATCCGCAAGTCGTTGACACGACTCCGCAGATCTGCACGACAACGGTTGCGCGAGTCTGCTCGCAAACTTCCAATCCGTGCACGGGTTACTTCCCACTCGATCCGACGACGGACGCCAAATACGACAGTGGCTACTGGCCCGGGGCGCGCTACGTCGTCTACGACGGCCCTCAGCCGGGAACGCAGCTCGAGCGCAACGACCTGAACAATTACCGGATGGTGATGATCGACCGGAAGTTCGGCTGGAACTCGGGCACCGGTACGCGCGACCAGATCGGCAACAACCTGTCGGATGCGGTGTCGAAGTGGTTCGTCGTCGATGCCGTGACCGGTGTGGTCGGCTACCGGCCGGACTGTGCCGTTCTCGCCACTCAGGACGGGACCTGGTGCACGTTCGAGCAGGAGGCGCAGAACTACGCCAACTGGTTCACGTACTACCGCTCGCGACTATTCGCGAAGATCGGCACGGTGTCGGAAGTCCTGTCGGCGCTGACCGGACCCGAGCAGTTCATGCGGCTCGGTTACGGACGGATCAACTACTTCAAGGGCGCACTGAATCCCTGGAACGTCAACAGCATCTCGGACATTCCTAATCCGGCTGCTCTCCCGACACTCGACTCCGTTACCAACGAGGGAGCGCTGGAGCGCGGCGTGCGGCCGTTCACCGTGTACGACCCGCCGCTGTCCGCGATTCCGAACCCGGACCGGCAGGCGGTCTTCGACTGGCTGTTCACGATCAACGGCCTTGGGCCGACGCCGAATCGCGAGGCGATGAACGCGGTCGGGCAATACCTGAGCCGGACCGACTCGCGCGGCCCCTGGGGCGAGTTCCCGGGCAGCGGCAGCGAGCCGGTCGCAGATCACCTCTGGTGCCGCCGCAACTTCACGGTGCTGGGCACCGACGGCGAGTGGACGAAACTGAATCCCATCGGGGCGTTCGTGCCGCAGAGGTTGATTGAACGCTCGAGTGACTGGACTAGCGACCCGGCGACGCTCGGCGTCACGACTTCGATGAGCGTCAACGGCGCGGTCATCAATGGTACGGCTCGGACCGGCCCGGGCACGTACACGTACCAGTATCTGACGGCGAACGAGCCGCAGATCACGGGCGGCTCCGGAAGCACGCAGAGCGGCACGCTGACCGA
>DAINBQ010000093.1:0-6684 GCA_036732825.1 Burkholderiaceae bacterium | reverse complement strand
ACGAGCCGCAGATCACGGGCGGCTCCGGAAGCACGCAGAGCGGCACGCTGACCGACGTCCTGCACTACTACTGGAGCCACGACCTGCGGCCCGATCTGCGCAACTCGCTCGATCCGAATCCGACCGGCAATCGCGCGTTCTGGCAGCACATGTCGACCTACGTCGTCGGCTATGGTGTCGTCGCGTCGATGGAGTCGCCGACGATCCGCACGACGTTCCAGAACCGCAACGCGATTGCATGGCCGACGCTGGGCCTCGAAGCCTGCCGACAGCTCGATGACAACGTCGCGGACACCGCGCTCGACACCACGCGCCCGACTCCGTGCGTCCACACCATTGCGCCATCGGGCAATCGCATCAACGACTCGCTGCGGGCGGGTCTGGCCAGCGCCGGCGACTTCTATTCCGCCAACAGTCCGGGCAGCCTGCGCAACAGCCTGGCCGCCGTCTTCGAGGACCTGTCGAAGGAGGCCTCGGCGGGTACCGGCGTCGGATTCTCGAACACGACGATTGCGGCCGGGGAGATCCTGGTGCAGAGCGGCTTCTTCACGAACACCTGGGAAGGATATGTGCAGGCCGTCGATTCAAAGGCGCAGCTGGACTTCCTGAACGGCGTCGGACCGCTGCCGTTGCCAGTCTGGACCGTCAAATTCCCGGCGCCCGCTGCTCGCAACATCACGACGTCGACCGCGCAGTCAACCGCAGTGAATTTCGACTGGTGCAGTTTGTCGGCAGCACAGCAGACCGCCATTGACCCGGTGGCGGCTGCCATCGCCTGCCCGGCCGCGACGCCGAACATCATGAACTACCTGCGTGGCGACACGTCGCTTGAGCGCAGGTTCCCGCTCGGAGTGTTCCGCGACCGGCGCGGTGCGACCGTGCTGGGCGACATCGTGAACTCGAGCCCGCAGCTATCGAAGGCGGCTGACCACGCCTATCACATGCAGCCGGCGGCTTCCTATTCGGCGGCCGGAACCGACGGATTCACCGAGTACCGGAACTATGTAGCGGCCAAGAAGACAACCCGCTGGCCGACGGTGCTGTTCGGAGCGAATGACGGGATGTTCCACATCCTGGATGCGCGCGTTGGACAACCCACCAGCGGGCAGGAACTCTTTGCCTACGTGCCCCGTGCCGTTTATTCGCAGCTCCGTGGCCTCGCGGATCCGGCCTACGTCCACCGGTACACCGTTGACGGCCCCGTCCTTGAGGGCGATGTGTGGGACGGCAGCGTCTGGAAGACGATCGTCGTCGGGACGACGGGCGCCGGTCCCGCCGGACTGTACGCAATCGACATCACGGCCCCGCAGTCGGGCCTCAGTTCGGCGAACGTGCTGTGGGACATCACGCCGGCTGATCATCCGAGCGCTGACGTGCAGGATCACCTCGGAAGCACGATCGGCCTCGGCGCGATCGGCAGCGTTCGCTATGACGTTGACGCAACGCCGGCGACGAAGCCGAACGGCAAGTGGGCCTTCATCGTCGGCAACGGCTACGAAAGCGTCAGGAATCGAGCGGTCCTGCTCGTCTTCGACGCGATGAACGGGAGCCTGATCCGCGCGATCGATACTGGGGTGGGCAACGCCGGCAACCCGAACGGCCTCGGCGCGATCGCGCCCGTCTACGACGGCAATCGCAACATCGTTGCCGTCTACGCCGGCGATAAGCTCGGCAACCTGTGGAAGTTCGACCTGAGCTCGGACGATCCGGCAAACTGGAAGATCTTCAATGAGGCGCCGGTCGGGTCTCCGAAGCCGCTGTTTGCGGCCGGCAACACTCGACCCATCCTGCAGGAGCCGCGCATCCTCACGCATCCGATCGGCGGCCTGTACGTGGCTTTTGGCACCGGCAAGTACTTCGAAACCAGCGATCCGGCGGATACGAACGACCAGGGCATTTTCGCGATCTGGGACAAGGGCCAGGTCGCGCCTGTGCTGTTTGCTGATGTCGAGAAGCTCACGCTGCAGGAGTTCGTCAATGCCGGGGAGACCTATCGTCGGCTGACCGCGGCGGACCTGGCGAACTTCGACTGGAACGACAAGGGATTCTGGATCCAGCTGCGACCGCCCGCCGCTGCCGCCAATGGCGAGCGTGTGATCGCCCCGCTGCTGGTCGACGCCGGCATGCTGGTGGTCACGTCGTTTGCGCCGGAATCCGGTACAGACCGGTGTGTGCCAGGTGGAACCTCCTACCTGTATCGATTCGACCTGGCCGGTGGATTCTCGAGTGGCGCGTTCGGCGCCCTGGGCGGCGTCGTCATCGGGCGGAAGGTCAGCCCGGGTGTGTTCGGTGGGCTGTCGCCGGTCTACGAGCCCGTCAACTATGGCGCGACGGTCAACCACAACATGACGGCCGCGGACGTGGCGACCATGCTGTCGAGTCCGAAGTATCGGATTACCGGCCCGGGGCAAGTGGCCGATCAGGGACCGGGCGGAAGCTGCACGCATGTCGGCCTGCATGTGACCAGTACCTGGGCCCGTATTCCGACCAACTGCGCTGGCGAGTTTCCGCTGCGTGCATGGCGGCCGCTGCGATGAAACGGGAGACTGAGAACGCGCGCGGACCCCGGGCCGCGCGCGGCTTCACGCTGATGGAAGTCATCATCGCGATGGTCATCATCGGCATCCTGACGGCGATCGCGATCCCGAACTACACGGCGTACATCCAGCGCAGCAGGCGCGCCGAAGCACGCAATCAGTTGCTCGAAGTGACAAACTGGATGGAACGTTGGCGGACTGAACGTGGACGCTATGACGATCCGGCGAGTGCGGGCAATCCTCCTCCCACTCCGCCTTTCCCGACTACCCTGCAGCAGTCACCGCCAACCGGCACAGCTCAATACACGATCGTTGTCGCCGCTCCGAACGCCTTCACGTATACGGTCACTGCTACGCCAGTCGGCGTGATGGCGGGCGATGTCTGCGGCAACCTGATCATCAACAACACCGGTCAGCGCACGTGGAGCGGTGGCAGCGGGACGATGGACGTCTGCTGGAACCGGTGACAAATGGATTCGTGCGGCATGGCATCATCGCCGCGTGACCTCCTGGCCTGACCTGCTGACGATCGAGCCGATTGAGCGCGCCGCGGGAGCGGTGCGTGTGCCGGGCTCGAAGAGCATATCCAATCGCGCCTTGCTGCTGTCTGCGCTGGCAGCTGGCGACACGCTTCTGGTCGACCTGCTCGACGCCGACGACACCCGCGTGATGCGCGATGCGCTCGGCCGGCTCGGAGTCGATCTGACCAGCGACCCGGGTGGTCTCCACGTACGTGGCTGTGGCGGCACGTTCCCGGTGCCGGAGGCGGATCTGTTTCTCGGAAATGCCGGTACGGCATTCCGTTCGCTGACCGCCGCTCTGGCGTTCTCCGGCGGCAGCTACCGGCTCGACGGTGTTGCGCGCATGCGCGAACGGCCGATCGCCGATCTGGTCGACGCGCTCAACGGTCTTGGCGCAAGGATCCGTTACAGCAGCACGCCCGGGTTTCCGCCGCTCGTCATCGACCCGGCAGACCGACTTTGCGCGGATCAGGTTTCGATCAAGGGTGACGTGTCGAGCCAGTTCGTCAGCGGCCTGTTGATGGCGGCACCGCTGATCGCGCCCGCGGCCGGACTACGCGTTGCGGTCGCCGGCGAACTGATATCGCAGCCCTATGTCGCGATGACGCTGGCGCTGATGCGGCAATTCGGCGTCTCCGTTGCGCAGCAGGGCAGTGAGTTTGTCGTGCCTCGCGCGAACTACAGATCACCCGGGCGATACGTGGTCGAGGGCGATGCGTCGAGCGCGTCCTACTTTCTGGCGCTTGGTGCCATTGCCGGCGGGCCGGTTCGTGTCGAGGGAGTCGGCCGCAGCAGCGTGCAGGGAGACGTGCGCTTCGCCGATGCGCTCGCCACGATGGGCGCGAAGATCGAGATCGGGGACAACTTCATCGGCGCGGGCAGTCCGGAGACCGGGCGCCTGCGGGCCATCGACGCCGACTTTAATCACATCCCGGACGCGGCAATGACGTTGGCCGTCGTCGCGCTCTTCGCAGACGGACCAAGCACGCTGCGCAATATCGGATCGTGGCGGGTGAAGGAGACTGATCGCATCGCTGCGATGGCCACCGAGCTGCGCAAACTGGGCGCCACGGCCGAGGAGGGCGTCGACTGGTTGCGCATCACCCCGCCTTCGATCTGGCGCGAGGCGACGGTCGACACCTACGACGATCACCGGATGGCGATGTGCCTTGCGCTTGCTGCGGCCGGAGGGCAACCGGTCCACATTCGCGATCCCCGCTGCGTTTCCAAGACCTTCCCCGGGTTCTTCGATCGGCTGGCCGAACTGGTCAGCCGGCGACGCGCTCCGGCGCGCGCCAGTTGATCCGCGCCCAGGCCCGCTCGTGAAAGAAGAAGGCAACGGTGTTTGCGAGTGGCTCGATCAGCGCCAGTGCGCCGGCAATCGACACGCTGCCGGTAAGCGCGTAGGCAACTCCGAAGGCGACACTGAAGTGCAGCACCGCGAAACTCGCGGTCTTCGCCAGCGAAAACGACACGGGAATGCGCATCAAAACCTCCTTGTTCACCTGGATTCGAAGTTAGCGGCAGCGGCCGATGCGGTCCATTTGAACGTTCAAATCGATCCGATAGGCGCGGCCCGATGAAGAGCGCGCCGGTCATTGCAATCGACGGGCCGACGGCGTCGGGCAAGGGCACGATCGCGCAGCGGGTTGCCGACGCGCTTGGATTTCACTATCTGGACAGTGGCGCGCTTTACCGCCTTGTGGCATTCCAGGTCGTCCAGCACCGGGTCGATCCGGACGACGCGGACGCCGTTGAACGTCTCGCGGCCACGATGAACCCCCAATTCGAAAGAGGTCGGATCAGCCTGGGCGGCATCGACCTGACGGACGCGATCCGGCGCGAGGACGTCGGCGCCGCCGCGTCGCGCATCGCCGTTCACCCGGGCGTCCGGAAGTGCCTGCTGCAGTTGCAGCGTGCCCGGCGCCAGGCGCCTGGGCTGGTTGCCGACGGGCGCGACATGGGGACCGTTGTGTTCCCGGAGGCCTGCCTGAAGGTCTACCTGACGGCAAGTGTCGCGGCACGCTCGGAACGGCGCTATAAGCAGTTGATCGAAAAAGGATTTCCGGCTAACATGCTCGACCTTTCGCAGGAACTTCACGCGCGTGATCAACGCGACTCGGAACGAGCCGCGGCCCCGCTGAAACCCGCGGAAGACGCCTACCAGCTCGATTCCTCGGAACTCACGATCGACGAGGTCGTGAACCAGGTTCTTCGCTGGTATTCGGAGAAGGCAGCAGAAAGACCCGGCGGCGCCTGAATCTGGGTGCGTGGCGGGTGCAGCACCCAGGTGCAGCCGGGATGTCCTTGGAAACCGAGCCGACAGGAGAACGAGTCGGCGCCGGTTCGAAGTCTCCTCCCGGTTGCGATTGATCAACTCCGCCGAGGCGCAACGCCGAAGCGAGATCGCTTTTGGAATCAGGTCCCTTACATGTCATCCGTTGCAACCCAGACCAGCAGCAAGAAGGACTCTTTCAAAGGAAGCGAAAGCTTCGCCGCCCTCTTCGAGGAAAGCCTGTCCCGGCAGGAAATGAAGCAGGGCGAAGTGATCACTGCAGAGGTGATCCGCGTTGATTACAACTTTGTCGTCGTCAACGCCGGCCTCAAGTCCGAGGCCTACATCCCGCTCGAGGAATTCAAGAACGACGGCGGGGAAATCGACGTCAAGCCCGGCGACTTCGTCTCGGTGGCGATCGAGTCGCTCGAAAACGGCTACGGCGACACCATCCTCTCGCGCGACAAGGCCAAGCGCCTGGCCGCTTGGATGAACCTCGAAAAGGCGCTCGATAGCGGCGAGCTCGTCAGCGGCACCATCACCGGTAAGGTCAAAGGCGGCCTGACCGTGATGACGAACGGCATCCGGGCGTTCCTGCCCGGCTCGCTGGTCGACACGCGTCCCGTCAAGGACACGACGCCGTTCGAGGGCAAGACCCTCGACTTCAAGGTCATCAAGCTCGATCGCAAACGCAACAACGTCGTGGTCTCCCGCCGTGCGGTGGTCGAGGCCAGCATGGGCGAGGAGCGCGCGAAGCTGCTCGAGAACCTGAAGGAAGGTGCAATCGTCAAAGGCACCGTCAAGAACATCACCGACTACGGCGCGTTCGTCGACCTGGGCGGCATCGACGGCCTGCTGCACATCACCGACCTCGCATGGCGGCGCGTTCGCCATCCGAGCGAGGTCGTTCAGGTCGGCCAGGAAATCACCGCGAAGGTCCTGAAGTTCGACCAGGAGAAGAACCGCGTTTCGCTCGGCGTCAAGCAGCTCGGCGAGGATCCGTGGGTCGGCCTCGCGCGCCGTTATCCGCAAGGCACGCGGCTGTTCGGCAAGGTCACGAACATCACCGACTACGGCGCGTTCGTCGAGATCGAGGCCGGCATCGAGGGCCTGGTGCACGTGTCCGAGATGGACTGGACCAACAAGAACGTCGATCCGAAGAAGGTCGTGCAACTCGGCGACGAAGTCGAAGTCATGGTGCTCGAGATCGACGAGGAGCGGCGCCGCATATCTCTCGGTATGAAGCAGTGCAAGCCGAATCCGTGGGAGGACTTCGCCCAAACTCACAAGAAGGGAGACAAGGTGGCGGGCGCGATCAAGTCGATCACCGACTTCGGCGTCTTCATCGGTC
>DAINBQ010000092.1:0-11742 GCA_036732825.1 Burkholderiaceae bacterium | reverse complement strand
GCCTCCAAGGTCGCGCTCGGATTCACGCTGGTCTTCTTCATCGTGTTCTTCAACGTGTACCAGGGCGTGAAGGAAGTCAGCCCGACAGTGCTCGCCAGCGCCCGCATGCTGGGCGCGACGCAGAACCAGCTGCTGCGGCACGTCTACCTGCCGAGCGCGACCAGCTGGGTCTTCTCCTCGCTGCACACGTCGGTCGGACTGGCCTTCGTCGGAGCAGTGGTCGGCGAATACCTGGGCTCGTCGCGCGGCGTCGGCTATCTGATCCTGCAGGCCGAGGGCTCGTTCGACATCAACACGGTGATGGCCGGCATCCTGGTGCTGACCGCATTCGCGCTGGTGCTCGACTGGGCAGTCGGCCGGGTCGAAAAGCACCTGATGAAGTGGCAGCCGCGCGCCGGCGAGACGGAAAAGATCTAGTTTTTCCCGGTAGTTGCGGGCACTGTCCGTGCGGACAGCGCCTTAGTCTCAACTCGCACTCATGCGACTTGCGATGGGATCGACCTACACCTACGCGGCCAACGGGCCGAGGCAACCGTTCTGGGAGCGGATCCACCGCTTCTTCCTGATGCCGCTCGACTCGGCGGTGCTGCTGCGCATGGCCGGGCTTTCGGCCGCCTTCGTCGCATCGTTCGCGCTGCTCTTCCTCGGCGGCTTCGGCTTCGTCCTGATGCTGCTCGCGCTGCTCGCCACCCTGGTCGTTGGCCTGAGCTACGGTTTCAGGGTCATCGAGCGCACTTCCAAGGGTTATCTGCGGCCTTCCGAATACGCGCTGACCGACGAAGAGCTGGTCAGCAAGGCCCTCCGCTACAAGTTTGTCGCAATCAACCTCGCCTTCGGTGCCTTCGCGGCCTTGCTGGTCGGTCTGACCGGCGGCAACGAGTTCGTGGGATTGGTGGTCTGGCTGATGATCTTCGTCGGAGTGCTGCCGGCGGCGACGATGCGGCTGGTGATCACGGGCAGCCTGCGCGGCGCGCTGAACCCGGCCGAGATGGTCGCGATGGTCAAGCGCATCGGCAACGCATACGGAGTGCTGGCGGCGTTCGTCTTCGTCGGTGATCTCTGCCGGACCTACGGCATGTTCGCACTTGCAGCCTTCGGCGGCGTGAGCGCGGCCGCGTTCGGCGGGTCCAAGGCGGGGCTGGGATTCGGGTCCTTCGTCGTGCTCTTTTTCGCGTCGGTCGGTTTCTGGTACTTCACCTACATGATCTGCGCGCTGATCGGCTACACGATGTACCAGTATGCGAGCCGGCTCGACATCTCCGTGTCGGGGCTGGGCGAACGATCGCTGCGCAGTGTCGCGACTGCGCGCACAGTCGACGTCAAGGCGCGCAGGCGCGATGCGATGATCGGCCAGCTCGTTTCGTCCGGCGATGTCAGGGACGCGATCAAGCTGGTGCAGCAGGACCTGCAGGATCGCCCGAACGATCTGTCGCTGCATGCACGCCTGCACAAGCTGGTCATCGCCGAAGGCAGCGGGCTGCGTATCGACGACCAGACCGACAAGTACCTGAACCTGCTGGTCAAGTCGCAGAACTGGAGCGAGGCGCTCCAGCTGTACCAGGATGGAGTCGCGCGCCGGCCGGAGTGGTCGCCGCGCGAGGGCGCGACCGTGGCCGCGCTGGCGCAGGCTGCGCTGCGGGCAGGCAAGCCGCAGATCGCCGGCGTGCTGATCAAGGGCTTCGACAAGAAGTTCCTCAACCACCCGGACACGCCGAAGGTCTATATGGCCGGCGCGCAGTTGATGGCCGAGTTCGCCGGCAAGCCCGACGAAGCGCGCCGCATCCTGCAGTACCTGCTGCAGAAGTACTCGACCGACGCGACCGCAACCGAAGCGAGCCGCTACCTGGAAGTCATGAACCGGATGGCGGCGGCGCACTAAACCCTGGTTATTCCTTCCAGCGGGTCTGCAGTCGCGTATCCAAGTCCAGTTCGAGTTCCGAAATCGGACCCGCGGTCGATACGCGCGCACGCGCTCCGGTCGTCGTGCCGCGGATCGTCATCGGCGGCGCCTTGGTCGGCGCGATCCCGCCCAACGTCGCGGGCGACGGGAAGTGCTGCGACAAGCGCTTCTTCACGTCGTCGGCCTGGTGACGCAGGCCATGACGCGAGTAGGTCGTGAACAACCCCAGCAGGCAATCGGCCAGTTGCCGGCCATAGAGGTTCTTCTGCATGTCGTTGCTGAGAAGGCCGTCGAGCACGCGCAACGAAGCGGCGTCCTCGCGGGTCGCAACCAGCCGGCGCGCGAGTCGAAGCTGTTCATCGACCGGCAGCGCGGCGAGGACATGTGGCTGGCTCATCTGCAGATAGACCGTCCGCAGTTCGGTGCGCGCGCCCCGCGAGCGGATCCAGAGAACTCTCAGCGCAGCGTCGACCAGGGTGTCCTTGTCGCGGCCTAGCAGCGCCATGTTGAAGTAGGCGGTCGCGTATTGAGTGTTGTCCGGTTCATCCTGCAGCAATTCACTGTAAGCACGGGCCGCGCGTCGCGTATCGAGGCGCGCCGCTGCCGTCTGCGCTTCCTGCAGCAGCGTCGACTTCCGGTCGCCTCCCTTCTGCTCCGCGAACTGCTCGTCGAGGATCCGATCGACCTTGAACTGGTCCCTTGGCCGCAGCAGCCAGGCGATTACCGCGCCTGCGACAAAGCCCCCGATGAGGGCGCTGTACGCCACCGGGGACCCCGGGGAAAGCGTCCACTTGACTGCCTCGATCACCAACCAGACCGGCAGGAGCAGCAGCGCCGGTATGCGCGCGGTGTTGAAGTAGACGAACAGCCAGTAGAAGACCGGCACCCGGCGCGTACCGTAGAGAACCGCGACCATCGCCATAGCGCCCGAGATCGCACCGGAGGCGCCGACCAGCGGCTGCCCGCTGACGAGCAGGTGAACGGCACCCGCAAAGATCCCGCTCAGCAGATAAGCAAGCAGGAACCGGCCACGGCCGAGCGCGGCTTCGGCGAAGGGGCCGGCGAGCAGCAGCACCAGCATGTTCGCGAACCAGTGCATGACGTCGCCATGCAGGAACTGGTGGCTGAAAAGGCGCAGCACGACGCCCTGCCCCGGCACCAGCGAATAGCGCTCGATGAATACCTGGCCGATCAGGGCATCGAATCGGGCCCGCTGCTCGCGCCATGACGTGAACCGCGGGTCGCTCGAGGCCACGACTGCGCCGCCCCTGAGGTCGCGCATGAACTCGGCGTCGTGCTGCATCGACGCGATGACCGCAGCGGAGACTTCGCCTTCCGGCGCGGAGCGGAGCTCGCGCAGCACGCGCAACGAGCTGCGGTCATTGCGCTTCTCGAGGTAGGCCGCATAGCGTGGCAGCTCGACCTGTGGCAGCTGCGACGAAAAGTAATAGTCGGCCGCGCGTTGGTACGCCTGACGGTCGCCGGCCTGGAAGATGAAGTAGCAGATCGCGTTGACCAGTATCAGCGCGAGCGTCACCACCGGCAGTGACCGGGCGGTGAAGCGCGTCTGGTACGGGAAGATCAGCATCGGCTCACTGGAGTTGCGCGATCAGTTGCTCGAGTCTGGCAGCATCGGCACCGAAAATTCGAATTCCGTCGGCCAGTTTTTCGGTCGTCATTGCGTCTTCATTGACCGCCGTCCGGAACCCGACTTCGGAGACCCGGGGAGCCGGCGCCCGCTCGACCCGGGCCGGGTCGAGCCGCCGTTCGACCGTGCCGGTCGTTGCTGCGAGATCGTCGAGCAACTCTGGGCTGATTGTCAGCAGGTCACATCCTGCGAGCGCGAGGATCTGTCCGGTGTTGCGGAAGCTCGCGCCCATGATTTCGGTCGCATAGCCCGCACCCTTCAGGCGACCGTAGATCCGGTAGACCGAAGAAACGCCGGGATCGTTTTCCCCGCTCATCTTCGTTTCATCCCAGGCCGCGCCCGCGGACTTCCTGTGCCAGTCGTAGATCCGACCGACAAACGGCGAGACCAGCGTTGCACCCGCCGCCGCACAGGCCTCGGCCTGGGGCACCGAGAAAAGCAGAGTCATGTTGCAGCGGGTTCCTTCACGCTCGAGCACTTCAGCGGCGCGGATGCCTTCCCAGGTCGAGGCGATCTTGATCAGCACGCGCTCCCGCGCAATGCCGAGCGACTCGTAAAGCGCCGTCAGGTGGCGGGCTTTCTCGATCGTCGCCCGGGTATCGAACGACAGCCGCGCATCGACTTCCGTCGAGACGCGGCCCTCGACCAGCTGCAGGATGCGGGCGCCGAACGCGACCAGCACGCGGTCGAGCTGCGCGGCCGGCGTCTCCTCGCGGTGCCCGCGCAGCGCATCGACGATGAGCGGGCGATACGCGGGATTCTGCGCAGCCTTCAGGATCAGCGAGGGATTGGTCGTCGCGTCCCGTGGCCGCAGGCGCTCGATCGCGGCGAGGTCGCCGGTGTCGGCGACGATCGTCGTGTGGCGCTTCAGGGCGTCAAGAAGGGTCATGGGCTGCTGTTTGGCTGCACGAAACGGCGCGGATGGCTCTCAAGATATAATTTGCAAGTTTATCCGTAGCCAATTTGCGGGAGCCGCCCCAAGGCCTTCCCGCACATCGCGGCACAGGCGCCGGCAGTCGCCCCGAGCCGCGCCGGCCAAGCGAATTTGGCCACATTGAGGGAGTTCGGTTGCCCCCCCTGATCGTCGATCCGCGTCCCGTCGCGGCCCTGGTGCTGGCCGACGGAACGGCCTTTCGCGGCCGCTCGATCGGCATTGACGGAGAAACACTGGGCGAAGTCGTGTTCAACACGGCGATGACCGGGTACCAGGAGATCCTTACCGATCCGTCGTATGCGGGCCAGATCGTCACGCTGACCTACCCGCACATCGGAAACACCGGAACCAACGACGAGGATGTCGAGGCCGCCCGCGTGTTTGCGGCGGGGCTCATCATCCGCGATCTTCCGCCGCGCGCATCGAACTTCAGGATGCAGCGGGATCTCGCGCCCTACCTGCGCGACGAAGGTATCGTCGGCATCGCGGACATCGACACCCGCAAGCTGACGCGGATTCTCAGGGAAAAGGGTGCCCAGGCCGGCTGCATCGTGGCAGCCGCCGAAGGCGCTCCGCTCACCGACGCCGATATCGCTCGCGCACTGGAACGTGCGCGCTCCTACCCGGGCATGGCCGGGCAGGATTTGGCCAAGGTCGTCAGCACGCGTGAGCCCTACGAATGGACCGAAGGCAGCTGGCGCCTGGCGCGCGCCGATGGCACACCCGGATACGTGCAGCCGGAGGCTCATCGGTTCCATGTCGTTGCCTATGACTTCGGGATCAAGCGCAACATCCTGCGTCTGCTGGCCGACCGGGGCTGCCGGATCACCGTCGTCCCGGCGCAGACCAAGGCCAGCGACGTGTTGGCGTTGAAGCCGGACGGCATCTTCCTGTCCAACGGGCCGGGTGACCCCGAGCCCTGCACCTACGCGGTTGAAGCCACGCGAGAGTTCATCGCGCGCAAGCTGCCCACGTTCGGCATCTGCCTGGGCCAGCAGATCATGGGGCTCGCGGTCGGTGGACGCACGCTGAAGATGAAGTTCGGACATCACGGCGCCAACCACCCGGTGGTGAACCTCGCGACCCGCAGGGTCTACATCACCAGCCAGAACCACGGGTTCGCGGTCGATGAGAAGTCCCTGCCAGCCAACGCCCGCATCACTCATCAATCGCTGTTCGACGGCTCCCTGCAGGGGTTCGCGCTGAACGACGCTCCGGCCTTCTGCTTTCAGGGACATCCGGAGGCCAGCCCCGGGCCGCACGACATCGGCGACCTCTTCGATGACTTCATCCGGCTGATGGAGGCGCGATGAACGACATTTCAGCAATTCGCGCTGCGCTCGAGGAAGCTGCGGGCAGCCTGAAAAATCTGATGGCCGACGAAGCGGCGCTCGCGAACATCGCCGCGGCAGGCGAGCTGCTGGCGAATGCCTTCGCCGCCGGCGGTCGTGCCTATTCGTGTGGCAATGGCGGATCGATGTGCGATGCGATGCACTTCGCGGAAGAGCTGACCGGACGATTCCGCGACAACCGTCCCGGGTACGCGGCGCTCGCGATCAGTGACCCCGGTCACCTGAGCTGCGTCGGCAACGATTACGGCTACGAGCAGGTCTTCGCGCGCTACATCGAAGCCCATGGTCGCGCCGGCGACGTCCTGCTCGCGATCTCGACCAGCGGCACGAGCAAGAACGTGCTCGCCGCGGCGAAAGTCGCGCAGCAGCTCGGAATGAAGGTCATTGGCCTGACCGGCAAGCCAGGTACGCCGCTCGCGCAGCTGGCCGACGTCCCGATCGTCACCCCCGGGGGAAAGTACGCAGACCGCGTGCAGGAGCTGCACATCAAGGTCATCCACATCCTGATCGAGCTCGTCGAGCGTCGCCTGGCGCCCGGGAATTACGCCTGATGGGCAAGCGCACTGACGTCAAGAGCATCCTGATCATCGGCGCGGGCCCGATCGTCATCGGCCAGGCGTGCGAGTTCGACTACTCGGGCGCGCAGGCATGCAAGGCACTGCGTGACGAGGGCTACAAGGTCATCCTGGTCAACAGCAATCCGGCGACGATCATGACCGACCCGGAGATGGCGGATGTCACCTACATCGAGCCCATCACCTGGCAGGTCGTCGAGCGCGTGATCGCGAAGGAACGGCCCGACGCGATCCTGCCGACGATGGGAGGCCAGACCGCGCTGAACTGCGCGATGGAACTGCACAAGCACGGCGTACTCGACAAGTACGGCGTGGAACTGATCGGCGCCTCTCCGGCCGCGATCGACAAGGCCGAGGATCGCCTGAAGTTCAAGGAGGCGATGACGCGCATCGGACTCGCGTCGGCTCGTTCAGGCATTGCCCGTTCGATGCAGGATGCGCTGGAGGTGCAGGCGACGATGGGATTCCCGGTGGTCGTCCGTCCGAGCTTCACACTGGGGGGCACCGGCGGCGGCGTCGCGTGGAACATCGAGGAATTCACGGCCATCTGCACGCGCGGCCTGGATCTGTCTCCGACCAATGAGCTGCTGATCGAGGAGTCGCTGCTCGGATGGAAGGAATTCGAGATGGAGGTCGTCCGCGACAAGGCGGACAACTGCATCATCATCTGCTCGATCGAGAACCTGGACCCGATGGGTGTCCACACGGGCGACTCGATCACGGTGGCGCCGGCGCAGACGCTGACCGACAAGGAATACCAGTTGATGCGCAATGCTTCGATCGCGATCCTGCGCGAGATCGGCGTCGACACCGGCGGCTCCAACGTTCAGTTCGCGATCGACCCGAAAACCGGGCGCATGATCGTCATTGAGATGAACCCGCGCGTTTCGCGGTCGTCTGCGCTGGCGTCGAAGGCGACCGGCTTCCCGATTGCCAAGGTCGCGGCGAAGCTCGCGGTCGGTTACACGCTCGACGAACTGCGCAACGAGATCACCGGCGGCGCGACTCCGGCGTCGTTCGAGCCGACGATCGACTATGTCGTCACCAAGGTGCCGCGCTTCGCGTTCGAGAAGTTCCCGCAGGCCGACAACCACCTGACGACGCAGATGAAATCGGTCGGCGAGGTGATGGCGATCGGCCGCACGTTCCAGGAGTCGTTCCAGAAGGCACTGCGCGGTCTCGAGGTCGGGGTCGACGGACTGGACGAAATCTCGAGCGACCGCGACGAGATTACCGAGGAGATCGGCGAGCCTGGGCCGAACCGGATCTGGTTCGTCGCCGATGCCTTCCGCAACGGCATGACGCTGACCGAGGTGTTCGAGGAAACCGCGATCGACCCCTGGTTCCTCGCACAGATCGAGGAACTGGTACAGATCGAAGGGCGGCTGAAGGAGCGCGCGCTTGCGCAACTGGGCGCCGAGGAACTGCGTTACCTGAAGCGCAAGGGGTTCTCGGACCGGCGCCTTGCGAAGCTGATGTCGGCCACGCCGGCCGACGTGCGCACCGCACGCCTCGCGCTCGGAGTGCGGCCGGTGTTCAAACGCGTCGACACCTGTGCCGCCGAGTTCGCGACGACCACCGCCTACCTGTATTCGACGTACGAGGAAGAGTGCGAGGCGGACCCGACCGATCGGAAAAAAGTGATCGTGCTCGGAGGCGGGCCGAACCGGATCGGCCAGGGAATCGAGTTCGATTACTGCTGCGTGCACGCCGCATTTGCGCTGCGCGAAAACGGCTTCGAGACCATCATGGTCAACTGCAATCCGGAGACCGTGTCGACCGACTACGACACCTCGGACCGCCTGTACTTCGAGCCGGTCACGCTGGAAGACGTGCTCGAGATCGTCGACAGGGAGCGGCCGTACGGCGTCATCGTGCAGTACGGCGGGCAGACGCCGCTCAAGCTCGCGCGCGACCTCGAAGCCCACGGTGTTCCGATCATCGGCACCTCGCCGGATTCGATCGACATCGCGGAAGATCGAGAGCGATTCCAGAAGCTGCTGCAGCAACTCGGGCTCAAGCAGCCGCCGAATCGAACCGCGCGTACCGAAGCTGACGCGCTGCGGCTGGCGGAAGAGATCGGCTATCCGCTGGTCGTGCGGCCGAGCTATGTGCTGGGCGGCCGCGCGATGGACATCGTGCACGAGCCGCGCGACCTGGAGCGCTACATGCGCGAAGCGGTCAAGGTCAGCAACGACTCGCCCGTACTGCTCGACCGCTTCCTCGACGACGCGATCGAGGTGGACGTCGACTGCGTGGCCGACGGCCGGCGCGTGCTGATCGGCGGCGTCATGGAGCACATCGAGCAGGCCGGCGTGCATTCGGGGGATTCCGCGTGTTCGTTGCCGCCGTATTCACTGGCACCCGCCACGATCGACGAGCTGAAGCGCCAGACCGAGCAGATGGCCCGCGCGCTGAATGTTGTCGGGCTGATGAACGTGCAGTTCGCGATCCAGACCCATGAAGGACAAAGCGCGATCTACGTGCTCGAAGTCAACCCGCGCGCGTCGCGCACGGTGCCGTTCGTCTCGAAAGCAACCGGCCTGCCCCTGGCGAAGGTCGCAGCGCTGGCAATGGTTGGCAGATCCCTCGATCAGCAGGGAGTCACCCAGGAAGTCGTGCCGCCGTATTTCTCGGTCAAGGAAGCGGTATTCCCCTTCGCGAAGTTCCCCGGCGTGGATCCGCTGCTCGGACCCGAGATGCGCTCGACCGGCGAAGTGATGGGTGTCGGCATGACATTCGGGGAGGCGCTTTTCAAATCGCAGCTGGCAGCGGGCGCGTCGCTGCCCGAGCGCGGCACGGTCTTCCTCAGCGTGAAAGACCTCGACAAACCGAAAGCGATCGCAGTTGCACAGCTGCTGCACGAGATGGGCTACGGGCTGGTCGCGACGCGCGGCACCGCGCAGGCGATCGAGCAGGCAGGAATTCCGGTCGGGACCGTCAACAAGGTGAAAGACGGGCGCCCACATGTCGTCGACCTGCTGAAAAATGGCGACATTCACCTGGTCATCACGACGGTCAGCGAGGTCCGCAGCCAGATCGCCGACTCGCGCTCGATCCGGACCACTGCGCTGGCCCAGCGGGTCACGTATTACACGACGATGGCGGGTGGCCGTGCCGCGATCGAGGGAATGAAGCACCTCGATCACCTCGAGGTCTACGACCTGCAGGGCCTGCACCGCAGCCTGCAATCGAGCGAAGCGCCGAAGCAGAAGCGCGCCTGAGCGGCCGGCGCTTAGTTGCGCCGGCGATGGCGTTTGGCTACATTCGCACCGCGGCCCCGGCACTGCCGGGGCTTTGTTTTTCCCTCGCGTTTTGAGTAACCGAATCCGACATGCGTGCCATTCCGATCACCGCTCGCGGCGCCGAAAAGCTGAAGACCGAGCTGCAGCGACTGCGCGGTGTCGACCGTCCGGCCATCATCCAGGCGATCAAAGAGGCGCGTGAGAAGGGCGATCTCTCCGAGAATGCCGAATACGACGCCGCGCGCGAGCGGCAGGGCTTCATCGAGGGCCGAATCGCCGAGCTCGAAGGCAAGCTGTCGGCGCTGCAGATCATCGATCCGGCGACAGTCGATGCCGCCGGGCGGGTCGTCTTCGGCGCGACGGTCGAACTCGAGGACGAGTTCTCGGGGGAAATGGTCAAGTACCAGATCGTCGGCGACGACGAGGCCGACATCAAGGCAGGACTGGTATCAGTGTCGAGCCCGATCGCACGGGCGCTGATCGGCAAGAGCGAAGGCGATCTGGCCGAAGTGCTTGCCCCGGCGGGCAGGCGCGGCTACACAATCGTTTCAGTCAGCTACGAATAGGCGGACGGACGTTCAGCGCCCGCGCTTGCCGCGTGGCGCATTGGTCCGGCCGGCTGCGCGGGTCGCCGCGCCGGGATCGCGCCGCGGGGCCGGCACGCGATTCACGCGCTCGACATCGCGGCGCTGGGGGGCAGAACGGCCGGCACGCTGCGGGGGAGCCCCGATCGGGCCTCGCGCGGGCGCCTTCGGCGACCGTGTGGCGACTCTCTTTGCCTCTTCCGCCTCCTGCTTCTGAGGCGACGGTCGGAACAGCACGAGCAGCTTGCCGATCGCCTGCACCCGGGCCGCCGACAGGTGGTCGGCGACCGTCGTGAAGATGCGGTCTCGCTCGTCACGATCGTCGCCCGGCACCTTCACCTTGATCAGTTCGTGGGCGAGGAGGGCGCGGTCGACCTCCTTCAGCACTGACGCCGACAGTCCCGCCGATCCCAGCAGCACGACCGGTTTGAGGCCGTGGGCTTGCGCCTTCAGTGTCTGCCTCTGTTTTGGCGTCAGTTCGATCTCGGCCATGATGGCAACCTCCGCAACAAGTCTAGCCGCGGAACGCTGGTCTCGCAGGTAAATCCGAATCTCCAAACTCGATGCCGCAAGCGAAGAAAAAGCACCGGTCGAACCCGGAGTGGATCCGGCGCCACGTCACCGACCCGTACGTCAAGCGCTCGGTGCAGGAAGGTTTGCGTTCGCGCGCCGCGTACAAGCTGTCCGAGATCGACGACAGGGATCGGCTGCTGCGCCCGGGCCTGAGCGTTGTCGACCTCGGCGCCGCTCCCGGCAGCTGGTCGCAGGTCGTGCGCCAGCGCCTGACCGCGCGCGGCGGCGAACCCAGCGGTCGCATCGTGGCGCTCGATATCCTGCCGATGGAGCCGATTCCGAATGTCGACTTCGTCCAAGGGGATTTCCGCGAGGAGGCGGTCGAGCGCCAGTTGGCCGACCTGCTTGCGGGGCCGGTCGACCTTGTTTTGTCGGACATGGCGCCCAACCTATCGGGCATTGCGGCTGTCGACGCAGCGCGCAGCCTGCATCTGGCCGAGCTGGCACTGGAATTTGCCCGCCGGCATCTGAAACCGGAGGGTGCATTTCTCGTCAAAGCGTTTCAGGGCAGCGGCTACAGTCAGTATGTGGAGCAGCTGAAGCGTGTGTTCCGGACCGTTGCCGTGCGCAAGCCTGCGGCATCGCGCGAAACCTCGGCGGAGGTTTATCTGCTGGCACGCGGCTTGCGCACGTGAATCCGGGATTTCCGGGCTCGCAGGGAGCGGCCACCTTGAAATACGCAGCTCGCCGCCCCCATTTCGGATCTTGGGAGAGCTTGCCGGGATTAGAATGAAATCAAGCAGATTGCCGGCGATCGAGCCGACAATTCGAAGGTCCGAGCCCGGGCCGCCTTAAGGAGCCTCACCTTGAACAACAACATGTTCGCGAAAGCCGCCATCTGGATGGTGATCGCGCTTGTCCTGTTCACGGTCTTCAAGCAGTTCGAAAGCCGGCAGAAGCCGGCGGAGACCGTGAGCTACACGCAGTTCCT
>DAINBQ010000091.1:0-11766 GCA_036732825.1 Burkholderiaceae bacterium | reverse complement strand
GACGACGCAGCCACTGCTGTACTCCGAAGACCCTGCGATCAAGGCATTCTTCCGCGCGATCGACGCTCCGATCCGCGACTACATGGCCGCGATCGGCACCGGCGACGATCCGCTGCGCTCACGCAATACGGGCGCGTATCGGATCAAGGGCGCCTGGTCGGTCCGGCTGCGTGCATCGGATTACCACATCGACCACATCCACCCGCAGGGCTGGCTCTCGTCGGCGTTCTACGTCGAAACCCCAAGCGCTGTCGCGCGCGACCGGCAGGGATGGCTCGGATTCGGACGCCCGATATTCAGGACGCGTCCTGCGCTCGAGCCTGAACGCTGGGTGCGGCCGGAGCCGGGTCGACTCGTGCTCTTTCCGTCCTACCTCTGGCACGGCACCGCGCCGTTTTCCTCTGACGAGACGCGGTTGTCGCTCGCTTTCGATGTGGTGCCGGCATGAAGCTGCTGAACGCGTTCGCCGTGCTGCCGGCTTCCGACTGGCTCGCACTGGCGTGGATGTTGTTCGCCTGGGTCGGCTACGCGATGTTCGCCCACCGGCGCGCCGCGACGAAGGGGTCGCTGCTCGCGACGACGAATCGGCATCGCCGCATGTGGATGCTGCAGACGACAGGTCGCGAGAATCGCGTGATCGACGGTGTCGTCGTGCAGAACCTGTCGAGCAGTCCATCGTTCTTCGCGTCGACGACGATCCTGATCATCGGCGGCCTGCTTGCGCTGCTCGGCACGACCGACAAGGCGGCTGAACTGGTCAAGGAACTGCCGTTTGCCGCCCGGACGAGCGCCGCGGTGTTCGAGATCAAGCTGCTGGTGCTGACCGGCGTGTTCGTGTTTGCATTCTTCCGCTTCACGTGGTCGCTACGGCAATACACGTTCGTCGCACTGCTGATCGCTTCGATGCCCGACTTCAGGATCTTCGAGCGGGGCGAAGCCTCCCGCGACGAATACGCGGACCGCGCAGCGCGCGTCGTCGGCCTGGCCGCCGAGTCCTTCAACGACGGACTGCGCGCCTACTACATGTCATTCGCGGTCATGCTCTGGTTTTCATCACCGATTGCATTCGCCGTCGGCACGGCCGGCATCGTCTACCTGCTCTATCAGCGCGAGTTCCGCTCCGAAGTCCTGGGCGTGTTGCGCAGCTGATCGCCACGCGCGGAATCCGCGCGCGGCTACACTCGCGGCCCTCGATGACCCACTACGCGATTCGCCCGGCCGACCCCGGCGCCCACCTGTTCCATGTGATCTGCCGCGTCGAGAAGCCGGACCCGCAGGGCCAGCTCTTCATGTTGCCGGCGTGGGTTCCCGGCAGCTACATGATCCGGGAGTTCGCGCGGCACATCGTTCGCATCACTGCGCTGGCCGGCGGCCGCAAGGTCCCGCTCACGAAACTCGACAAGCACACCTGGCGGGCCGCACCGGCCAAGGGATCGCTCGAGGTCGCCTACGAGGTCTACGCGTGGGACCTCTCGGTGCGCGCCGCGCATCTGGACCAGACCCATGGATTTTTCAACGGCGCCTGTGTGTTCCTGCTGCCGATCGGGTTCGAGCACGAGCGCTGCCGCGTCGACATCCTGCCGCCGGCGGGCGCCCGCTACCAGGGCTGGCGGGTCGCCACCGGCCTCGCTCCGGCGCGCGGCACGCGCCGGCTGGGATTCGGAACCTATGAAGCGGCCGACTATGACGAGCTGATCGACAGCCCGGTCGAAATGGGCGACTTCGAGCTGGGTCGCTTCGACGTTTTCGGCGTGCCGCACGAGATCGTCGTGACCGGAAGCGTTCCCCGCCTCGACATGAAGCGGCTGACCGCCGACCTCGCACGCGTCTGCGAGGCCCAGGTCAAACTCTTCGAGCCGCGCAGCCGCCGCGCGCCGTTTGCGCGCTACACGTTCCTGACGCTGGCGTTCGGCGACGGCTACGGCGGGCTGGAGCACCGCAACTCGACGGCGCTGATCTGCAAGCGCGAGGGAGTGCCATTCGTCGGCATGAAGGACTCGACCGAGGCGTATAGATCGTTTCTCGGTGTGGCCAGCCACGAATACTTCCATGCCTGGAACGTCAAACGCATCCGGCCCGCGGATTTCGTTCCGTACGATCTGACGCAGGAGAACTACACGCGGCTGCTGTGGGTCTTCGAGGGATTCACCTCGTATTACGACGATCTGCTGCTCGCGCGCGCGGGACTGCTGACCGAGGCCCAGTACCTGGAGACGATCGCGCGGACGATGACGGTCGTCTCGCAGCGCTCGAGCCGGCTCAAGCAGAGCGTCGCCGACAGCTCCTTCGACGCATGGATCAAGTACTACCGGCAGGACGAGAACGCGCCGAACAGCGTCGTCAGCTACTACCAGAAGGGCTCGCTGGTCGCGCTGGCGCTCGATGCGACGATCCGCGCCCGGACCGCCGGACGACGCTCGCTGGACGACGTGATGCGACTGCTCTGGAAGCAATTCAAGGCTGCCGGGCCGGACTATGCGGGCGTGACCGAGGAGGAGTTCGTCCGCATCGCCGAGGATGCGACCGGTCTGCCGCTTGCGTCGTCGATCGTCGAGTGGGCCGAAGGCACGCGCGACCCTAACTATGCGGCCCTGCTCGAACCGTTCGGCGTGCGTTGTGCACGGAAACCGGCACTCGATCTCGCACACTTCGCGCTGCTGGGTGTCAGGACAGCGAATTCCAGCGGCGACTGCAGGCTGACCCATGTCCACGACGGGTCGCCGGCACAGGCGGCCGGGCTGTCGGCCAATGACATCGTCGTCGCGCTGGACGGATTGCGCGTCACGCCCGGCAATCTCGACGCGCTGCTCGCGCGCTACGCGACGGGTGACATCGTCGAGGTCCTCGTTTTCCGGCACGAGCAACTGATGCGTTTCGAACTCAGGCTTGCAACGCAGCCACCGCACAGGATCGCGCTCGATGTCGACCCGAAAGCGGCGCCCACTGCACGCCGGCTGCGGGCCCGCTGGCTCGGGCCCGGCCGCTAGCAACCGACCGTCAGTACCATGTGATCGTTCCGCGCCCGTTCGCGGCGAGGAATGCGTTGGCGCGGGAAAAGTGTCCGCAACCGAAGAAGGGCGCGGGCGGACGGCGCGCCGACAACGGTGACGGGTGATTCGCCCGCAACACCAGGTGGGGCTCTCCGATTCCTGCTCCGCGCGCCTGTGCAAAGGCACCCCACAGCAGGAAGACCTTGGGCCGTGGATCGGCCGCCAGCGCACGTACCAGCGTGTCGGTGAGTGCCTCCCAGCCCTTGCCCGCATGACTTCCCGGCAGCCCTTCCTCGACGGTCAGAACTGCGTTGAGCAGCAGCACGCCCTGGCGCGCCCAGTCGACGAGCGCGTTCGGGTCGGGCTCGCGTCCGAGATCGCGCTTCACCTCGGCGAGAATGTTGCGCAGGCTCGGCGGCGGCCGAACTCCATGCGGCACCGAAAACGCGAGGCCGTGCGCCTGGCCTTCCCCGTGATAAGGATCCTGGCCGAGGATCACGACGCGGACCGAATCGAAAGGTGTCTGCGTCAGCGCGTTGAGCGGCTGCGATGGATAGATCTTCGCTCCAGCCGCCCGGCGCTCGGCGAGGAACGCAGACAGTCGCTGGCCTTCCTCTGACGCGAAGAACGATTCGACCCAGCGCTCCCAACCGGGTAGGCCGACGCTTTCGATCACTCGAACAGGCGCGCCAGTTCGGCACCGGGGTCGGGCGCGCGCATGAAAGCCTCGCCGACGAGAAAGGCGTGGACGCCGGCCGCACGCATGCGCGCAACATCGGACGGCGCGAGGATGCCGCTCTCGGTGATGACGATGCGGCCGACGGGAATTCGCGGCAGCAGATCGATCGTCGTCGCGAGCGAGGTCTCGAACGTACGCAGATTCCGGTTGTTGATGCCGATCAGTGGCGTCGTCAGCGCAAGCGCGCGGTCGAGTTCGGCTTCATCGTGGACCTCGACCAGCACCGCCATGCCGAGTTCGTGCGCGGCGGCCTCGAAGGCGGCGAGCTGCCCATCGGACAGTGCCGCGACGATCAGCAGGATCGCATCGGCGCCCAGCGCGCGCGATTCGTACACCTGGTAGAGATCGACGACGAAGTCCTTGCGCAGTGCCGGAAGGCCGCTCGCTTCGCGGGCTGCCTGCAGGTATCCGGGTGCGCCCTGGAAATACTGGACATCGGTCAGCACCGACAGGCAGGCCGCTCCATGCCTCGCGTAACTGGCAGCGATCGACGCCGGGTCGAAGTCCGCACGCAGGACCCCCTTCGATGGGCTGGCCTTCTTGATTTCAGCGATCACCGCCGGCTGCTGGCGCTCGAGTTTTGCGCGCAGCGCGCCCACGAAGTCGCGGCCGTCGTCGCGCGCGGCTGCCGCCCGCTGCAGCTCGGCCAGTGGCCGGCGCTGCCGCGCCTGCTCCACTTCCGCCCGCTTCGTCGCGAGAATGCGTTCGAGGATGTCGCTCATCGTGAAAATCGGGGTCAGACCCCGATTCATTCAATATCGGGGTCTGACCCCGATTTCTCCTGTCCTACACGGCGAGCTTGCGGGTGGTCGCGACGAAGTGATCGAGCTTGCTGCGCGCGGCGCCACTGGCGACGGCCGAACGGGCGCGCGCGATGCCGTCGCTGATCGAATCCGCGACGTTTGCCGCATAAAGCGCCACGCCGGCGTTCAGCACGACGATCTCGCGCGGCGTGCCGTCGAGGTTGTCGAGCGCTTCGAGCACCATTGCCTTCGACTCCATCGCGTTGCCGACCTTCAGCCCGCGGTTCGAGACCATGCTGAGGCCGAAGTCTTCCGGGTGAATCTCGTATTCGCGCACGCTGCCGTCCTTCAGCTCGCCCACCATCGTCGCGGCGCCGAGCGACACTTCGTCCATGCCGTCCTTGCCGTAGACGACCAGCACGTGGTTGGAGCCGAGCTGCTGCAGGGCGCGCACCTGGATGCCGACCAGGTCCGGGTGGAACACCCCCATCACCTGATTCGGCGCGCCGGCCGGATTCGTCAACGGCCCCAGGATGTTGAAGATCGTGCGCACGCCGAGTTCCTTGCGCACCGGCGCAGCGTGTTTCATCGCCGCATGATGGCTCGGAGCGAACATGAAACCGATGCCGGTCTCCTCGATGCAGGCGCCGACGCGGTCGGGCGGCAGCATGATGTTGGCGCCCAGCGCTTCCAGCACGTCAGCGCTGCCGGAACCCGAGGAAACGCTGCGCCCGCCGTGCTTGGCCACACTGGCGCCAGCGGCGGCCGCAACGAACATCGCAGCGGTCGAGATGTTGAACGTGCCGGCCGCGTCACCGCCGGTGCCGCACAGGTCGACGAGATGCGTGCGGTCCGCGAGTTCCACCTTGGTCGAGAACTCGCGCATGATCTGTGCCGCGGCCGCGATCTCGCCGATCGTCTCCTTCTTCACGCGCAGCCCCATCAGCAGCGCGGCGATCTGTACCGGCGTCAGCTCGCCGCTCATCAGCCGCCGCCAGAGCGACAGCATCTCGTCCTGGAAGATCTCGCGATGCTCGATGCAGCGCACGAGGGCCTGCGTGGGGGTTATCGACATTTCAGCTCCAGGAAATTGCGCAGCATCGCGTGGCCGTGCTCGGTCGCGATCGACTCCGGATGGAACTGCACGCCCTCCACCGGCAACGTCTTGTGCCGCAGGCCCATGATCTCGCCGTCCGCGGTCCACGCAGTGATTTCCAGCGATTCCGGAAGCGTGGCGCGCTCGACCGCGAGCGAGTGATAACGCGTCGCCTCGAACGGGCTTGGCAGTCCGGTGAAGACGCCGCTGCCGGTGTGCTCGATCGGCGAGGTTTTGCCGTGCATCAGCGTCTGCGCGCGCACGACATGGCCGCCGAAGGCCTGGCCGATCGCCTGATGCCCGAGGCAGACGCCCAGGATCGGCATGCGCCCGGCGAAGCGCTGCAGCAGCGGCACCGACACTCCCGCCTCGTTCGGCGTACAGGGTCCGGGAGAAATGCAGATCCGCGCCGGCGCGAGCCGTTCGATCTCATCCAGTGTGATCTCGTCGTTGCGGAACACATGGACGTCTTCGCCGAGCTCGCCGAAATACTGCACGAGGTTGTAGGTGAAGCTGTCGTAGTTGTCGATCATCAGCAGCATGACGGTTCCCTATTCGGCATCGAACCCGTCTTCGACCTGTTCGGCGGCGCGCAGCACCGCGCGTGCCTTCGCTTCCGTCTCCTTCCACTCGTTTTCCGGAACCGAGTCGGCGACGATGCCGGCGGCCGCCTGCGCGTACAGCACGTTGTCCTTGACCACCGCGGTGCGGATCGTGATCGCGAGATCCATGTCCCCGGCAAAGCTGAGGTAGCCGACCGCGCCGCCGTAGATGCCGCGCTTCACCGGTTCCAGTTCGTCGATGATTTCCATCGCGCGCACCTTGGGTGCGCCCGAGAGCGTGCCCGCCGGAAAGGTCGCGCGCAGCACGTCGAGATTCGTCATGCCGGGCTTCAGCACGCCTTCGACATGGCTGACGAGGTGCTGCACATGCGAATACTTCTCGATCACGTATTGCTCGGTGACCCGGACGGTGCCCGTCTCTGCTATGCGCCCGATGTCGTTGCGCGCAAGGTCGATCAGCATCAGGTGCTCGGCGCGCTCCTTCGGATCGGCGGCGAGTTCCGCGGCCAGCACGGCGTCGTGTTCCGGCGTCGAGCCGCGCGGCCGCGTGCCGGCGATCGGACGGATCGCGACATAGCGCAGCCCCTGGCGGTCCTCGCTGCGCACCAGGATCTCGGGCGATGCGCCGACGACATGGAAGTCGCCGAAGTTGTAGAAATACATGTAAGGCGACGGATTCAGCGTGCGCAGCGCGCGGTAAAGCGAGAGCGGCGAATCCGCGTACGGCTTGCGGATGCGCTGGCCGACCTGCACCTGCATCACGTCTCCGGCGGCGATGTACTCCTTCGCCTTTGCGACGGCCGCCAGGTAGTCGGGCTTCGCGAACTCGCGGTATTCCTCGCGCCGCACGCTGGCGCGCGAATGCGGGGGCTCGATCGGGCGCATCAGCCGCGTCTTCAGTTCGCGCAAGCGCTGCTTCGCACGCACATACGCTTCGGGCTGATGCGGGTCCGCATAGACGATCAGGTAGATGCGGCCGGCGAGGTTGTCGATGACCGCCACTTCCTCGGCCAGCAGCAGCAGGATGTCCGGCACGCCGAGGTCATCGGGCTTCGGCGCCACGAGCTTCTTCTCGATGACGCGCACGGTGTCGTAGCCGAAATAGCCGGCCAGCCCGCCGGCGAAGCGCGGCAGCCCGGGCCGCACCGCGACCTTGAACTGCGCTGCGTAGTTGCCGATCGCTTCCAGCGGATCGCCCTCGATAACCTGCGTGACGCGCCCGCGCTCGACGATCTCGGTGACCGGCCTGTCCGCACGGAGCGTCGAACGCACGGCCGTGCGCGCCGCGAGCCCGATGAACGAATAGCGGCCGAAGCGTTCGCCGCCGACGACAGACTCGAGCAGGAACGTGTTCGGCTCGTTCGCGAGTTTCAGATACAGCGACAAAGGGGTTTCAAGATCCGCGAAGCTCTCCGCGATCAGCGGGATGCGGTTGTAGCCCTGCGAGGCAAGGGCCTTGAATTCGAGTTCAGTCACTTTTCACACCGATTCGGGACTGGTCCGCGCGGTGGCGCGGGAGGGAACGACGAGGAAAGGCCGTGCAGGCACGGCGGGCGCGTCAGCGACGCCAGGACCACGCCCCCTGGGCGTGCCGCAGCCGGCGGGCCTTGCGCCACGCGCCCAGGACGATCAGGTAGGTCTCGTCGAACAGACTCATCGCAAATCGGAAGTGAGGTGTCGAACCGGATGTTTCGGAGTGATCATGCCGGCATCGGCTCGATCAGCCGAGCCGCGTCGAGCAGCGTGGGAACTATAGCATCGGCCGGCAGCTCGCCGACCGGCTGGCCTTCGTTGTAGCCGGTCTCGACGACGATGACGCGGCAGCCGGCCGCGCGCGCCGACAGCACGTCGTTCAGCGAATCGCCGACCATTGTCGTTTCGCCCGGCGGCAGGCCGAGCAGTTCGCAGGCCCGCAGCATCGGCGCCGGGTGCGGCTTCTTGTCGATCGTGTCATCGCCCGACACGACCGCGTTGAACTCAGCGCCCAGGCCGACGCGCGCCAGCAGTTCGTGCGTGAACTCGCCCGGCTTGTTGGTGACACACGCCAGCGCGATCCCTTTGTTGCGGAGATCGGCCAGTGCATCGCGCACGCCGGGGAACACGACGGAACGGTGGCCGTTGACCGTGCGGTAATGCCGATAGAACGAGGCCTTGCTGCGCTGGAACGAAGCCTCGTCGGTCCGACCATCGATCGACTCCGTCAGTGCACGGTGGACCAGCACGTCGGCGCCTTTGCCGACATAGGTGGCCACGGTGTCGACCGGCAACGGCGGGCGGCCGAGTTCGGCACGCATCGCGTTGACCGCCGCCGCGAGGTCGGGAACGGTGTCGAGCAGCGTGCCGTCGAGGTCGATCAGCACACCGCGCGCAGCGAACCTCTCGCTCATGCGTTCGCCAGCGCTTCGCGCAGGCGGGTCACAACGCCGCGATAACCGCCATCGGCGTCACGCGCGCCGAAGATCGCACTGCCCGCGACGAAGGTGTCGGCACCGGCGCGCGCAATCTCCGCGATGTTGTCGACCTTCACGCCACCATCGATCTCGACCAGGATCTGGCGCCCGGTTTCGCGTCGATAGGCATCGACCTTCGCACGCGCCGCCGCCAGCTTGCGCAGCGACTCGGCGATGAACTTCTGGCCGCCGAAGCCCGGGTTCACGGACATCAGCAGCACGAGGTCGAGCTTGTCCATCACGTGATCCATGTGAGCGAGGGACGTCGCGGGGTTGAACACCAGTCCGGCCTTGCAGCCCGAATCACGGATCAGCGAGAGCGTGCGATCGATGTGGTCCGAGGCTTCGGGATGGAAGGTAATGATGTTCGCGCCCGCCTTCGCGAAGTCCGGCACGATGCGGTCGACCGGCTTCACCATCAGGTGGACGTCGATCGGAACTTCGACCAGCGGCCGGATGGCTTCACAAACGAGAGGGCCGATCGTGAGGTTCGGAACGTAATGGTTATCCATGACGTCGAAGTGGATCCAGTCGGCTCCGGCCGCCACGACCGCGCGGACTTCGTCGCCCAGACGGGCAAAGTCGGCGGACAGTATGCTGGGGGCGATACGCAGGGATGGTGTGGTCATCGGAACCTCGTCAGCTGCGTTTATTCTAAGGGTCGACAGCTGATGCACCTTGCGCCACCCGTAATGCCCAAATACGACTTCTCGATCACTGTCCGTCCACAGTTCCTGCCGGAGCACTCCAATCCGGACGAGGAACAGTTCGTTTTCGCGTACACGGTGACGATCCGCAACACCGGCGAGGCCACGGCGCAGCTCGTATCGCGCCACTGGATCATCACCGACGGTAACAACCGGATCGAGGAAGTGAAGGGAGAAGGCGTGGTCGGCGAGCAGCCGATCCTGCAGCCCGGGGAAGCATTCGAATATACGAGCGGCTGCCCGCTGCCGACGCCGGTCGGATCGATGAAGGGCAGCTATCTGTTCGTGGCCGAGGACGGCACGCGCTTCGAGGCGGCGATACCGGAGTTCGTGCTGTCGATGCCGCGCACGCTGCACTAGTCCTTCTTGCGCCGCGACTTCCCGGGCTTGTGCATCGTCCACCAGACGATGAAGACAAGCAGGCCCAACGCAAGCGCGGCCTCAAGCAGAATCAGCCACATGATCGGAAAGAAGGCATTCCCGCATTCTAGGGTGACCGTTGTGCTGGCCGCGCTGCTGGTCGCGGGCTGCGCGGTCAAGCCCGTGCCTGTTCCTGCGCCGCCGGTGCCGCCCAAGGTCGAAACTACGGCACGCTATGACCGTGTCGACTTCGCGGGGCTGCCTGCGACGGCCGACGGTGACTGGGTCAACGCATGGCCGGCGTTCCTGCAGTCGTGCCGAACGCTCGGACGGCGCGATGCCTGGCGTGATGTCTGTGCGCAGTCGACCGAGGTCGATGCGCAGAGTGCGGTCGCTATCCGCCAGTTCTTCGGCACCCGCTTCGACGCTTATCGCATCGTCGAACGGCGGCTGCAGGACGGCAAGGAAACCGAAACCCGCACCGCCGGGCTCGTGACCGGTTACTACGAGCCGATGCTGCGCGGCAGCCGCGTCCGCTCGGAGAGGTACCCAGTGCCGCTTTACCGCGTGCCGGACGACCTGCTGATCGTCGATCTCGCCAGCGTCTACCCCGATCTCTCGAAAATGCGACTTCGCGGCAAGCTGCAGGGCCGCCGGGTCGTGCCCTATCCGTCGCGCAGCGAGATCACCGATGCGAATCCGCTGGCCGGCAGCGAGCTTGTATGGGTCGATGACCCCATCGAGGCGTTCTTCCTGCAGATCCAGGGATCTGGCCGCGTGCAGTTCGAGAACGGCGAGATGGTTCGCATCGGCTACGGCGACCAGAATGGCCACCCGTACCGCTCGATCGGTCGCTGGCTGGTCGAGCAGGGAGAACTCACCCTCGACCAGGCGTCGATGCAGGGCATCAAGTCCTGGACCGTACGCAATCCGGCGCGATTGAAGGAACTGCTTGACCGCAATCCGAGCTACGTCTTCTTCCGCGAATTGCCGCTCGGCGATCCGCAGGCGGGCCCGGTCGGCGCGCTGGGCGTTGCGCTGACTCCCGGCTATTCGCTGGCGGCTGATACGCGCTTCGTGCCCCCCGGCGCACCCGTGGTGCTGGCGACGACGGAGCCGACTGCGGGCGCAGCGCTGACGCGGCCGATGCTCGTGCAGGACACCGGCGGTGCAATCCGCGGACCGCTGCGTTTCGACTTCTTCTGGGGCTACGGCGCCGAGGCAGGAGAGCGTGCGGGGCGGCAGCGGACCGAAGGCAGCGCCTGGGTGCTCGTGCCCAAAGGCGTGAACCCGGAGGCGCTGCTGAAGCGCTGACTACTTCTTGGCCGCCATCCGCTGTTCGATCATCGCGATCGGCAAGGCGCCGGATGCGCGTGAACCGTCGGCGAAGATGATCGTCGGCGTTCCATTGATACCAAGGTCGCGCCCGAGCGCGACGTTCTGTTCGAGCGGGGTCTTGCATTCTGCTGCAGCCGACGGCGGAACTTTGCCCTGCACCATGTAGTCGTCCCAGGTCGCAGCGCGGTCCTTCGCACACCAGATTCCCTTCGACTTCTCGAGCGAATCGGGCGAGAGAATCGGATACAGGAACGTGTAGATCGTGACGTTCTTCAGTTCCTGCAGGTTGGTCCACAGTTTCTTGCAGTATGGGCAGTTCGGATCCTCGAAAGTCACCATCACCCGCGAACCATCGCCGCGCACGGTCTTCACGGCCTGGTCCAGCGGCAGCGACTTGAAGTCGACCTTCAGAGCGGTGTCGAGCCGCTTCTGCGTCAGGTCCTCTTTCGTGCGGGCATCGAACATTCGGCCCGCAAGCACGAAGTTCACGTCCTTGTCGACGTAATAGAGCTCGCCGCGAACCAAGACCTCGTACAGTCCCCCGAGGCTGCGGAAGACCTTGTCCGGCTTCATGCCGCCCGATTTCTCGGCAAAGCGGGCCGCGACCTGTGCTTCGACGCTACCCGGCGCGGCCTTGCTGGAATCCGCGCCCTTGCTCTGCGCGAGCGCCAGCGAACACGTCAACGCCAATGTGGCGACGCCGACGCGCCGCATCCAGATCATCATGTCACTCTCCGGGAAAACAGGCGGCGAAGTGTAGCGAGGCGGGCCGCAAGCCTC
>DAINBQ010000090.1:9373-11896 GCA_036732825.1 Burkholderiaceae bacterium | reverse complement strand
GAGTAGTTCATGTTCGCGATGCCGCCCTCGTAGATCAGGTCGACGATCAGCTTGACCTCGTGCAGGCACTCGAAATACGCCATCTCGGGCGAGTATCCGGCCTCGGTCAGCGTCTCGTAGCCGCCCTTGATCAGCTCGACCAGACCGCCGCACAGCACGACCTGCTCGCCGAACAGATCCGTCTCGGTCTCTTCGCGGAAGTTGGTCTCGATGATGCCGGCCTTGCCGCTTCCGATAGCGCATGCATAGGAAAGCGCGAGGTCGCGCGCCATGCCCGAGGCGTCCTTGTGGACGGCGATCAGGCTCGGCACGCCGCCGCCTTGCTTGTAGGTCGAGCGCACCGTGTGACCAGGCGCCTTCGGCGCGATCATGATCACGTCGAGGTCCGGCCGCGGCTGGATCTGACCAAAGTGAATGTTGAAGCCGTGCGCGAAGGCGAGCGCGGCGCCCTGCTTCATGTTGGCCGCGATCGAGTCGTAGTAGACATGCGCGTGGCTTTCGTCCGGGAGCAGGATCATCACGATGTCTGCGTCCTTGACGGCGTCGGCCACCTCCTTGACGGCGAGGCCTGCGTTGACGGCCTTGGTCCAGGAAGCGCCGCCCTTGCGCAAGCCGATCGTCACCTTGACTCCGGAATCCGTCAGGTTCTGCGCGTGCGCATGGCCCTGCGATCCGTAACCGACGATCGTGACCTTCTTGCCCTTGACCAGCGACAGGTCCGCGTCCTTGTCGTAAAAAACCCTCATGAAATCCCCCTGCGTTTCGAGTTTAGGTATCGCTGCCTGAGCACGCGGACCGGTTCAGTCGAGCCCGCCACATGCCGTCCGCAAAAGTCAGACCCTCAGTATCCGCTCGCCCCGGCCGACCCCGGAGCCGCCCGTTCGGACCGTTTCGAGGATCGAAGCGCGGTCCACCGCCTGGATGAACGCGTCGAGCTTGCCGGCATTGCCGGTGAGCTCGATCGTGTAGGTGCGATCAGTGACGTCGATGATGCGGCCGCGGAAGATGTCCGCCATGCGCTTGATCTCCTCGCGTTCCTTGCCCACCGCGCGCAGCTTGATCAGCATCAGCTCGCGTTCGATGTAGTCGCCTTCCGTGAGGTCGACCACCTTCACGACCTCGATCAGGCGGTTCAGATGCTTGGTGATCTGCTCGATCACGTCGTCGGACCCGACACTGACAATTGTCATGCGCGACAGCGACGCGTCCTCGGTCGGCGCCACCGTCAGCGTCTCGATGTTGTACCCGCGCGCGGAAAACAGTCCGACCACGCGCGACAGCGCGCCCGGCTCGTTTTCCAGCAGCACCGAAATGATGTGCCTCATCGTGCCCGCCCGGCCGCCCGAAGGGCACGACGCCCCCAAAGGGGGAAGCGAACGCAGTGAGCGTGGGGGGGCTTCATAGATCCTCCGATCCGAGCAGCATTTCCGTGAGTCCCTTGCCCGCCTTGACCATCGGCCAGACGTTTTCCTTCTGGTCGGTGATGATGTCCAGGAAAACCAGCCGATCCTTGTACTTGGTGAACGCCTCGCGCAACGCGGGTTCGACGTCCGCCGGTTTCTCGATGCGCATGCCGACGTGGCCGTAGCTCTCGGCGAGCTTCACGAAGTCCGGCAGCGCATCGACATACGACTCCGAATAACGGCTGCCGTAATCGATCTGCTGCCACTGCCGCACCATGCCGAGGTAGCGATTGTTCAGGTTGCAGATCTTCGGCGTCAGGCGGTACTGCTTGCAGGTCGACAACTCCTGGATGCACATCTGGATCGACCCTTCGCCGGTGATCACCGCGACATCGGCGCCCGGATTGGCCATCTGCACACCCATCGCGTACGGCAGCCCGACGCCCATCGTTCCGAGCCCGCCGGAATTGATCCAGCGGCGCGGTTTGTCGAAGCGGTAGTACTGCGCGGCCCACATCTGGTGCTGCCCGACGTCGGAGGTGACGAACGCATCCCCCTTCGTGACCTTCCACAGCGTCTCGACGACGTACTGCGGCTTGATCGGTCCGCCGTTCTGCTCGTAGCGCAGGCAGTCGCGTTTGCGCCATTCGTCGATCTGGCTCCACCACGCCTTGAGCTTGGCGGCATCGGGCCTGGCGCTGGAAGCCTCGAGCTGATGGAGCAGCTCGCCGAGGACCTCGCGCACGTCGCCGACGATCGGAATGTCGACCTTGACCCGCTTGGAGATCGACGACGGATCGACGTCGATGTGGATGATCTTGCGCGGATTGGTGGCGAAGTGCTTCGGATTACCGATCACGCGGTCGTCGAAGCGGGCGCCGACGGCGATCAGCACGTCGCAGTGCTGCATCGCCATGTTCGCCTCGTAGGTGCCGTGCATGCCCAGCATGCCGACGAACTTGGGATCGCTGGCCTTGAAGCCACCGAGCCCCATCAGCGTGTTCGTGCACGGGAATCCGAGCGTGTTGACCAGCCGGTTCAGCAGGTCCGCGGAATCCGACAGGATCACGCCGCCGCCCGTGTAGATCATCGGCCGCTCGGCCGCCAGCAGCAGCTGCAC
>DAINBQ010000090.1:0-9273 GCA_036732825.1 Burkholderiaceae bacterium | reverse complement strand
CGCGTGATACCGACGGTGTCGCACTCCTGGAACGCGTCGAGGCCGATCGCGTGGGTCGGCACCTGCCCCGTGATGATGACGAGCGGCACCGAGTCCATGTAGGCAGTCGCAATGCCGGTAACAGCATTGGTCACGCCCGGACCGCTGGTCACGAGCGCAACGCCGACCCGCTGGCTGGAGCGTGAATACGCGTCCGCGGCATGGACCGCCGCCTGCTCGTGCCGAACCAGAATGTGCTGAAACTTGTCCTGCTTGAAGATTTCGTCGTAGATGTACAGGACCGCCCCTCCGGGGTAGCCGAAGACGTGCGTGACGCCTTCATCCTGCAATGCCTTGACGACGATTTCTGCGCCGGTGAGTTGCATGTTGCCGAGCCTCTCAAAGTCCACGGGAAATTGATCGGTTGCCGTTCCTTACCCACTTATGGCGGGCGGTGCGGCGGGCGCTTTGCGCGATTACAACGGGATAGGCTGAATTCGCTAAGCTGAATCTCTTGTTTTGCAAGAACGGAACAAGATACTGCACCGCACAACTTTGTGCAAATTGCTTCGCGGCGAGGAGTCCGACGCTCGACGCTGCTTGCTCTGATGCAGCGATAGCCGTCTGTTAGCATGCGCCGCCCCTTCGTCCCTTGCTCCGGGCAGGTCCGGCGGCCCTCAAAGCCTGTCGCGACCCCGATGGATGGCTTCCCGCGAAGAACTTTCGGATTTTCTAGCCAGCGTCGAACGGCGCGCGTTCAAGCAGGCCCAGTTCGCGGTCCGCGATGCCGACGCCGCCCTCGACATCGTGCAGGACGCGATGATGAAGCTGGCTGAAAACTACGGTGACCGGCCCTCGGCCGAACTGCCGCCGCTCTTCACACGGATCCTGCAGAACGTCATCCACGACTTCTTCCGGCGCCAGAAGGTTCGGTCGACCTGGATCACGCTTTTCTCGGCATTGACCGGCAAGGATGAAGAGGATGATTCGGATCCACTTGAGACTCTGGAAGCGGCGTCCGGGTCGGAAGGCGCCGAAAGCGCTGCCGACAAGGTCGAACGGTCCCAGGTGGTGGCCATCATCGAGGAAGAAGTCGCTCGTCTGCCGGCCCGTCAACGGGAGGCCTTCCTGATGCGTTACTGGGAAGACATGGACGTGGCGGAAACTGCCGCGGTGATGGGTTGTTCCGAAGGGAGTGTAAAAACCCATTGCTCCCGCGCGACTCACGCCCTGGCACGGGCCTTGCGGGCTCGAGGCATAACACTATGAACGAGAACGAATTCGGATATCGCGTCCGCCAGGCTCTGAACGAAGCCACGGAGCGCCTCGATTACACGACCACCTACCGCCTCGAAAAGGCCCGATCGGCGGCCCTTGCGCGCCAGCGCGCTCCCGGTCCCGCCACCATCCGGCTGCCGGCGCGTCAGACCGCCGGAGTGCCGTCGTTCGAGACGCGCTCGAGCAACAGCTGGCTGCGCGGCCTCGGCCTGGTGACTCCGCTGGTCGCGCTGATCGTCGGTTTCATCGGCATCTACCAGTGGCAGGAGGAACGCCGGATCTCGGAGCTTGCCGACCTCGACTTCGCGGTTCTTCTCGACGAGGTGCCGATCGGCGCCTATGCCGACAAGGGGTTCAGCGTCCTGCTCCAGGGCGAAACCGACGAACTCTGATCCGGGATCCGCGGTGAACTCTCGCGTGGCGCTCGGTGCCCTCCTCGGCGGCCTTCTGATTTGCTGCGTTCCGGCGCTGGCTCAGGCACCCGCTACTGCGCCGAAGCCCGCCGCCAAATCCGCCGCACCGGCGCCCAGCAAGGCCGTCAAGGCCGCTCCGACCCGGCCAACCTGGAATGAACTGACGCCGGCGCAACGTGAGGCATTGGCACCGCTCGCCGGCATGTGGCCCACGATCGAGACGGAGCGCAAGCGCAAGTGGCTCGAGGTCGCGGGCAGGTATCCGAATCTCTCGCCCGACGGAAAACAGCGAATGCAGGAGCGCATGGCCGAGTTCGCGAAGCTGACGCCGGAACAACGGCAGACACTGCGCGAGAACTTCAAGCGCGCCTACGCGCTTCCCGCCGATCAGCGGCAGGAGAAGCTGCAGAAGTACCAGGAGTTGCCGGAGGACAAGAAACGCGAACTCGCCACGCAGGCCTCCAGGAAGAAGAAGGAGAAGAAGGAGCCGCCACGCCGGCCGACCCGCGATCTTGAACTCGATCCGGTGGCCGCGCCGCCCGGCGCGCCGTCCAGATAGCTCCGAAATCGACCGCAAGCCATCGGCCTCGTGGCCTCCAACGCGCCAATCAGCGAAGAGCGCCCGGCCGGGCTGCTGCTGCGCCTGGCCGCGATGATCTACGAAGCGGTTCTGCTCTTCGGCGTCGTCTTCATCGTCAGCTACGCGCTGCTGGCGGCGTTGCGCTGGACTCATCCGCTCGACGGCGGGAAACGCGTGGTGCTGCAGATCGTGCTGTTCGTCGCGATCGGGGGCTACTTCGTCTGGTGCTGGGTTCACAGCGGCCAGACGCTGGCGCTGAAGACCTGGGGACTGAGGGTCGTGGGACCCGACTCGGCCCCACCGACAGCCACACGCGCAATCGCCCGATACGTGCTGGCCTGGCACCTCTGGCTGCCCGGCCTGGCATTCGTCGCGTTGTTCCGGACCCACGCGGCCTGGGACATTGCGGCACTCGCAGCCGGTTTTGCGCTGGCAATGCTGCCGGCCCTCTCCGATCCGCAGCGCCGCCTGCTGCACGACCGCTGGAGCGCGACGCGAATCGTCCGCGTAGCACGCTGACGATTCGCTGAACGCACACGGTCAGTCGACCGGCCGGAACGGATCGGCCTCGCCGGCGAACAGCCGGCGGTTGATCGTCGACTCCCGGCGTGAAATGGTCGCCAGGAATTCGCTCGCGCCCCGCATGCCAGCAAAGGCGTCGAATCCGCGCTGCAGGAAGTGATGCAGGTGCGAGAGGCCCCACATCTCGGCCGGCGCCTTCATCATGTGCAGCATCGCCGACAGCATCGGAATCCGCGCCAGCCTGTCGAGCGCGCGTCCGATCTCGTGGACGGCCTCGATCTGGCGCTCGCGCTCGGCCTCGGAGCCGACCTTGCGGTAGGCAGCCCCGTAGCTGTCCGGCGTCACCGGCAACACGATCTTGCGCGCGAGGCCGGAGTCGAACCGTTCGGACATCTCGTCCAGATCAACCGCCAGCACCAGCGTTTCGACCGCGCGTGTCGGCAACATCTTCGCGAGTTTGGGCACGACGCGCAGCGCCTCCTCGTCGCGCTGCTCGAAGTCCTTCGCGCCGTAGAGCTCCTCGAGGAAGAACTCGCACGGCGCGCGGTAGCGGTCGGACGCGAGCAGGTCGGCATAGGTCGCCGCCAGGCGCTGCGACTGGAACTGCTTGACCGCGCGCCAGCGTTGCCTCAGCGGTGCATCACCGCTCAGCTCGGCGCGCAGCGCGATGACCCGGGCGAGCGCGTCGCCCAGTCGGTGCTGCAGTTCGGTGTCCGAGGAGCTGAACATCGCCGCTGCCGGCGCGCTTTCGATCAGCGCGGGCGCTCGTGTCGTCCTGCGTAGCCGCGCGGAATCGCCGTCAGCAGTTTCTTCGTGTATTCGTTCTGCGGATCGGCATAGATCGCGTCGGCATTCCCGCGCTCGACGATCTGGCCCTGGTTCATCACCAGCATGTCGTCGGCCATGTACTTGACGACCGCCAGGTCGTGGCTGATGAAGATATAGGTCATTCCGAACTCGTCCTGCAGATCGAGCAGCAGGTTCAGCACGGTCGCCTGCACCGACACGTCGAGCGCGGAGACCGATTCGTCGCAGATCAGGATCTCGGGCTTCATCGACAGGCAGCGCGCGATCGCGATCCGCTGGCGCTGGCCGCCGGAGAACTCGTGCGGGTACTTGTGCACGCTGTCCGGCGCGAGGCCGACGCGCTTCGAAAGCGCGATCGCCTGCTCATAGCGGTCGCTGTCGCTCGCACCGATGCCGTGGATCTTCATCGGCTCGGTCAGGATCTGGCCCACCGTAAAACGCGGGTTCAGGCTGGCGTACGGATTCTGGAAGATGATCTGGATGCGGCGTCGAAACGCCATCATCTCGCGGTCCGAGAGCGTCAGCAGGTCGGTGCCGTCGAACAGCACCTGGCCTTCGGTTGCCTTGATCAGCCGCATCAGCATCATGCCGACCGTCGTCTTGCCCGAGCCGGACTCCCCGACGACTCCCAGCGTGCGTCCGCGATACAGCTCGAAGCTCGCTTCCTTTACGGCCTCGATCGTCTTGCGCGCGAACAGGCCCGTCTTCAGCCGGTACTCCTTGCGCAGTCCCTTCGCCTCGATCAACGGCGGCTGCTGAGCCGGCCGGGCCACGCGCGGCTCGAACTTGATCTGCGGCGCCGCACTGCGCATGAAGTCGTCGATGACCGGCAGCCGCTTCGGCTTGACATCGAGCCGCGGCCGGCACGCGAGCAGCGCCTTCGTGTAGGCATCCTGCGGAGCGCCGAAGATGCGTTCGACCGGCCCCGACTCGCGCACCGTCCCTTCGCGCATCACGACGACGCTGTCGGCGATCTCGCCGACGACGCCGAGGTCGTGGCTGATGAACAGCACGCTCATCCTGTGTTTCGTCTGCAGATTCGCGATCAGCTCGAGGATCTGCCGCTGCACGGTGACGTCGAGCGCGGTGGTCGGTTCGTCGGCGATCAGCAGCTTGGGTTCGCAGGCGATCGCAACCGCGATCATCGCCCGCTGCTGCTGGCCGCCGGAAAGCTCGTGCGGATAGGCATCGACGCGCGCCTTCGGTTCCGGAATTCCGACCTCGTTGAGCAGGCCGATCACCCGGTCCTGCAGCGCTCGCCCGGTCAGCTTCGTGTGCAGCTTCAGCACCTCCGCGATCTGCCAGCCGATCGTGAACACCGGATTGAGCGAGGTCATCGGCTCCTGGAAGACCACCGAAATGTCCTTGCCGCGGATCGCGCGGATCTCGTCCTCGCTGGCCGCCAGCATGCTGCGGCCGTTGAAGTCGATCCGGCTCGACTCGCCGACGATCGCGTTCTCCGGCAGCAGGCGCACGATCGACATCGCCGAGACACTCTTGCCGGAGCCCGATTCGCCGACCAATGCAACGGTGGAGTTCTCCGGAACCTCGAAACTGATTCCGCGCACCGCTTCGGCGATCTGGTGCTTGCCGAGCCGGAACGAAACGTGCAGGTCGCGCACCGAAACGAGATTGCTCATCGCAGTTTGGGGTCCAGTGCGTCGCGCAGCGCATCGGTGAAGAGGGAGAACGCGGTGACGAAGGTGGCCATGAAAAGCGTTGCCGCGGCGAGTTGCCACCAGTGGCCGAGCACCAGTTCGGCCTGCGCCTCGGACAGCATCGTTCCCCACGAGACCTGGTCGACCGGCACGCCGAGACCCAGGAACGAGAGGATGACCTCGGCCTTGATGAAGCCGACGACGTAAAGCGACATGCGGACCAGCACCACGTGGCTGACGTTGGGCAGGATGTGCACGAACATGCGTGCGATGTGGCTGGCACCGATCGCCTCGGCCGCTCGCACGTATTCGCGGTTGTGATGCTTGATGTATTCGGCGCGCACCAGCCGGTACATGCCGGTCCAACCGACCAGGCCGAGGATCAGGATCACGGTGTCGATGCCCCGCCCGAGCACCGCCGCGAACGCGAAGATCAGCAGGATGTCGGGAATCGACGTGAAGACGTTGTAGACCCATTCGAGGAAGTCACCGACCTTGCCGCCGACATAGCCCGAGAGCGCGCCGAGGATCGTGCCGATGATCGTCGCGAGCACCGCGGCGAACAGGCCCACGAAGATGGATACCTCGGCGCCCTTGATCGCTTTCTTCATCACATCGCGTCCGAGCCGATCTGCCCCGAATGCCAGCGTTTCCGCACGCGGCGCCTCGGTGATCTGGATCTTGGCCGCGCGTTCCTTCCATTCCTCGTATTTCGGCGCGAGCGGATCGATGTCCGTGAGGTCGACCGGTTTCGCATCCTTCGCGATCACGCTCGCCAGCGGATCGGTGCCGGTCACCTTGGCGCGTGGCCCGAGCAACGTCGGTGGCGCGTCGGGAACCGCCACTTCCTTCTGCCAGTCGCCGGCGAGCAGCCCGAGCGCCGACAGCAGGATCATCACGATGAAGACCGCAACAATCGCGAGCGACACCATGCCGACGCGGTCGTTCTTCAGCCGTTTCCAGGCCGTGACCCAGACGCCGCGCGAGCGGGTCGCGCCGGGGATTTGATATGCCTCTACCGCAGTCGTCATCGGCACCTCACTTCAGCACGACGCGCGGGTCGACCGCCCGGTACATCATGTCGGCGGCCAGATTGATCAGCATCGTGAGGACCGCCAGGTACACGGTCGCGGCCTGGATCACCGGATAGTCGCTGCGATTGACCGCAAGCAGCACTTCGCGGCCCAGTCCCGGTATCGAGAAGAAAGTCTCGATCAGGAACGAGCCGACGAACACTCCGGGCAGTTGCAACGCGACGTTGGTCAGCACCGGGATCATCGCGTTGCGCAGCACGTGCACGAAGAGCACGCGGTTCTCGCTAACTCCTTTCGCGCGCGCGGTGCGCACGTAGTCCTGGTTGATCTCGTCGAGAAAGAAGCTGCGGTACAGCCTCGTCTGCGGCGCCAGCGAGACGAACACCGCGAGGATGATCGGCAGCACCGCGTAGTGCGTCAGGTTGGTCCAGAAGCTGTCGCTCCATCCCTGCACCGGGAACCAGCCGAGGTAGAAGCCGAACAGCCACTGGCCAACGATGATGTAGACAAGGAACGAAATCGACAGGGCGACGGTCGTAATCACCATGATCACGCGGTCGGTCACCGATCCGCGGACATAGGCGACCGCCATCGCAGCAATGATGCCGAGGATCGTCTCGAGGATCAGGATCGGCATCATCACCGTCAGCGTGGCCGGCAGGCGCGTGCGGAAGATGCTACTGACCGCTTCGCCGGTCGCCCAGCTGTTGCCCCAGTTGAACGTGAAGATCGCCTTGACGAAGATCCAGAGCTGCACGTACCAGGGATCGTTCAGCCCCAGCTGCTGTCTGATCGCATCGATCTGCTCGGGTGTGGCCAGCAGGCCGCCGAGAATCTCGGCCGGGTCGCCACCGAAGAACTTGAACAGGAAGAATACGAAGAGAATGACCCCGCCGAGCGTCGGGATCATCTGCCACAGTCTGCGTAAGATATATGCGGCCACGCGGGCTGCTTCCCCTTCAGTACCAGCCGCGCTCGCAGGGCCTGGGCCGTTCGCAACGTAGCGCGAAAGCGCGGATTATGCCGGTGCCGGCCCGGGACACAAGCAAGCCGACGACATTGACCAGCAAAGCGATGAAGCCCGTATCGAAAAGCCGACGCGTGTTCAATCAGTCGCTCCTCGCGCTGCCGGCCGCTGTTTCGACCAGGCTTCATGCTGCACCGCCGACGAGCGGTCAACGCGAGACGAAGACACTTCGCTATGCGTTCCGCGTCGCCGAGACGGGATTCGACCCGGCGCAAGTCAACGACCTGTATTCCAGCAACGTCAACGCCAACATCTTCGATGCGCCGCTGACCTACGACTTTCTCGCGCGGCCGGCCAAGGTTGTTCCGAACACGGCGCGCAGCTTGCCCGAGGTGTCCGCCGACTACACGACCTTCACGATCCGGCTGCGGCCCGGCATCTTCTTCCAGGACCATCCGTCGTTCAACGGCCGCAGGCGCGAACTGGTCGCATCCGACTACGTGTATTCGATCAAGCGCTTCTACGATCCGAAGTTCAAGAGCCCGCGGATCTACCTGCTGGAAAATTCGAAGATCCTCGGCCTTTCGGAGCTGCGCGCCACCGCTCTGAAAGGTGCGAAGTTCGACTATGACGTCGAGGTCGATGGCGTGCGCGCGCTCGACCGCTACACGCTGCAGATCCGCCTCGGCGAGCCCGCACCGCGCTTTCACCTGTACCTCGCGGACAACTCCTTCATCGGTGCAGTCGCGCGCGAGGTCGCCGAAACCTACGACGAGAAGCAGATGCTCGCCAATCCGGTCGGCACCGGCCCGTTCCGGCTGGTCGACTGGCGGCGCTCGTCGCGCATCGTGCTCGAGCGCAACCCCGGTTATCGCGAGGAGGTCTATGCGCCGCAGCCGACGCCCGGCGACGCCGCGGGCGAAGAGATCGCCGCGCGACTCAAGGGACGCAGATTGCCGCTGATCGATCGCGTCGAGGTCTACATCGTCGAGGAGAACCAGCCGCGCTGGCTGGCGTTCCTGAACGGCCAGCACGACCTGGTCGACGAACTGCCCTACGACCTCGCGAACCTCGTGATCCCGAACAACCGTCTGGCGCCAAATCTGCTGAAGCGCGGCATCGGCATGGAACGCGCACCGCGCTCCAGCGTCGACATTGCGCTCTTCAATGTTGAGCATCCGGTCGTCGGTGGCTATACGCCTGACAAGGTCGCGTTGCGCCGCGCGATCGGACTCGCCTACTCGATCGGCGACGAGATCCGCCTCGTGCGCAAGGGCCAGTCGATGCCTTCTCAGTCGCCGGTCGCGCCGCTGACGACCGGCTTCGATCCGGCGTTCAGGAGCGAGGCGAGCGAATACAGCCCGGCGCGCGCAAAGGCGCTGCTGGACGCCTTTGGCTATGTCGATCGCGACGGCGACGGCTGGCGCGAGCTGCCCGACGGCCGCCCGCTCACGCTCGAAATGGCGACGCAGCCCGACCAGCTGTCGCGCCAGCTCGACGAGATCTGGAAGCGGAGCATGTCGGCAGTCGGACTCAACATCCAGTTCAAGCCGGCAAAGTGGCCGGAGAACCTGAAGAACTCGCGTGCAGGCAGGCTGATGATGTGGCGCGTCGGCTGGACCGCGGCGCAGCCCGACGGCGATACTTTTCTGGCGCTGGGCTACGGGCCGAACAAGGGACAGGCCAATCATGCACGGTTCGATCTGCCCGCCTACAACAAGCTCTATGCAATGCAGCGCACGCTGCCCGACGGGCCCCAGCGCGAGGCGCTGTTTTTCGAGGCCAAGAAGCTCTTCGTCGCCTACGCCCCATACAAGCTTGTTGGCCATCGCATCGAGACCTCGGTCTTTCATCCGTGGGTGATCGGTTTCCGCCGCCACCCGTTCATGCGCGACTTCTGGAAGTACGTCGACATCGACCACGAGGGTCGGGGCGGATCCGCGGCATGAGCGCCGCACGGCCGCTCCGAAGGCGCTCGCTCCCCCGCGGGGGGACCGGCGCGCAGCGCCGTAGGGGGCGACCATGAGCGCGACGC
>DAINBQ010000089.1:8904-11998 GCA_036732825.1 Burkholderiaceae bacterium | reverse complement strand
TCGACGCCGATGATGTTGGAAATCGTCGCGGTCGGAGCAATCGCCACGCAGTTGGAATTGCGCATCCCGTGCTGCTTGATGCGGGCCCGCAGCGCGTCCCAGTCCATCGTCGAGCTCATGTCGACGTCGACCAAGGAGGATGAGGGACCCTCCCCCTTCAGGCCGCCCCGCTGATCCCGCAGCAGCTCAAGGCTGTCCTGCGGGAGGATGCCGCGGTCCCAGAGCGATCCGGCAAAGGTCGAATAGCGGCCGCGTTCCTCGGCCAGCTCCGTCGAGGCCCAGTACGCGTAGTAGCAGACCGCCTCCATGCTGCGATCGGCGAATTCGACCGCCGCAGGCGATGCGTAAGGCACGCGCAGCGAGTGCAGGCAGTCCTGGAAGCCCATGATGCCCAGCCCGACCGGGCGGTGCTTCGCATTCGAGTTGCGTGCCTTGCTGACCGCGTAGTAGTTGATGTCGATGACGTTGTCGAGCATCCGCATCGCGGTGCGGATCGTCTTCTTCAGTTTTTCGTGATCCAGCTCGTAGGCGACGACCTCGCCGCCGGCGCCGGCCACCGGGCGCATGTGGGCCGGCAGGTTGACCGAACCGAGGTTGCAGACCGCGATCTCCGACTCCGACGTGTTCAGCGTGATCTCGGTGCACAGGTTCGAGCTGTGGATCGTGCCGACATGCTGCTGCGGAGAGCGGAGGTTGCACGCATCCTTGAAAGTGATCCACGGATGCCCGGTCTCGAAGAGCATCGAAAGCATCTTGCGCCACAGCGAAAGCGCCGGCACCTTCTTGTGCAGCTTGAGTTCACCGCGGGCAACCTTCTCCTCGTAGCGGACATAGGCCTCCTCGAAGGCGCGGCCGGTCTTGTCGTGCAGGTCCGGACAGTCCGACGGCGAGAACAGCGTCCAGTCCTTGCCCTCCATCACGCGCTTCATGAACAGGTCCGGAATCCAGTTTGCGGTGTTCATGTCATGCGTACGGCGCCGGTCGTCGCCGGTGTTCTTGCGCAGCTCGAGGAACTCCTCGATGTCGAGATGCCAGGTTTCCAGGTAGCAGCAGACCGCACCCTTGCGTTTGCCCCCCTGGTTCACCGCGACGGCGGTGTCGTTGACCACCTTCAGGAACGGCACGACGCCCTGGCTCTTGCCGTTCGTGCCCTTGATGTGGCTGCCGAGCGCGCGCACCGGAGTCCAGTCGTTGCCGAGACCGCCGGCATACTTGGCGAGCAGCGCGTTCTCCTTGATCGCTTCGTAAATTCCGTCGAGGTCGTCCGAGACCGTCGTCAGGTAGCACGAGGAGAGCTGCGAATGCCGGGTGCCGGAGTTGAACAGCGTCGGTGTCGAGCTCATGAAATCGAAGGTCGACAGAACCTCGTAGAACTCCACGGCTCGTGCCTCGCGGTCGATCTCATTGAGCGCGAGGCCCATCGCGACCCGCATGAAGAAGGTCTGTGGCAGCTCGAAACGGCGGCCGTCGTGGTGCAGGAAGTAGCGGTCGTACAGGGTCTGCAGGCCGAGGTAGTTGAACTGCAGATCGCGCTCGGCATCCAGGGCCAGCGCCAGGCGCTTCAGGTCGTATTGGGCCAGGCGCTCGTCGAGCAGCCCGGCCTCGATGCCGTGCCGGATGAAGCGCGGGAAGCACTCGGCATAGACGACCTGCATCTGCGCCTGCGTGACCTCGTCGCCCAGCACTTCGCGCCGGACCGTATGCAGCAGCAGGCGCGCGGTGACGTACGAGTAGGCTGGGTCCTGCTCGATCAGCGCGCGCGCGGCCAGGATCGCGGACTTGTAGACCTCGTCGAGCGGCACGCCGTCATACAGGTTCTTGACGGTCTCCCCGAGGATGGCATCGGGAGTCACGTATTCGTCCAGTCCGGCACAGGCGGCGCGGATGATGGCCTCTATGCGCGGCATTTCCAGCGGGACGCGCGCGCCGTTTTCCAGCATCGTCAGCCGGGGCACTTCGGCATCCCGCTTGCCCCGGCTCTCCTTCGCGCGCTCCTGTGACCGCTTCTCTCTATATAGAACGTAGGCCCGAGCGACATCCTGCGCGCCGTCGCGCATCAGCGACAGCTCAACCTGGTCCTGCACATCCTCGATATGGAAGGTGCCGCCGGCCGGCTGGCGCCGCAGCAGCGCCTGCACGACGCCGGCGGTCAGCTTTTCCACCTGCTCGCGGATCGCAGCTGATGCCGCGCCCTGCCCGCCGCGCACCGCGATGAAAGCCTTCGTCATCGCCACCGCGATCTTGGACGGCTCGAATGCAACGACGGCGCCATTCCGGCGCAGCACGCGGTAATCCCCGAACGACGTCGCACGGACTGCGCCGATGCCCGATGAGCCCGAAAACTCCGTGCCGCCAGCTGCGCCGCCGACCTTGGCGGCGCCGGCCATGCCGACTGGCGTCGACTCCTGATGCTGCATAAGACCTCCGAATCTCCTCGTTGCTGCGGACGCTCCAACTGCCTACCTGGGCCCCAGGCCGCGGAGGCACCACAAGGTTTAGTCGTTGCGGCTCATCTTCTTTGTGGGCTCGCTGCTTTCTAGTCGGCTCAGCTCGGCGCCCTGCGTCTCGCTTTCGCCAGCCCCGGGGACCAGCCCCGGCGGCGACACGCTTCGGAAACGAACACAAGATATGGTGTCTCGCCTCCTCAGCAGCACTATTTGTAGTGTCGCCGCATCATAGGCAAAGATTTTCCGCAGTTCAACAAGCGTCGATTGCGCAGCGCGTCGAAGAGCGCTGCGAAACAACTGCAATTTGATTTCGAGCCGACGAACGGCGGCTCAAATGATTGCGGGCGGAAGCGAGACGGTGCGTGCAGCGCGGATGCGACGCCAGTCGAAGAAGGGCCCAGGATCGGTTTTGCGCCCGGGCGCGATGTCGCTGTGTCCGCGCACCGCGCGGATCGGATATGCCGCGACGATGACATCGACCGCTGCAGCGAGGCTCTCGTACTGCGAGTCGGTGAAGGGTTCGAAGTCCGTTCCCTCGAGCTCGAGCCCGATTGAAAAGTCGTTGCAGCGCGGCCGGCCCTCGAAATTCGAGTCGCCCGCGTGCCAGGCGCGATCGAGCAGCGACACGAACTGGACCAGCGCGCCGT
>DAINBQ010000089.1:5817-8804 GCA_036732825.1 Burkholderiaceae bacterium | reverse complement strand
TCGCCCGCGTGCCAGGCGCGATCGAGCAGCGACACGAACTGGACCAGCGCGCCGTCGCGCTCGATCAGCAGGTGCGCGGAAACCCGCGCGCCGCTGATCTGTTCGAAGAAGGGATCGGCGTTGACGTCGAGCGCGTTGGCGAACAGCCGCGCGACGTTGCCATGGCCGTAACGGCCTGGCGGAAGGCTGATGTTGTGAACAACGATCAGTTCGATGGCCGTGCCGGGCGGTCGGGCGTCGAAATTCGGCGAGCGCTGCCGGCTTATGCCTGCGATCCAGCCGTCCGGCCCGACGCTCAGCGCGTGCACGGCGAGCGCCGCTCCGTCCGGCTCGAACGCGCAGTCACTTGATTCCGAGCCTTTGCATCCGGTAGCGCAACTGGCGGAACGTAATGCCCAGGAGCTGAGCCGCGGCCGTGCGGTTGTAGCGCGTCCGTTCCAGTGCGCGGCGTATCGCATCGCGCTCGAGCGAATCGAGGTAGGCCGAAAGCGAAGTCGGAACGCCTTCCACAACACTGAAGTCGGCCACCTCGGAGGCGACCGCTTCGGAAAGGTCTGCATCGCCCGCCTGCACTTCATCGGCAGGGATCGGCTCCGCCTCGATCGGCAGATCGACTTCCGGACCCGGCAGCATCAGGTCGTCGGCCATCAGCAAATCGTCGCCGGCGAGCGCAACCGCGCGCTCCAGGATGTTCTCGAGTTCGCGCACATTGCCCGGAAAGCGGTAGCGCTTCAACGCGCTTGCAGCCGCCGGCGACAGGCGTGCCAGATGGGAACCGGACCGTTCAGCGATCCGTTCGAGGATGCATCCGGCGAGTAGCGGAACGTCATCCAGCCGTTCCCGCAGCGCAGGCACCCGCAATTCGATGACGTTGAGCCGGTAGTACAGATCCTGGCGGAAGCGGCCGGCTGCGACGAGTGCGGCGAGATCCTGGTGGGTCGCGCTGACGATCCGTACATCGACGGGCTCCTCTAGCGAGGACCCCACCTTGCGCACCCGCCTCTCCTGGATTGCCCGCAGCAGCTTCACCTGCATTGCGAGCGGCAGTTCGGCAACCTCGTCCAGGAACAGGGTGCCGCCGGCCGCCGCCTGGAAGAACCCCTCGCGGTCGCGTTCGGCGCCGGTGAACGCTCCCTTGCGATAGCCGAAGAACTCGGCTTCCATCAGGGTCTCCGGGATCGCGCCGCAGTTGACCGGCACGAAGGGCTGCTGGTGGCGGCTCGAGCTGTCGTGAATCGCTCGCGCCGCAATTTCCTTGCCGCTTCCCGACTCGCCGTAGATCGCCACCGGCGCCATGCTGCGCGCGAGCCGCTCGATGATGGCGCGCATCTGCTGCATCGCCGGCGTCTGGCCAACGAGCCGGTCAAGTGCAGAACTGCTGCCGCTGACCGGGGCCGATCCGAGAGCCGCGGCAGGCTCGCGCACGGCCGATCGGACCAACATGCGCAGCTGCTCGACGTCGACCGGCTTCGTCAGGTAGTCGAATGCGCCGGCCTTGAGCGCGGCAACGGCGTTTTCGGCACTGCCGTATGCGGTGATGACGGCGATCGGCGGCCCGGCGGACTGCGCGACTTCCCGCACGAGATCGAGGCCAGTGCCATCGGGAAGCCGCATGTCGGTCAGGCAGAGCGAGTACCGATGCTGCGCCAGCAGCGAACGAGCCGCGCCAACTGACTCGGCAGTGTCGACATCGAGCCCGAGCCGCACCAGTGTCAGCGACAGAAGTTCGCGCAGATCGGCCTCGTCGTCGACGACGAGCACGGCCGGCTGGCGCCTTGGAATCTGCACAGCAGGGGACGGATCTGGGTGGAGGGCGTCGCTCATCGGACTGCTCATCGAACCGGAATGGTATCGAGGAACCCTTGCTGATCGATGCCGGCCTGCGCGCCGCGGCCGAAACGCACCAGGAATCCGTCCCGCGACGCGCCGTCAAGCTCGCGGTGCGACGCGTAGGAAAGTTCCGCTCGATTGGTCACGCAGAACTCGCGCGCCAGATAGAGGCCGAGGCCGGTTCCCTGGGTCCGGGTCGTGAAGAACGGTTCGAACAATGCAGCGCGTGCATCCGCGGGCACGCCGACCCCATCATCGATCACCCACAGCTGGGCACGGTCGCCGTCCGGTGCCTGTTCGATCGCAATTCGCACGGACCCCGGGCCTCCGGTTGCGTAACGCAACGCATTGTCGACCAGGTTATAAAGCACCTGCCTCAGGTGCGATTGTTCGAATTTCACCCTCAGTCCCGCCGCCGCTTCGACGCTGACGGTCGACGCGGCGAGCGCGCGATCACGCAGGAATTCCACCAGGAACTGCTTGACGAAGTCGGCGATGTCGATCTCGTCACCGAGCGGCGGCTCACGGCGCGCGACCCGCAGCACGTCCTCGACCAGCCGGTTCAGGCGCTGCGTGTTCTCCCTGACGATCAGCGCCAGGCGCTTCAGCATCGGGTCGCGCGCGTCTTCGCCCATCAGCTGCCCCGCATGGCTGATTGCGGCGAGCGGATTGCGGATCTCGTGCGCAATCGATGCTGTCAGCCGGCCCATTGCCGCCAGCTTGAGCTGTTGCGCGCGGTCTTCGACATCGCGCACGTCCTCGATGAAGATCACGAACTCGTCGGCCGAGCTCGACGAGGGCCGGGCAAAGCGCGCTCGCAAGCGGGACTCCGCCAGCGATGCCTCCCCGTTGTCGGCCGAGGTCATCACCGTATGCGACCACGCGCCCTCGCTGCGCCCGGCCTCGACCCAGCTCTGGAACGCCGCCGCCAGCTCCCTGGCCGCTGGCAGTTCGGTGAGCGTGACCCCGGTCAGCTGAGCCGCGGGCTCGAGGCCCAGCATGCGACGTGCGGCGCGGTTGTTGGCCCTGACCTGCGTCGACTTGTCGACGACGATCACTCCCTCGTCCATCTGCGCGATCACGAGCCGGTTGATCGCCAGCTGGTTCTGCAGGTCACGGCCGCGTGTGCGCGCCAGTCTTTCCTGGCTCGCCAGCCG
>DAINBQ010000089.1:0-5717 GCA_036732825.1 Burkholderiaceae bacterium | reverse complement strand
GGTTCTGCAGGTCACGGCCGCGTGTGCGCGCCAGTCTTTCCTGGCTCGCCAGCCGAGCGCTCAGTGCGCGCAGCAGCGCTGACACCGCGAACAGCGCCGCGCCATAAACACCGGCCTGGAACAGCAGCGATTCCGATGCTTCGGCGGCCAGCGTGCGCAGTCCCGCGTCGATCAATATCGCAAGTACGGCGATCGCGCAGACGAAGAACACGAGCAGTGGCGGCAGCAGCAGCGAAGCCCCTGCCAGCGGCAGCAAGAAGAGGATCACCCAACCCGAAGCGACGCCACCGCCGGTGACGACAAGTGCTGTAATGACGACAAGATCGAGGACCAGCTGCCCGATGACCTGCGGCAGGAAGCGGCGGTGCACGTACAGAGCGAATCCCGCAAACACGGCAGCGAGCGCGAAGTAGGAGAGCGATGCGATCAGCATCAGCTGTGGCGCGCCGGTCACGCCCGCCGGCCGCACTCCGAGGGCCGCGCCGGCCAGCACCAAAGCACTGGCGACGATCACCCGCGTGCTCGCGAAGTACTCGAGCGTGCGCCATGGCGTTTCCGAGGTCTCCGCCAGCAGCTGCCCGTCGAGCAGCGGATCGGCGGCGACGGCCGCGTCTTGCTCGCTCACCGTGCCGCCCCCTTCATTCCGGAGGCGCCCCGCGGCGATGCTCTTCACAGCAGTAGTAGTGCTCGTCTTTCGCAAGCGCTTCCTGCCGTGGCAGGTGCAGGCCGCAGGTCGCGCAGCTGACCATCGCCTGTGCCTGCCGCGCTGGCACGCCCGGCGCGCGCGTGTCCCGCAAGCGCTGAAGCTTCACCCAGCGCCACGCCAGATAGGCAGCGAGACCGAGCAGTACAAAGAAGAAGATCCGACCCATCACCCCCTCTGCAACAGGACCTCGAGCACGAAGCGGCTGCCGATATAGGCCAGCATCAGCATCGCAAACCCGGTCAGCGTCCAGCGCAAGGCGGTCCTGCCGCGCCAGCCGAAAATCAGGCGGCCGGCAAGGAGTCCGGCGAACACGACCCAGGCAGCGAACGTGAAGACGGTCTTGTGATCGAAGCGCAGCGCCCGCCCGAAAACCGCCTCCGAGAAGAACACGCCGCTCACGAGCGTCGCGGTCAGCAGAAGGAATCCGGCGACGATCAGGCGAAACAGCACGGTCTCCATCGCAAGCAGCGGCGGCAGGCGATCGAGAAACTGGGCGAGTCGTCCGTGATCGGCAACGGCCTCGCCGTGCAGTCGCCGGTCCATCGATGCCATCAGCAGCGCGTGCATCGCGGCAATCGTCAGCAGGCTATAGGCGAGAATCGCGAGCAGCAGGTGCACGCGGAACAACGGCGAGTCGGTCGCCTGACCGAGGATGGCGCCGGGATAGATCAGCGGCAGCACGGTCATCAGCGCGGCCAGCGGCAGCACCAGCAGGAACAGTCCACGCGACGCCGAGAAGAAGCTCTCGATCCAGACGATCAGCGCGGTCAGCCAGAGCGTGGCCGACAACGCATGCGCGAAACCGAATCGGAGATTGCCGTCTTCCTGGATGCCGTGGGCCAGCAGCACTCCGTGCAGCGCGAGCGCAAGCGCGAGGACTGCGCTGTGCCAGACCGGCGCACGTGCCGCAGTTGAACGCAGCGCGGTCCACTCTCGCCAGGCTACCAACAGATAGAGCGCGGCGACGGCGCCGTACAATACGAGCCATTCGGAGCGCAGCTGCATGAATGTTTATACCATGCAGCAGCGCGCCTTCACTCCCGCCTCCCTCATGCTGGATCAACTCACAACCCGGCTTGCACGCGTCGTCAAAACGATGCGCGGTCAGGCGCGCCTGACCGAAGAAAACATGCAGGAAATGCTGCGCGAAGTTCGCGTGGCGCTGCTCGAGGCGGACGTCGCGTTGCCCGTCGTGCGCGATTTCATCGCCCGGATTCGCGACAAGGCGCTCGGCGAGGAAGTCGTCGGCAGCCTGACTCCGGGCCAGGCGCTGGTCGGAGTTGTGCAGCGCGAGCTGACGTTGCTGATGGGAGGCGACCTGTCCGACAAGGACCGCGACCTCAACCTGGCGACCCAACCGCCAGCCGTCATCCTGTTGGCAGGCCTTCAGGGTGCCGGCAAGACGACGTCGGCCGGCAAGCTTGCGCGGTGGCTGCGGGAAGAGCGGAAGAAGAAGGTGCTTGCGGTGTCGACCGACGTCTACCGACCGGCAGCGATCGAGCAGTTGAAGACCGTCGCGGCCCAGTCCGGGGCAGAGTTCTTTCCTTCCTCCGCAGGCGACCGGCCCCTCGACATCGCGGCGCGCGCGCTCGACCATGCGAAGCGGCATTTCTTCGACGTACTGATCGTCGACACTGCAGGCAGGCTGGCGATCGACGAGGCGATGATGGAAGAGGTCGCAGCGCTCGAGACCCGGCTCGTTCCGGTCGAGACGCTGTTCGTCGTCGACGCGATGCTGGGACAGGACGCGGTGAACACCGCGAAGGCCTTTGCCGAACGCCTGCCGCTGACCGGCGTGATCCTGACCAAGCTTGACGGCGATTCGCGCGGCGGCGCCGCGCTGTCGGTCCGGCAAGTCACGGGCAAGCCGATCAAGTTCGTCGGGACCGGGGAAAAGCTCGGCGGGCTCGAACGCTTCAGCCCCGAGAGCATGGCTGGGCGCATCCTCGGCATGGGCGACATCGTTGCGCTGGTCGAGGACGTCAGGAAGGCGGTCGATGTCGAGAGTGCGCAGAAGCTCGCGCAGCGGATGCAATCGGGCGACCGATTCGACCTCAACGACTTCAGGGAACAGGTCGGACAGATGCGGAAGATGGGCGGGCTGTCCGGAATGCTGGACAAGCTGCCCGCCCAGTTTGCGCAGGCCGCCTCTCAGGTCAGTGCGGCCGACAGTGAGAAGCAGATCCGCCGCCTCGAAGGCATCATCAGCTCGATGACGCCGGCCGAGCGTGCCAAGCCGGACCTCATCAAGGCCTCGCGCAAGAGACGGATCGCGACCGGCGCCGGCGTGCCGGTACAGGAAGTCAATCGCATGCTGAAGCAATTCGAGCAGATGCAGGCGATGATGAAACAGATGAAGAAGGGCGGGCTGGCGAAGATGATGCGCGGGCTCGGTGCACTCAAGGGCGGACTCCCCGGGATGCCGGGAATGCCAAAACGCTAGCCGATACGCCGGCCCGGTTCAGCCGGCGGGTCGGCGGGTTTCGTCTCGTAGCTCCAGCGGTTCTTCCACGCAGCGAGAACCGAGTTCGGATACTCGGGCCGGCCTCGGCTCCCGTTATAGCGGCCGAGCGCCATGAAGAGATCGCCCTTCTCGATGTCCAGGTAGTGGCGCAGGATTACGGTGCCGTAGCGCAGGTTGGTCCGCATGTCGAACAGGTGGCGCGGTTCTCCATCGCCGATCAGCCGGGTCCAGAACGGCATCACCTGCATTAGCCCGCGAGCGCCGGCGATCGAAATCGCGTACTTGCGGAAGTTGCTTTCAACCTGGATCAATCCGAGGACGAGCTGGCGGTCGAGCCCCGCTCGCGCCGACTCGTAGTCGACGGTCTTCAGGAACTCCACGCGCGCATCGTAGTCGGTGATGCGCGTACTCAGGCGCTCCGACATCTCGCCTGCCCAGGCGAGAAACGCGAGTCGTTCGTCAATCTGCTCGAAGCGCCGCACCGGCGGACGGCTATCGGCGATCTGGGCCGCAAGCGCCCCGCGCACCGCGTCGGCCAGCGGCTCGTACTGCTGCGCACCGGCGCGGACTGCGCGCGGCAGCACGAGCGCGGCGCTGCAGATCAGCAGTCGCCGGCGCGTGGCAGCAGCAGGGATCACGCTCAGTCGCGAGCGATCTGCGCCCGCACAAATTGATAGGCGTCAGTGAGCGCGACCGGGGTCGTCTGCAGCTCGCGCCGGTTGACGTATTCGATCTTGCCCTCTTTCAGGCCGCGCTCTCCGATCGTGATCCGATGCGGGATTCCGATCAGCTCCATCTCGGCGAACATGACACCCGGCCGCTCGTCGCGATCGTCGAGCAAAACATCGACGCCCGCGGCCTGCAGCTCCGCATACAGCTGATCGGCCACCTGCCGCACCTGCTCCGACTTGCCGTAGCCGACCGGCGTGATTACGACAGTGAACGGCGCGATCGCATCCGGCCAGCGGATTCCCTTGTCGTCGTGATTCTGCTCGATCGCGGCGCCGAGCAGCCGCGTGACGCCAATCCCGTAACACCCCATCTGCATGCGCTGCGGGCGGCCGGTCTCGTCGGTGTAATCGAGTTTCATCGTCTCCGGATAGGGCAGCCCGGCGAACACGTGTCCGACCTCGATGCCGCGCTGGATCGCGAGCACGCCTTTGCCGTCCGGCGACGGATCGCCGGCGACGACGTTGCGGACATCGGCAACAACCGGTTCGGCGATGTCGCGTCCCCAGTTCGCGCCGGTGTAATGGAAATCTTCCTCGTTCGCTCCGGTCACGAAGTCGCTCATGTTCGCGACCGTTCGATCGGCGACCAGTTGCACCGGCTTGCGCGTGCCGATCGGTCCCAAGTATCCGGGTCGGCATCCGAAATGTTCGAGGATCTCCGCTTCGGTCGCAAAGCGGAAGCCGTTCCTGAGCCCCGTCACCTTGCCGACCTTCACTTCGTTCAGTTCGTGATCGCCGCGCAGCAGGACGAGCCAGATCTCCGCCGGCAAGGCTTTGCCCTGCGCGTCGACCCGATCGACCGCCAGCACGATCGACTTGACGGTCCGCGCAAGCGGCAGGCCGAGCAGTTCAGCGACGTCCTCGCACTTCTCCTTGCCGGGCGTCGGCGTCTTCTTCAGCGGCTCGCCCGGAGCCGCACGCTGCGCGATCAGCGGCAGCGCCTCGGCCATTTCGACGTTGGCGGCATAGTCGGACGTTGGGCAATACGCGATCGCATCCTCGCCGGTGTCGGCGATCACCTGGAATTCATGGCTTGCCTTGCCGCCGATGTTGCCGGTATCGGCAGCGACCGCGCGGAACACGAGGCCCATGCGCGTGAAGATGCGCGCATAGGCGTCGTACATCGCGCGGTAGCTCGTCATCGCGCCCGCCTCGTCGCGATCGAACGAATACGCGTCCTTCATCGTGAACTCGCGGCCGCGCATCACGCCGAATCGAGGCCGCCGCTCGTCACGGAACTTGGTCTGGATGTGATAGAAATTGACCGGCAGCTGCTTGTAGCTCTTCAGCTGCTCGCGCGCGATGTCGACGACCACTTCCTCGCTGGTCGGCTGCACGATGAAGTCGCGCTGGTGGCGATCCTTCAGCCGCAGCAGTTCCGGGCCCATCTTCTGCCAGCGTCCGGACTCGATCCACAGCTCCGCCGGCTGCACCACCGGCATCAGCAGCTCGACCGCGCCGGCCCGGTTCATCTCCTCGCGGATGATGTTCTCGATCTTGCGGATCGACCGCAACCCCATCGGCATGTAGGTGTAGATGCCGGCTGCGAGCTTCTTGATCATTCCCGCGCGCAACATCAGCGTGTGGCTGATCACTTCGGCGTCAGCCGGGACTTCCTTCAGCGTGGAGATGAAAAACTGGCGCGCGCGCATTGCAGAAAGGTCGGGACTCGGGTTGGGCTGTATTCGCGGGCGGTAATCGCGTTGTGCCGTCGAAAACCCGGCCCCTATAATCGGCCGCAGATTCTAAAGGTTCAGGGGTTGGCATGCTGGACAAGGACGGGTACCGCCCGAACGTCGGCATCATCCTGCTCAAC
>DAINBQ010000088.1:0-12165 GCA_036732825.1 Burkholderiaceae bacterium | reverse complement strand
TCGCCTTCACAATAACCATGACGCGCATGACGTCTCTCCGTTTGATTGAGGGTTCGAGGCCGGCTCCGGGGTCGCCGTGACCTTCGACGAACCGGCTCACCCCCTACGTCGAACGAGGTGGTCCGGAATCGACAGGCGATGCGAACTTTCCCGTGGCCGCGTCGCGCGGACAGGATGCTTGCCTTCCAGAGATCACGAAGCGATCGATCGCGCCGCGCACAGACGCTCGTACGTATCCCGATCGGCCTGGTAACAGCCGCACGAAGCCGCCTCCATTCCGGTGCGATCGAGGATCGTAACCTCACCGCGGTGGTAGCGGATCAGCCTGCGCTTCTGGAGCGCGTTTGCAGCCTTGGTGACGCCTACGCGCCGAACGCCTAGCATGTACGCGAGGAACTCGTGGGTGACGCGAAATTCGTCCCCGTGCGCGCGGTCTTGGGTCATCAGCAGCCAGCGCGCAAGGCGCTCTTCGACCACATGAAACCGGGTGCAAGCGGCCGTCTGCGCCAGCTGGCTGATCTGAGCCTGCAGGTAGCGATTCAGCACACCGCGCAGCGCCGGGCTCCGGCCGACCTCGCGCGCAAACGCGATCGCACTCATCCGCCATGCCGGGCCCGCGCCCTGCACCAGCGCCTTCAGCGGCGACATGTCGACACCCAGGATCAAGGGCGAACCGAGCATCCCTTCATTGCCGACCAATCCAACCTCGAGGTTGGTCGTCCCATCGACCGGGATCATCAGCGATATGAAGCTCCCGGTCGGGAAGTACACGTGGCGAATCCGCGCGTCCGGCTCGTAAAGGACTTCGCCGAATTTCAGGTCGACCGCTTCGCAGCCGGCGAGCAATCGCGTTGAAACGCGGCTCGGAAGCGCGCCAATCAGGCGGTTCAATGGCGCAGCGCGCCGGGGTTTGGTCATCGGGCTCTCCTCAAGCGTCAGGCGAGCCCGGGGAGGCGCATTCGAATTGAACGCGCAATCAGCGGGCAGGCACGTACGGCAACAGTCGTTCAAACTCCTTCTTCACCACCGCATAGCACTCGCACACGCGTTGTTCCATCTTCTCGCGATCGAGCACCGTGATCCGCCCGCGGCTGTAGCGGATCAGCCCGGCATTCTGCAGATTGCCCGCCGCTTCGGTGACGCCTTCACGGCGCACCCCCAGCATGTTGGCGATCAGTTCCTGTGTCATCGTCAGCTCGTTAGTCGGCAAGCGGTCAAGGCTGAGCAATAGCCAGCGACACAGTTGCTGGTCGACCGAGTGGTGCCGATTGCACACGGCCGTCTGCGCCATCTGTGTCAACAACGCCTGCGTGTAGCGCAACAGCAGGTGCTGCATCGCCCCGCCGCGAATGAATTCCTGTTTCATCCCGGCGCCCGCCAGCCGATACGCGAAGCCGGCGCTCTGCACCACCGCCCGGCTCGGCGTGGTCTCGCCACCCATGAAGAGCGCGACGCCGACCAGGCCTTCAGTGCCCACGACCGCGATTTCGGCCGACGATCCATCCTCCATCACGTACAGCAGCGACACGATGCAGCTCGTCGGAAAGTAAACGTAGCCGAGCTTGCTGCCAGACTCGTACAGCACTTCGCCAAGCCGCATCGGCACGAGCTCCAGCTGCGGGAAGAGACGCTCCTGCTCCGGCGCGGTCAGCGCTGCCAGCAGAAAATTCTGGGTTGGACTTTCATGTTTCGCCATGGCAATTCTCCAAGCCCGCACTTCCCTGCCACACCGACCCCGTCTCGCAACGGGCATCCTCTCTAAAACAAGGATAGACGCGGACTGCTCATTTGTTTGTACGGTAGCGCACTCAGGCTTCAAATTGTTTCTAATCACCGGGCTGGACGCCGAACCTTCTGTTCGCTGCCGAACAGACGACAGGCCACGAGCGCCGTATGTTGATCATTGCGCATTACCGTCGGAGTAGTGAACGGATGAGAACACGACCTCTGAATGGGGGTGAGCACGCCTCCGTGGAGGCATCTCTTGGCGCGCAACGCCGACGAGACGCCGCCGACCCGGCACCGTTGCGCACCGGGCCCTCGTTTCCGGACACCGGCGAGCTGAACCGCGCTCTGGCTGCCAGCCAGCAGCGGCTGGAAGCTGCGCTGGGACAGATCAATGCGCTGCGGAAACAGGACGCTGTTCTCAGGCAGGAGGTGGATCGGCTCGCGCAAGCCGTCTTGCAGGCGCGGCAGTTCGCGCATCATGACCCGTTGACCGGCCTTCCTAACCGCCTTTTGCTGTTGGACCGTTTTAAACAGGCGGCGGCCCGGGCGGATCGGCAGCATAAGCAGGTGGGATTGCTGTTTCTTGACCTGGACGGGTTCAAGGGCATCAACGACGTTTTTGGACATGCCGCAGGCGACGGACTTCTGCAGCAGGTGGCAACACGCCTGGCCGCCTGCATCCGTGCTTCTGATACGGCCTGCCGTTACGGCGGGGACGAGTTCGTCGTCCTTCTATCGGAGATCGAGGGCCAGGAAAGCGCGGTTGCTGCTGCAGAGAAGATTCATACACAGCTGGCGCAGCCCTATTTCGTCAACGGCACCGCGATCGAGGTGACGACAAGCATCGGCATGGCCGTCTACCCGGTTGACGGGCACGAGTGCGACGAGCTGATACAGGTGTCCGACCTTGCCATGTATCGCGACAAGACACGCAGCGACGCTTGGCCAGGTGGCCCGGAATCTGCAATCAGGGAGGCGTAGGACCTGATGACATCGACTAATAGCAGACAGGAGCACCCACATGAAACCAAGCAAACCGAAGCCAACCGTATCAGAGAAGAAATTCGATCGCGCGAAGGAAGAGGCTTTCAGTAACGAGGGTGCCCCGCCACCGGGCCGGGTCAGTTCTCTCGATAACCACGAAGACGTCGAGTTGGGTAAGGACGAAGCAGCTGCCAAGCAGCCAGCTATTCGCGACTCTTGAACTGTTTCACGCGAAGCAGCGACCCGCGAAGCCAGCGGGAAACGGCGATGATCGCCGGCATGACAGCAGAGGGTTCAAAGACGGAGCCATGGACCCCTGATGCTGCGCGCGAAATGATCGCATCTTCTTCCGGCGAATCCGTAACGCGTGAGCGGTAGAAGTTGCCGACTGGGACGTGCGCACTGCATGAAGCGTGATCCGAGCAGGTAGGATCCCAACCTGCGATGCTCGATGCGTCCGTGATCGACATTGTCCACCCGAGAGTGCGCGGCGGATCCAGAGTTCCGAATTCAGAAAAGGATGGCATTGCAGATCTTCCGGCGCCTGTGGGGCGCTCGACTTCCAACGGATTTCACCGAATTCGAGGAGCCGATCCGCGCGGAGCTGTTCAGCGTTGAACGGCTCGAGCAGCACGCGCAAAGCCTGGCCGTCGCACAAACGGTCACCGAACATCCGCAGGAAAAGCGTGCCCTTGTCCAGCGCGTGCGGGAGAACGGGCGGGTCCTGCACGAAGCGCACAAGCTCATCGGCAATGCGCTGCGGGATTACGTCGCGATCACGCCCGCGGCCGAATGGCTGCTCGACAATTTTCATGTCGTCGAAGACCAGCTGCGGGACATTCGCGAACACCTGCCGGCGGGGTATTACAGAAAGCTGCCGAAGCTCGCCGAAGGGCCTCTGCGCGGTTATCCCCGGGTGTATGGCGTCGCCTGGGCCGTCGTTGCCCACGCGGACAGCCGCTTCGACCCGGACTGGCTGATCCGGTTTGTCCGCGCCTACCAGCGCGTGCAACCGCTCACGATTGGCGAGCTCTGGGCGGTGCCGATCTCGCTGCGCATCGTCATGGTCGAGAACCTCCGCCGTTTGGCCGTGCGCATCGTGGGTTCGCAGATGGCGCGTCAGGCGGCGGACAGGTTTGTCGACGAGTTGCTGCCCGAAAGCGACGCACAGCCCTCTGACCTGATCGAGGGCGCGATCGGCAACCTGGGCTCGGCCGCCCTGTGGCCGGCTTTCGCGGTGCAGCTAGTCCAGCGCCTGCGCTACCAGGCCGCCGGCACGACGGCGCTGCTCGAATGGCTCAATCGCGTTCCGGCCACGAAGGACTTGAGCATCGATGAAATCGTCCAGACCCAGCATGCCGACCAGGCCGCCGCGAACCTGACAGTACGCAACCTGATCACCAGCATGCGCGCGGTCGCCGCGTTCGACTGGCGCAGCTTCTTCGAGGAGGTGAGCCTCGTCGACGCGACCTTACGCCAGCACCCCGGCTTCGTCGCGATGGACTTCACGACGCGCGACCGTTACCGCCACGCGATCGAGGAGCTTGCGCAGCGCTCGTCCTGTTCGGAGCTCGATGTTGCTGCCGCGGCCGTTGCGAAAGCCGAGCGGGTCCGGACCGGCGCGCGTTCGTCGCGCGCGCAGACGTCCGAAATCGGGGAGATTGAGCGCGGGATCGAATCCGATCCCAGGCTGCGGGATCCCGGCTACTACCTGATCGCGGCGGGCCGGGAGTCCCTGGAACGTGAACTGGGGTGCCGGATCGGACTGCGCGAGCGGTTTCGTCGCGCCGCTCTGGCGCACGCGACGACTGCCTATTTGGGAGCAATCCTCGTTCTGACGATCACCGTGGCGGCGGTGCCTCTGAGCGCGACCTCCGAAGCGGGCATGACCGGGGCCGGGCTGCTCTTGCTGGGCCTGCTGAGCCTGATGCCGGCGTCGGACATGGCGATCGCCCTGTGCAACCGCGCGGTCACGAACGTTTTCGGACCGCGGCCCCTGCCGCGGCTGGCGCTGGAAGACGGCATCCCCGCATCACTGAGGACTTTTGTTGTGATGCCGACGATGCTCGGCAGCGTGGAGGAGATCGCCGAGCACGTCGAGCGGCTCGAGACCCACTACCTGTCGAATCGCGACGGTGATGTTTTCTTCGCGCTCCTCACGGATTGGCGCGATGCCGATTCCGAGACGGACCCCACTGACGCTGAACTGCTCGCAGCGGCGACCGAGGGAATCAAGGCTCTCAATGAACGCTACGCCAGTCAGACAGATGCCCGCTTCTTCCTGCTGCATCGAGCTCGCCTGTGGAATCAAGGCGAACACAAATGGATGGGCTGGGAACGAAAACGCGGCAAGTTGCACGAGTTCAATCGCCTGCTGCGCGGCGCCACCGATACGAGTTTTCTTCCGCGAGGCGGCAAGTCGCAACGCCTTCCGAGCGGCGTCCGCTATGTTGTCACCGTCGATGCCGACACCAAGCTCCCGATCGGAGCGGTTAGGCGGCTGGTTGGGACGGCAGCACACGCGCTCAATCGTCCGCAGTGGGATAGCGCCACGCGCCGCGTCGTGCACGGCTATGGCGTGCTGCAACCCCGTGTCACGCCGGCCTTTCCGACGCGCGCGGCGGCCACGATCTTCCAGCGCGTCTTTTCCGGACCGGCCGGGCTGGACCCTTATGCGTCCGCCGTGTCCGACGTCTACCAGGACCTGTTCGGTGAAGGCAGCTACACGGGCAAGGGGTTGTACGACGTCGACACCTTCGAGCGGTCACTGACGGACCGGGTCCCCGAAAACGCCGTGCTCAGTCACGACCTGTTCGAAGGCATCTTTGCCCGCTGCGGGTTGGTCAGCGACGTCGAGTTCTTCGATGACTTTCCGTCCAATGCCCAGGTTGCGGCTTCGCGCCAGCACCGCTGGGCGCGGGGAGACTGGCAGCTCCTGCCGTGGATCTTCGCCCGCGCCGAGCGCGGCATTTCGATCATCAACCGGTGGAAGATGCTCGACAACCTGCGCCGCACGTTATCCCCCGTTGCGTGCGTGTTACTGCTGGTGGCGAGCTGGTCGCAGCCGGAAGCGCCGCAAGGCGTGTGGACCGCCTTCGTGTTGACGGCGATCGCTTTCCCTGGCCTGTTGTCGCTGCTGGACGGGTTGGGGCCGCGGCGTCGCGATGTTTCGCTGGCGAATCACCTGCGAGCACTCGGCGCCGACCTGAGACACGGCTTCGCTCATGCACTCATCTCCGTCATCACGCTGGCGTATCAGGCGTGGCTGATGCTTGATTCGATCACCCGCACCTTGACGCGCGTATTCATCACCCGGCGCCGGATGCTGGACTGGGTCACGGCAGCGCAAGCCGGGAGCAACGTCAACCTGTCACTTTCGAGCGCGTTATGGCCGCCTCGCCTCGAAAACCTTGTCATCACCCTCGCAGCCGCGCTTGCGCTCTTTCGCAATCCCGACGCGGTACCGTATGCGGTTCCGTTTCTGCTGCTGTGGTGGAGCGCACCTGTCGTCATGCGCTTCATCAGCCTCCCGCCCAGGCAGGATCCGGCCGAACCCCTGTCACTCGGGCAAGTGGCGGCACTGCGCGCCACTGCACGCCGCATCTGGCTCTTTTTCACTACGTTCGTCACGGCGGAAGATCACGCGCTGCCGCCCGATAATTTCCAGGAGAAGCCGGAACCGGTCGTCGCACATCGAAGCTCGCCCACCAACTTCGGGCTGTACCTGCTCTCTTGCATCGCGGCCCGCGACTTCGGCTGGATCGGACTCAAGGAACTCGCCGATCGGATCGAAGCGACTTCTGACACGTTGTTCAAATTGCCGCGCTATCGTGGTCACTATTTCAACTGGTACGACACGCGCGAACTGCGCCCGCTGATTCCAAGATACGTTTCCACCGTGGACAGCGGCAACCTGGCCGGCCATCTGCTCGGAGTGGCCCAGGGATGCGAAGAGTGCAGCCAGCAGCCCTTGTTCACGCCGAACGCGCTGGCGGGAGTCGGCGACGCGCTGCGGCTCGCGCGCGCAGCGCTGCGCGAAGTCCCTGACGACCGCCGCGCGCTGATCGTCAATCGCAGCCAGGTCGAGACTGTTCTCGAAGATGCCGAGCGTTTGTTGAGCGTCGCTCCGCAGCGCTTTTCCGACTGGGTAAAGCTGTGGGATGCGCTCGCGCGGCAGGCTGCAATCCTTTACGACGTCGCGACGACCCTGGCCGGCGAGCGCGGCGATGCAGCCGAAAGTGAAACGCTGCTTTGGGCCACCGAGTTGCACTCGAATGTCGGAAGCCTCGCCCGCGATGTCGAGCCTCTTGCACGCGCCCTCGCCCCGCAGCGGCCGCCCGCGAAAAGCCCGTCCACAACGGATGCGAAGCCGGCCGCACATCCGCTGCTGCTCGAAGTGCTGGACCGGCATCTGCGTGTCGATACGACGCTCCTCGATGTCGCAGCCGTCTTGCCGGCGATCCGCGAAGATCTGCGAGCGAACGGCGCGCCCGAAGTGCAGATCGATGCCGTCGCGCTCTGGGGCGCAACCTGCGCGGATCAGTCAGCACGGCTGGATCAGCTGGCGACGCGTGCGCGCACCCTCGTCGCGGAGATGGACTTTGCCTTCCTGTTCGATGCGAACCGCCAGCTCTTTTCCATCGGCTATCGCGTCGACGAGACCGCACTCGATGACAGCTACTACGACCTGCTTGCCTCCGAGGCGCGACTCGCGAGCTTCGTCGCCATCGCGAAGGGAGACGTGCCGTCGACGCACTGGTTCCACCTGAGCCGCGCTTCGACGACGTTTCGCCGCCGTGCCGTCCTGCTGTCATGGTCGGGCTCGATGTTCGAGTACCTGATGCCGTCGTTGGTGCTGGACACGCCGCGCGGCACGCTGCTCGACCAGACGTGCCGGGGGGTCGTTGCGCGTCAGATCGAATACGGCAACGAGAATGGAATCCCCTGGGGCATCTCCGAGTCCGCCTACAACCAGCGTGACCGCGCCCTCACCTACCAGTATTCCGACTTTGGCGTGCCCGGCCTGGGCCTGAAGCGGGGCCTGGGCGATGATCTCGTGGTCGCGCCGTACGCGACGGCGATGGCGGCGATGTACGAAGCGCCGGCAGCGGCGCGCAATCTCGCGCAACTCGACGCGGAAGGGGGCCAGGGCCGTTACGGATTGTACGACGCGATCGACTACACGCCGGAGCGGCTCGCCGAGGGCCAGACGGCCGCCGTCGTGCACGCCTACATGGCACACCATCAGGGAATCGCGCTCGTGGCCCTGGACAATGCGTTGAGCGACGGCATCATGTGGCGCCGCTTTCACAGTGATCCCGTCATCCACGCGGCGGAGTTGCTGCTGCAGGAGCGGCCACCGCGCGAGGTGGCCGACCACCGTCCGAGGCTCGAACACCTGCCGGCGGCACCGGTCAGGGACGTGGCGCGCCCGGCGATGCGTCAGTTCGAGACGCCGCATACGCCGATCGCCGCGACACACCTGCTGTCGAACGGACGCTACGCGGTGATGTTGACGGCCGCCGGTTCCGGCTACAGCCAGTGGGGCAAGCTCTGTGTCACCCGCTGGCGCGAAGACGTGACCACCGACAGCTGGGGCTCCTACCTGTTCCTGCGTGACGTCGACAGCGGAAGGCTCTGGTCGGCGACCTATCAGCCTACGGCGATCGAGCCCCATGAGTATGAGGTGGTTTTCGCCGAGGATCGGGCACGCATTTCGCGGCGCGATGGCGCGCTGACGACCGTGCTCGAAGTCATCGTCTCGTCCGAAGACGACGCAGAGGTGCGCCGCCTGTCGATCACGAACAACGGATCCCGCCACCGTGAGATCGAGATCACCTCGTATTCCGAAGTCGTGCTGACCGAACTGGCCGCCGACATGGCGCACCCGGCGTTCTCGAATCTCTTTGTGCAGACGGAGTACGTGCCGGAGGTCAGGGGCCTGCTCGCGACTCGTCGCACCCGTTCCGCCGAGGATGCACCGCTCTGGGCCGCTCACGTGGTGACTCCCGATCGCGCCAGCAAGGGTGGCATTCAATACGAGACCGACCGCGCGAGGTTCCTGGGCCGCGGGCGAACGGTCCGCGCGCCCGCCGCAGTCCTCGACGGGCACCCGCTGTCCAACAGCGTGGGACCGGTCCTGGATCCCGTGCTGAGCCTGCGCACACGTGTGAGCCTGGCCCCGGGGGCGACGTCTCACACGGTTTTCTCGACGATGGTCGCTGCCTCGCGCGAAGCCGTCATCGATCTGGCCGACAAGTATCACGACGCATCGACTTACGAACGGATCTCGACGCTGGCCTGGACGCATGCGCAGGTGCAGCTGCACCACCTCGGGATCGAGGCCAAGGACGCGTTGCTGTACCAGGAGCTTGCCAACCGCGTCCTCTTCTCCGATCGCGCGGTGCGGCCATCCAGCGATGTGCTGAAGCAAAACGCCTTGACCGCTTCCGGACTGTGGCCGCACAGGATTTCCGGCGACTACCCGATTGTCCTGCTGTCCATCGATGCGATCGAAGATCGCGCGATCGTCTCGCAACTGTTGCGGGCGCACGAGTACTGGCAGATGAAGGGACTCACCGTCGATCTGGTGATCCTGAATGACAAGACGAGTTCCTACTTCCAGGACTTGCAGACCCTGCTCGAGGACATGGCGCGCTCGAGTCGCGCGACGATCGGCCAGGACGCGCAGGGACTGCCCGGCCGCATCTTCGTGCTGCGCGCCGACCTGCTCGGTCCCGACGAGCGCACGCTGCTGCAGACGGTGTCGCGCATCGTGTTGAACAGCAACCAGGGTGGACTGGGCGAGCAGGTCCTGCGTCTGCAGCGGCTTAACGCTCCCGACGACAGTCCCGCGCGACGGAAAGTCGCGTCGCACAGCCAGGTTGCCCCCGCCGCGGAGGTGCCGTCGCTCGAGTTCTTCAACGGCCTGGGGGGATTTGCCGACGACGGTCGCGAGTACATGGTCATCCAGGGCCGGAGGCAGCACACGCCGATGCCCTGGATCAACGTCATCGCCAACCCGAACTTCGGCTTCCAGGTTTCCGAAACCGGCGCCGGCTACACCTGGTCCGTCAACAGCCGCGAAAACCAGCTGACCGCGTGGTCTAACGATCCTGTAAGCGATGCACCTGGCGAAGTTCTCTATATCCGCGATGAGGAAAGCGGTGAACTGTGGACGCCGACTGCCGCGCCGATCCGCATCGAACAGGCCAGCTATGTCACGCGGCATGGCCAGGGCTACAGCCGTTTCCAGCTGGACTATGCCGGCATCAAGTGCGACCTGCTGCAGTTCGTGAGCCGGGATGAACCCGTCAAGATCTCGCGCCTCACGCTGGCGAATCATTCGCCGCGCCCGCGGCGGCTGTCGGTTACCGCCTATGTGGAATGGGTGCTGGGGACGGTCCGCGCGAAGAGCGCTCCTTACGTAATCAGCGAGAGGGATGCGGCGACCGGCGCAATGTTTGCGCTCAATCCGCTGAACAATGAGTTCGGCACGCGGATCGCGTTTGCCGACCTCGGCGGACGGCAGACCGGCTTCACCTGTGACCGCACCGAATTTCTCGGGCGTCACGGTAATCTGGAAGAGCCCGCTGCGCTGACGGCCGAAACCGCGCTCGCCAATCGAACCGGCGCCGGTCTTGATCCCTGCTGCGCGCTGCAGACGGAGTTCGAGCTGAAGCCCGGCCATCAGACGAATGTCGTTTTCCTGCTTGGTCAGACCGAGGATCGGGACATGGCTCGCGAGCTCGTGCTGCGTCATCGCGCCGCCAATGTCGAAGTGCTGCTCGCCGATGTCGTTGAATCCTGGGATCAGGTCCTCGGCAAGATCCAGGTCGAGACGCCGGACCGCTCGATGGACCTGATGCTGAACCGGTGGCTGCAGTATCAGATCATCGTCTGCCGTCTTTGGGCGCGCGCGGCGTTCTATCAGGCCGGCGGCGCCTATGGTTTCCGCGATCAGCTGCAGGACACGATGGCTCTGACGCTGACGCTGCCGAATGCGACGCGCGCGCATCTGCTGCGCGCCGCTGCACGGCAGTTCGTGGAGGGCGACGTGCAGCATTGGTGGCATCCACCGACCGGCCGCGGCGTGCGCACCCATTGTTCTGACGACCTCGTCTGGCTGCCTTTTGCAGCGGCCCATTACGTCGCGGTGACCGGCGAAGTGGAAGTGCTCGATGAAGAGGTTGCGTTTCTGGACGGTCCCTTGCTCGATCCCGGCCAGCATGACGCGTACTTCACGCCGGCTGTATCACCGCAGGCAGGCACCTTGTTCGAGCACTGCGCGCGCGCTCTGGATCGCAGCCTGCAGGTCGGCGTCCACGGCCTGCCATTGATGGGATCGGGCGACTGGAACGACGGCATGAACCGCGTCGGGCACGAGGGCAAGGGCGAGAGCGTGTGGCTGGCCTGGTTCCTGTACGCGACGCTGCAGAGGTTCGCCGCGCTGGCCGAGCGGCGCGGGGCGTCCGAACACGCGGCGCGCTGGCGGGCGCACGCCGCAAAACTGCAGGCGGCTGCGGAGAGTCAGGCCTGGGACGGCGCCTGGTATCGGCGCGCGTATTTCGATGACGGAACGCCGCTCGGCTCCGCGGGTAATGCGGAATGCCGGATCGACTCGATTGCGCAGAGCTGGGCGGTGCTGTCCGGCGCGGCAGATCCCGCGCGGGCGCGCCGTGCGATGGAAGAGGTGGACGCGTATCTGGTTCGCCCCGGCGACGATCTCGTCCTGCTGTTCACGCCGCCATTCGACAAGATCGCCAAGGATCCCGGCTATATCAAGGGCTACCTGCCGGGAGTGCGGGAGAACGGTGGCCAGTACGCTCATGCTGCGATGTGGTGTGTGATGGCGCGCGCACAGCTGGGGGATGGCGAGCGGGCGGCCGAGTTGCTGGCGATGCTCAATCCGGTGAATCGCGCGGCCAACCGCGTCGGCGTGCACGCGTACAAGGTCGAGCCGTACGTCGTGGCGGGCGACATCTACGCCGAGCCGCCGCATGTCAGGCGCGGCGGGTGGACCTGGTACACAGGCGCGGCGGGATGGATGTATCGCGCCGGGCTCGAAAGCATGCTGGGCTTGACGAAGCGCGGCGACGTGCTGCACATCGCGCCCTGCATTCCGCCGGGCTGGTCCGGCTACCGGATTCTTTACCGGCATGGCGAAACCGACTACGAAATCAATGTCGAGAACCCGCACGGCGTCGCGCGCGGCGTAGCGAGCATCGAGTTCGACGGCGAGCACCTCGCATTCCCCGAGCAGGGCATCGCGTTGCACGACGATGCCCAGGTGCACCACGTGAAGGTCGTTCTGGGGAGTGTTCCCGTAGCGTCAGAGATTGACATGCCCGGCGAGTCGCCGGGTATGTCAATCCAAAGCTAGGCCGAGGTCTTCGACTCGAAGTCCTTGTTGGCTTCCTCGAACGCCTTGACCTGCACCTCCGCCTGATCCTT
>DAINBQ010000087.1:0-12241 GCA_036732825.1 Burkholderiaceae bacterium | reverse complement strand
CGTGCGGGAACGACGCGAACGTCATCGCCATCACCATGCCCGGCATGCCGTAGATGGAGGTCAGCCCGAACCAGCCAAGCGCAAACTTGAACACGCCCTGGTTGCCGAACAGATAGATGAACGAGATCGCCGCGAGCAGCGACGGCGCCAGGATCGGAATCATCGCCACGTTGCGCCACAGTCCCTTGGCCGGTATGCAGCTGCGCTGGATCGCATACGCGAAGGCGAACGCGAGTGGAACGGTCGTGAGCGTCGTGAGCGCCGCGAACACCAGCGTGTTGCGGGTGGACTGCGCAAGCGACGGCGACTGAACGTACTGCATGAAATTCGCCAGCCCGACGAAGTCGCCGGCCCGACCCTCGACGCTGCGTACCAGGATCATTGCCAGCGGCACCGTCAGGAAGACGAACAGCGCACACGCGAGCAGCACCAGCCCGCCGCGCGCTGCGATCGCCTCGGCCACGAGCGCCCAGCGCGATGTCGAGTGCCGGCCGGCCGGCATCGCGACGGCGCTCACTGGCCAACGCGCTCCGGAAACACGCGCACGCGATCGACGCGCAGCGCCACCTCGACGTCACCGCCTTCGCGCACGCCGAGGTCGTGCAACTGGTTCAGCGAATACGAGATCACCATCGGCTGGCCGAGCGCCTCGCACTGCAGCTCGGCAAGGCAGAAGATGCCCAGATAGTCGATGCGCGAGATCCGGCCGCGCAGCCGGTTCGGCAGCGCCGAAAGGTCGCCTTCGACATGCCGGTCCTCGGGCCGCACATAGATCCGCACCGGGCTCCCGGCTGCATTGCCATCAACGGGCAGCGTCAGGTCGACGCTGCCGACACGGAACCTGCCGTTGCCGAGCGCAGTCGCCCTCAGCACGTTGCATTTGCCCAGGAAGTCGGCGACGAACGGCGTCTGCGGCCGCTCGTAGACATCGCTGGCAGTGCCGACCTGCTCGATCACGCCGTCGTTCATCACGACGACACGGTCGGCCATCGACAGCGCTTCCTCCTGGTCGTGCGTGACCATGATCGTCGTCACTCGCAGCCGCCGCTGCAGCTGCCGGATCTCGCCACGCAGACGCTCGCGCACCTTGGCATCGAGCGCTGACAGCGGCTCGTCGAGCAGCAACAGGCTGGGCGAAGTGGCGAGCGCGCGCGCGAGCGCGACCCGCTGCTGCTGGCCGCCGGACATCTGGCTCGGATACTTCGCTCCTGCGTCCGGCAGTCCGACCAGCGTCAGCAGCTCGCTGACGCGGGCGTCGAGCTCGGCCCTGCCCTTGCGCCGGTTGACCAGCCCGTAGCCGACGTTCTCGGCAATCGTCAGGTTCGGAAACAGTGCATACGACTGGAAGACGATTCCGTAATCGCGGGCGGCCGGCGGAGCATGCGAGATGTCGCGGCCGTTCTGCAGGATGCTCCCGCTGGTCTGGTGCTCGAGTCCGGCGATGATCCTCAGCAGCGTGGTCTTGCCGCAGCCCGACGGCCCGAGAAAACACACCAGCTCGCCGGGATGGATAACGAGGTCGACCGAATTCAGCGCGACGAAGTCGCCAAAGGTCTTGCGGATCGCATCGAGTCGGAGCGCCTCGGGGACGTCACTCACGATCTCACCTAACTAATGAAAACGCCGCGTCGAGCAGCGGCAGGGCCGCCCGCTCGAACGCGGCGATGTCTGCGGCCGGGCCGGCCGGCAAGCGCACTACTTGGGCGCCGCTTTCGACTCGTAGCGCTTGCTCCATTCGGCAAGGATACGATCACGGTTCTTGGCCGCCCAGGCGAAATCGTTTTTCACCAGGCGGCTGCCGTAATCGGCCGGCACGTTGGGCAGCGGCTTGTTCATTGCCGGCACCGCGACGATTGCGAAGTTGTTTGCGTACAGGCCCATCGCCTCGTCACTGATCGACCAGTCGACGAGCTTCTGCGCCGCCGCCAGGTTCTTGGTTCCCTTGTGGATGGCGATCGCCTCGAGATCCCAGCCCAGGCCTTCCTTCGGGAAGATCAGCTCGATCGGCTTGCCCTGCGCCTTCTCACGATTCGCGCGGTATTCGAACGAGATGCCGACCACATACTCACCGGCGGCGGCCGCTGCGCACGGGCGCGATCCCGAGTGCATGTACTGCGCGATGTTCTGGTGCAGCGCGTCCATGTATTTCCAGCCCTCGGCCTCGCCCCACAACTGCAGCCAGGCCGAAACGTCGAAGAAGCCGGTGCCGCTCGAGGCCGGATGCGGCATCACGATCTGGCCCTTGTAGACGGGCTTGGTCAGATCCTTCCAGGATTCCGGCTTCGGGATGTTGCGCTTCGCCGCCTCGACCGTGTTGAAGCACACCGTCGCGCCCCAGATGTCCATGCCAACCCAGGCGGGCGGGTTCTTCGCGTCGCGGTATTGAGCGGCGACGCGGTTCAGTCCGGCCGGCGCGTAGGGGTGCAGCATTCCTTCGGTGGCGAAGATCGCCAGGCTGGTCGCCGCCAGGCCCATGACCACGTCGGCCTTCGGATTGGCTTTCTCTGCAAGCAAGCGGGCCGTGACGACCCCGGTCGAATCCCGGACCCAGACGATTTCGATGCCGGGATTGGCCTTCTCGAACGCCGTCTGGTAGGCCTTCAACTGGTCGGTTTCGAGCGCGGTATAGACAGTCAATTGCGTCTTCTGCGCACTGGCGCCGAACGCGGCAAGCGACAGCGCAGCGGCGGCAACGAGCTTGCCGGCCGTCGTGGAAAGGAAACTCATCGACTCCTCCTTATTGGCCATCGGGGCCCCTGGACAACGGGGTCAATCGTCACGGAACGGAAACCAGCAAATTAGATCTGCCCGTTGACGCGCCGGTGACACGCCGTGCAGCGAACCGGACTGGGCAGAGCGCGGGCCAGTCTACGAGGGCGCAATTTTTGCTGTCAATTGTTTTTTGCAGATTGTCGACAATCCGACCAGACCGTCCTAGAATCTCGTCCATGCCCGACTTCCGCGCCAACGTGGTTCCGCACCCGACGATCGCCCTGCTGCGGTCCGCTTCGCTGTCGACCGCGGCACAGCAGGAAATCGAACGAATGATCCTGGAGGGCGAAATCAACCCGGGTGCGAAGCTCACCGAGGCCTGGCTGTCCGAGCGGCTCGGCGTTTCGCGCGGGCCGATCCGCGAGGCGTTCCGCATGCTCGAGGAGGCCGGACTGGTCCGCCAGGAGAAGAACCGCGGCGTGTTCGTGCGCGACATCCCGCTCGAGGAGGCGCTCGAGATCTACGACCTGCGCGCGGCGATGGACGAGCTCATCGGCCGCCGGCTGGCCGAGACGGTCACCCCCGAGCAGATGAAGACCGTGAAGAACCTCGTCGACCGCATGGAAGCGGCGGCGCGCGCCGGTGATGCCGACCAGTACCACCTGCTCAACCTCCAGTTCCACGACACGCTGGTCGGATTCACGGGCAACCGCAAGCTGGCGACGGTCTATCGCAAGCTGGTCAAGGAACTCGCCCTGTTCCGCCGCCGCAACCTGCTCGATCAGACGGTGCTGCCGCATTCCGCGGCCGAGCATCGCGCGATCCTGAAGGCGATCGGGTCCGGCAACTCCGAACAGGCAGGCCGCGTGATGTACGAACACGTGATGGAGAGCAGGGAACGCGCCTTGCAGGGTGAACGGTCGCGCCAGCCGGCGCGCGCCCGGGCCGGGCGCAAGGGTTAACAGGGTGACATCCGACAAGATGCTCCAGGTGAATGGAAAGAGCTACGCACCGCCGAAGCAGCCGACGGTGGTCATCTGTGTCGACGGCTGTGAGCCCGATTACATCGCACAGGCGGTCGCCGGCGGCCGGATGCCCTACATGAAGCGGGTGCTCGCACAGGGAACCGCGCTCATCGCCGACTGCGTCGTGCCGAGCTTCACGAATCCGAACAACCTCTCGATCGTCACCGGCGCTCCGCCTTCGGTGCACGGTATCTGCGGCAATTACCTGTACGACATCGAGAGCGGCAGCGAAGTGATGATGAACGACCCCAAGTGGCTGCGGGCGCCGACAATCCTCGCGGCGCTGGCCGACGCCGGGCACTCGGTTGCCGTCGTCACCGCGAAGGACAAGTTGCGCAAGCTCCTCGGCCACAAGTTGCGCGGCATCTGCTTCTCGTCCGAGAAATCGGACGCGGTGACCGAGCAGGATAACGGCATCGCCGACGTGCTGCGCCTGGTCGACATGCCGGTGCCGAATGTCTACAGCGCTGAACTCTCGGAATTCGTGTTCGCGGCCGGCGTCAGGCTGCTCGAAACCCGTCGTCCAGACGTCATGTACCTGTCGACCACCGATTATGTGCAGCACAAGCACGCGCCCGGCGACGACGAGGCCAATCGCTTCTACGCGATGCTCGATCGCTACCTGGCGCGGCTCGATGAGCTCGGCGCGGTCCTTGCCTTCACCGCAGACCACGGCATGAATCCGAAGACCAAGCTCGACGCGAGTCCCAACGTGATCTTCCTGCAGGACCTGCTCGACGGCTGGCTCGGGCGCGAGCGGTCGCGCGTGATCCTGCCGATCACCGATCCCTATGTCGTGCACCACGGCGCGCTCGGCTCCTTCGCGACGATCTACCTGCCGGCCGACCAGACCGATCGCGTGATCGGCCGGCTGCGTGCGATGTTCGGCATCGAGGTCGTGCTGCCGCGCGCCGAGGCTGCGCAACGCTTCGAACTGCCGCCCGACCGCATCGGCGACATCGTTGTAGTTTCCGAACGCAGCTTTGTCCTCGGCACCAGCCGCAGCCGGCACGACCTTTCGCAGCTCGAGCTGCCGCTGCGCTCGCACGGCGGAATCTCAGAGCAGCGTGTGCCGCTGATCCTCAACCGCCGCATCGAAGGGCTGGACGGCGACCGGCGCTGGCGCAATTTCGATGCCTTCGAGCTGGCGCTGAACCACGCCCAGTAGCGATGAACGCACCGATCGCTCATGTCCGCAGCGAGTGCCTGCGCATCGCCGGCGAGAAAGTCGCCTGCGAGCGCAGCTTCGAAGTGCGATACCCGTATACCGGCGAAGTCGTTGCGACCGTGCCGAAGGCCACTGTGGCCGACGTTCGACGCGCGCTGGCGGTCGCGAAGCAGTTCCGCAGCCCGCTGACCCGCCACGACCGCTACCGGATCCTGATGCGCGCCGGAGAAATCATCGCGTCGCGCCGCGACGAGATCGCACGCCAGATCACGCTCGAATCCGGCCTGTGTCTGAAGGACACGCTGTACGAAGTCGGCCGCGCCAGCGACGTGCTGCTGTTCTCCGCCAACCAGGCGCTCGTCGACGACGGGCAGATCTATTCCTGCGACCTGACGCCGCACGGCAAGAAGCGCAAGGTCTACACGTTGCGGGAGCCCCTGCAAGGCGTAATCTCGGCGATTACGCCGTTCAACCATCCCTTGAATCAGGTGATCCACAAGGTCGCGCCGGCGATCGCCACCAACAACCGCGTCGTGCTGAAGCCGAGCGAGAAGACACCGCTTGCCGCCTTCACGCTGGCCGACATCCTGTACGAGGCGGGCCTGCCACCGCCGATGCTGTCGGTCGTCACCGGCGACCCGCGCGAGATTGCCGACGAACTGCTGACGAGTCCGGACGTGGACCTCGTGACCTTCACCGGCGGCGTCGCGATCGGCAAGGCGATCGCCGCCCGCGCCGTGTACAAGCGGCAGGTGCTCGAACTCGGCGGCAATGACCCGATCATCGTGATGGAGGACGCCGATCTCGACGAGGCGGCGACACTGGCGGCGAACGGCTCGTACAAAAACTCCGGCCAGCGCTGCACGGCGGTCAAGCGGATCCTGGTGCACCGGTCGGTCGCCGACCGGTTCGTCGAGCTGCTGGTCGCGAAGACCCAGGCACTGAAATTTGGCGATCCGCTCGATCCGGCGACCGACATGGGCACCGTGATCGACGAGCCCGCGGCTCTCGAGTTCGAGGCGCGCGTGAATGATGCGGTCGCGCAGGGCGCCCGGCTGCTGGCAGGAAATGAACGCCGGGGCGCGCTGTACGCGCCGACGGTCGTCGACCAGGTCAGGCCCGAGATGAAGCTGGTGCGCGAAGAAACCTTCGGGCCGGTGTCGCCGGTGATCCGCTTCGATGATATCGACCAGGCGATAGCGATCAGCAACTCGACCGCCTACGGCCTCTCCTCGGCCGTCTGCACGAACCGACTCGACTACATCACCCGCTTCATCTCCGAACTTGCGGTCGGCACCGTGAACGTCAGGGAAGTTCCGGGATACCGGCTGGAACTGACGCCTTTCGGCGGGATCAAGGACTCGGGACTGGGTTACAAGGAAGGCGTGCTGGAAGCGATGAAGAGCTTCACGAACCTCAAGACCTATTCGCTGCCGTGGTGAACTTTTCCGCCCGGATGCAATCGAGCTAGAAGTATGGTGCGCGATCGATGACGACGTTGTTGAACCTGCTGGCTGCGATAGCGCTGCTCGTCTGGGGCACGCACATCGTCCGCACCGGCGTGCTGCGCGTCTACGGCGCCAACCTGCGACAGATCCTGCGCCGCAATGTCGGCCACCGCGGCACCGGATTCGTCGCGGGCATGGCGGTCACCGGACTGCTGCAGAGCTCGACCGCGACCGCGCTTCTCACGTCTTCGTTTGTGTCACAGGGATTGATCACGACCGCGGCGGCGCTTGCGGTCATGCTCGGTGCCGACGTCGGCACCGCCGTCATGGTGCAGCTCTTCGCGCTGAATCTCGCCTGGCTGGCTCCATTGCTGATCGTCGCCGGCGTGGTCGTCTATCTGTCGAAGCGCAACGAGCGCGCCGGCCAGATCGGCAAGATCATCCTCGGGCTGGGCGTGATGATCCTCGCGTTGCAGCTGATCGGCGATGCAACGCGGCCGCTGACCGAGGCCGCCGGCGTGCGCGTCCTGTTCGCCGAGCTCTCGGGCGACCTGCTGCTCGATGTGCTGATCGGCGCACTGCTGGCGATTGCCTCGTATTCGAGCCTTGCGGTGGTGCTCCTGGTCGCGGCACTGGCAGCGGCCAACGTGCTGCCGGCGCAGGTTGCACTGCCGGTCGTGCTCGGCGCCAACCTCGGCAGCGGCCTGCTGGCAATGCTGACGACCTGGAAGTCGGATCCCGTCACGCGCCGCGTGCCCCTGGGGAATTTCATCTTCAAGGCCGCGGGCGTTGCACTGGCACTGGTGTCGCTGCCGTTCGTGACGAAATACCTGGTCGAGCTGCAGCCGGACGCGCGCCAACTCGTCGTCCAGTTCCACCTGCTGTTCAATGTGCTGCTCGCGATTGTCTTCATCGCGCTGACCGGAAAAATCGCCCTGCTGACCGAACGCTGGCTGCCCGCACAGCGCGAAGCGGACACCGTCGGCCTGCCGAAGTACCTCGATCCGGTCGCGCTCGACACGCCGGCACTGGCGCTCGGCAATGCCGCGCGCGAGGCGATCCGGCTGGCCGACACCGTGCACGAGATGCTGGCAGGGCTGATGACAGTGCTGAAGAGCAGCGACCAGGACCTGGCCGAATCCCTGCGGCGCCGCGACGACGAGATCGACCGCCTGTATTCGGCGATCAAGCGTTATCTGGCGCAGATCAGCCGCGAGGCGCTCGAGGCCCACGAGTCGCGCCGCTGGACCGACATCATCCAGTTCACGATCAACATGGAGCACGTCGGCGACATCATCGAACGCCTGCTGCTCGACGTCGCCGAACGCAAGATCCAGCATGGACTTTCATTTTCGGAGGCGGGCCTGGTCGAGATCACGGACCTGCACGCGCGTTTGCTGGCGAACCTGCAGCTCGCGGTCGCGGTGTTCCTCAATGGCGACCTGAAGTCGGCGCAGCAGCTGATCGCGGAAAAGGTGACGTTCCGCGAACTCGAGATGCGTTATGCGGAGAGCCATCTGAACCGGCTGTCCGAGAACACTCTGCAGTCGATCGAGACGAGTTCCCTGCACCTCGACCTGCTGTCGGATTTCAAGCGCATCAATTCGCTGTTCTGCTCGGTGTCCTATCCGATCCTGGAGTCGGCCGGCGTGCTGTCGAAATCACGCGTCCGTGCCGATCAGCCGGGTCTCTTCGCCTCGACCAAGTCGCACGCCAACTAGATGGAACGCCCCCACGCTCACTGCCCCCCGAGGGGTCGCTCGGCTCCCTGCGGGCGGCGGGGCGGGCGCTGATGCCGCTCAGCCTCGACGAAATCGAACGCCTGTTCGCGGCGAAGGGCGAACGCATGTACAGCGGCGAACCGGTGACGCAAGTGCAGCACGCACTCCAGTCCGCACTGCTGGCCGAGACGAACGGCGCTGACGAAGAGCTGGTGGTGGCCGCGTTTCTTCATGACCTCGGCCACCTGGTGAACGACCGCGGTGATACACCGACGTTGCGCGGCATCGACGACCGGCATGAATACGTCGCGCTGCCGTTCCTGCGCGGACTGTTTGGCGCCGCGGTGCTGCAACCGATCCGGCTGCACGTCGAGGCCAAGCGCTACCTGTGCGCGCGCGGCGATGGCACCGTCAATGGCGCCGCCTACTGGGCGGGCCTGTCCGCCGACTCGAAACGCAGTCTCGAACTCCAGGGCGGCATCTTCACGGAGTCCGAGGCGGATGCCTTCATCGCGCAGCCGCATGCCGAACAGGCGGTTCGACTGCGCCTGTGGGACGACCTCGCAAAGCTGCCGGACGCGAACACGCCGCCGATCGCCCACTACCTCGCGATCACGGCGCGCGTCGCCGCCAACCGCTCCGGCTGAAGGAGCCTCCCCAACTTGCCCGGCGCAATGGCGCCGGGCGATACTTCCAGACCTCTTCCAGCCGCAGTTGCGGCCCCGGGACTCGATGAAACTGCTGCCGATCGCCTGCATCGTCCTTGTGCTGGGCGCGTGTTCCAAGTCCCCCGAAGGAGACGCCACCGGTTCGGCCAAGGCCTCGGGAATCGCCTGGGTCAGCCCGACCTCGGGCGCCGAGATCGACGCCGCCTTCGCCAGCGCCAAGGAAAGGAACCAGCCGGTATTCCTGTTCTGGACCGCTGCCTGGTGCCCGCCGTGCAACCAGGTGAAAAGCACGATCTTCACGCGCAGCGACTTCATCGACACATCCCGGTCGTTCGTCCCGGTGTACGTGGACGGCGACACGCCCGGTGGCCAGTCGCTCGGCAAGCGGTTCAATGTCAGCGCGTACCCGACGATGGTGCTGCTGCGCCACGACGGCACTGAAGTCACGCGGCTCGCGGGGTCGGTCGACGCCGCGAAATACATGCAGCTGTTGCAGCACGGGCTCGCCGGCGGCAGTTCGGCGCGGCAGGCGCTTGCAGCAGCGCTCGCCGGCAGGCCGCTGGCGCCGGATGACTGGCGCCTGCTCGCCTACCACTCGTGGTCGACCGACGACGACCAGCTCGTCAGCGAGAAGGACGCGCCGACTCTTCTTATGAAGCTTGCGACGGCTTGCCCGGCCGAGCAGCGCGAGTCCGCGTCGCGGCTCGTGCTGCAGGCGCTTGCGTCCGCGGCCAGTGCCAAGAAGGACGCGAAGAAGCCGGTCATGGACAAGGCCGAGGCAATCGCGAGCGTCAGGAGCATGCTTGCACGGCCGGAACTGGTGCGCGAGCACGCCGACCTGTTTTCCTACGCGGCTGACGATATCGTCGGCTTTCTCACGGTCTCAGGTTCGCCGGAACGCAGCGACCTGGTCGCGACATGGAGCGCCGCTCTCGACCGGCTCATCGCCGACCGCAGCCTGAGCAAGGCAAACGCGGTCTGGGCCGTGAGCGGCAAGGTCTCGCTGGCTCGGCTCGACAACAAGGACGGCACACTGCCCGAGCCGCTGCTGGCCGAAGTCCGCGAACAGGCAGCGCGGGCCGACCGCGAAACGACCGATGTCAACGAGCGCCAGTCGGTAATCACCGCCACTGGCGGAATGCTGGCGCGCGCTGGGATGCTCGACGAGTCCGACGCGCTGCTCACGGCGGAACTCAAGCGATCGCATTCGCCCTACTACTACATGCTCGGGCTCGCATCGAACGCGAGGAAACGCGGCACGCCGGCCGGAAACGCGGCGGCGATCGACTGGGCACGGCAGGCCTACGAATCGTCGAAGGGCCCGGCCACGCGACTGCAGTGGGGAGGAAGCTACGTCAATTACCTGCTCGAACTCTCGCCGCAGGACACGGCGCAGATCGAGAAGGCAGCAGCGAGTGTCATCGGCGAACTCGAACCGCGGCCCGGCTCGTACTCCGGGCGCAGCCAGATCTCCCTCGAGCGGCTCAGCGACAGGCTCGTGAAGTGGAACAAGGACGGCAGCCACGACACCATGCTCAAGCGGCTGAACACCAAGCTCGCACCGACGTGCGCGGCGGCCGCCCCGGACGGTGCCGACCGCCGCGCCTGTGAGGCGCTCTTCACTCCGGGCAAACGCGCCTGAGTCCGCCGATGCCGCATTACAGCGCACCGCTTTCGCGGGCGGAGCAGCGCGAGTTCGTGCCGTTCATGCACGAACTCCTCGGAGTCGCTTTTGCGACGATCCGGCCGTACTTCCTGAGCGGCACTCCGGTGGTGACGAAGAAGGACGCGAGTCCGGTGACGATCGCCGATCGCAGAGCGGAAGCAGCGATGCGCGAGTTGATCGAACGGCGCTACCCAGGCCACGCGATCATGGGCGAGGAACACGGCGCACGGCCCGGCCGGCACTATCGGTGGGTTCTCGATCCGGTCGACGGCACGCGCGCGTTCATCACGAACTGCTTCCTGTTCGGCACGCTGATCGCGCTCGAGCGCGACGACGGCGACGGCTTCCGGCCGGTGCTGGGAACGATCGGCCATTCGGCGGCCGGTGTCGCGCTGATCGGCCACCAGCGCGAAACGAGGCTCTATGCGAGCGACGGTTCGCAGCGCGCCGCGCGCGTGCGACCCTGCGATCGACTGGACGATGCGACAGTGCTCGCGACGACGCACTGGTCGACCGGCGAACAAAGCGGTGGTCCCGCGGTCGAGCGCCTGATCCGCAAGGCGAGGCTTTACCGCACCTGGGGTGACTGCTTCGGGTATTTCGCGCTCGCCACCGGCGCCGCCGACCTGATGCTCGACCCGACGCTCGCGTACTGGGACGTTGCGGCGATCGTTCCCGTCGTCGAAGGGTCCGGCGGCGTCGTCAGCGCCTGGTCAGGAGGCAACCCCCTGGTGCAACTCTCGCTGATCGCCAGCGCCGGCCCGCTGCACCCGATCGCACTTGCCATCCTCGCGGGCTGAATCGGGCCCGGTCCGGCTCAGGGCGTCTCGAGCGGTTCGCGCGAAGTGTCCGACGCGTCGGGGGTGCTCTCCGCAGTGCCGCGCCAGCGATCGGCCGACTTCAGCACCAGTTCGGCCAGCGAATGTCGCCGCTGGAATGTCTCGCGCTGCCAGCGCGCGTCGTTGCCTTCGCTGCGCACCCAACGCTCGATCTCATCCAGCGCCGCGGTCGAGCCCAGTTCGCTCGCGCCCGGGCGGCACGCATCGATCGTTCTCAGTACCTGCTGGTGCACCGGACCGGTCTCGCCGGTGATGCCGTCGATCAGCTGCCCTTCGAGCCCGAAGCGGCATGCCTGGAAACGGTTGTAGTTGTAGGTGAGGTAGATGTCCTCGGCGACCGGCGTCGGTTGCCGCAGCAGCATGCGGCAGATCGCCTGCACATAGGCCGCGAGGACAGCGGCGCGATCCACGGTCAGCGGCGTATCGAAGACCCGCACCTCGACCGTCCCGTACTCCGGCTTGGGCCGGATGTCCCAGTAGAAGTCCTTCATGCTCTCGACGACGCCGAGCGACTTGAGCTTGTTGAAGAAACGCTCGAATGCCGCCCAGTCCGTCAGGAACGGCGCACGGCCGGACAGCGGAAAAGCATTGATGCTGTTCAGCCGCGCGCAGTCGTACGAAGTGTCGACGCCCTGGAAGTAGGGGCTGCTCGCCGCCAGCGCGATGAACTGCGGCACGTAGGGAGCCAGCCGGTGCAGCAGGCACATCGCCTGCGTGCCGTTCTCGCAGCCGACGTGCACGTGCTGCCCGAACACCGTGAACTGCTTCGCGAGGTAGCCGTACAGGCCGGCCACATGCCGGAACCGCGGGCGATCGTAGATCTGGCGATCCTGCCAGCGCTGGAACGGATGCGAACCCCCGCCGGCAACTTCGAGATCGAGGCGGTCCGCACCGGCGACGAGCTTGTCCCGCATTGCCAGCAGCTCCGCCCGCAGCGGGTCGTAGGCGCTCTGCACCGAGGTGCTGATCTCGAGCATGCTCTCGGTGATCTCGG
>DAINBQ010000086.1:6703-12299 GCA_036732825.1 Burkholderiaceae bacterium | reverse complement strand
CCGCCCAAAATCGACCCACTGCTGAGTCTTGACCGGGCGCAAGGTGTGCCGGAAGGACGCTCCCGAAACCTGCGCCCCGCGTACAATCCACAAATTGATTGCATGCCTGCCGGCCGCTGGCGGCATCGTCGCAGGCACTGTCCGCTGGCCGGGCGTGCAACCTCTAGGAAATTGAATGTATCTGCTCGAATTCTTGAATGGCGGACTGCTGCAGTTCAGCTGGTGGCAGTTGGTCCTCGCGACACTGGTCCTCACGCACATCACGATTGCCGGCGTCACGATTTTCCTGCACCGCAGCCAGGCGCACCGTGCGCTCGATCTGCACCCGGCGGTAGCGATGTTCTTCCGCACCTGGCTGTGGCTGACGACCGGCATGCAGACCAAGGAGTGGGTGTCGATCCATCGCAAGCATCACGCCAAGTGCGAAACACCTGACGACCCGCACAGCCCCCAGACGCGCGGCCTGAAGACGGTGCTGTGGAGCGGTGCCGAGCTCTACATGGCGGAAGCCGAGAACAAGGAAACACTGTCACGTTACGGCCATGGGACACCCGACGACTGGATGGAGCGCAATGTCTTTTCCCGCTTCGTCTGGCAGGGTTGCGGTGTGATGCTCGGCGCTGATCTGGTGCTGTTTGGCGCGGCCGGCCTTGCGGTCTGGGCGGTCCAGATGATCTGGATTCCGTTCCACGCCGCCGGCGTCATCAATGGCATCGGCCATTTCTGGGGCTATCGGAATTACGACGCGCCCGATGCCAGCACGAACATCGTTCCCTGGGGAATCTGGATCGGCGGCGAGGAACTGCACAACAACCACCACACGTATCCGACTTCCGCGAAGCTGTCGAGCAAATGGTACGAGTTCGATCTCGGCTGGACCTACATCCGGATCCTGCAGACTCTGGGGCTGGCGAAGGTTCTCCGGCTCGCGCCGCAACCGCACGTGGCCGAGCCGAAGGGCGCGGTCGACGGCGAAACACTGCAGGCGCTGATCGCGAACCGCTACGACCTCCTTGCCAAATACGCGCGCTCGCTGAAGGACGCCTACCGGGAGGAGATCCGGAAGTTGAGCGACCTGCCGGCCGAAGAGCGGGCCCGGTTCGCCGGGCTGAAGCGTTGGCTGCGCAAGGGCGACGTGTCGGCGCTGCCGGCGGAGGAACAGCACTCGCTTGCTGAACTGATGGCGCGGAGCCGCGTGATCAAGACGCTGGTCGAGATGCGGTCCGAATTGCTGACGACATGGGGTAAATCGTCGGCTTCGCGCGAACAGATGCTGGCCCACCTGCAGGACTGGATCTCCCGGGCCGAGGCGAGCGGAATTCGGGCGCTGCAGGAAACCGCATTGCGGATCCGGAGCTATCGTCCAGCGATGGCGTAGCGAACCGCGCCAAGCAAAAAGCCCGGCAGTGCCGGGCTTTTTTTTCCGCTTCACGTCTGACCGGATCGCCGATCTACTTCAGCTTTGTTTCCTTGTACGCGACGTGCTTGCGCGCCACGGGATCGAACTTGCTGAGCTGCAGCTTGTCCGGCGTCGTCTTCTTGTTTTTCGTCGTCGTATAGAAATGGCCGGTTCCGGCAGTCGACTCGAGCTTGATCTTTTCGCGGGCACCCTTGGCCATGACGGTCTCCTCGGCTTGCTGTTCGATGCTCTAGATGGCGCCGCGCGCGCGCAGGTCGCCGAGCACGGCGTCGATGCCGAGCTTGTCGATCGTGCGCAGGGCGGCGTTCGTCACACGCAGGCGGACCCAGCGGTTTTCGCTTTCGACCCAGAACCGGCGGTACTGCAGGTTGGGCATGAAGCGTCGCTTCGTCCGGTTGTTCGCGTGCGAGACGTGATTGCCGACCATCGGCTTCTTGCCGGTGACTTGACACACACGTGCCATTGCAGACTCCTAAGGATTGTTACGAACGCCGCGTCGCGGTTGAACCGGGCTGCCTCCCGGACAGCCATCCGCCCAGCCGGCGGGCGACGCAAAGCCGCGCATTATATGCACTTTTCGACGCCGTCGCCAAACCGCTTGCCGACGAAGGTGAGGGGGCTGGAGCGCCTAAAGCAGGCCGCGTTCAGCGAAAGAGACGGTTTCCGAACCGGCGACGACGAGATGATCCAGGACCCGCACGTCGACCAGCGCAAGCGCCTGCCTGAGGCTCGCAGTCAGCATCTCGTCGGCGCGGCTCGGCTCCGCGATGCCTGAAGGATGGTTGTGCGCAAATATGACCGCGGCCGCGTTGCGCCTGAGCGCCAGCTTCACGACCTCGCGCGGGTAGACACTGGTCTGCGTCAGGGTGCCTCGAAAGAGCTCCTCCGCGGCCAGCAGTCGATTCTGCGCGTCGAGCAAGAGCGCAAGGAAGACCTCATGCTCGAGGCGGGAAAGGGTCAGCCTCAGAAAGTCCCGGACCTTGCCCGGGGACGAGAGTACGGTGTTGCGCTGGACGTCTTCGCGCAGTGCGCGGCGCGCGAGCTCGAGCACCGCCTGCAGTTGCGCGTATTTGGCCGGGCCCAGTCCGCCCACTTTCGCCAGCTCCGACTCCGAAGCGGCAAAAAGCCCATTGAGCCCGCCGAAACGGTCGAGGGCCGCCCGCCCGAGGTCGATCGCTGAGCGGCCGGCCGTGCCGGTGCGCAGGAACACGGCGAGCAGCTCGGCGTCCGTCAGGATCTGCGCTCCGCTGGCGCGCAATCGCTCGCGTGGACGCTCTCCCTCCGGCCAGTCCTTAATGGCCACCGGATATGCCTCGACTAGAATCAATCATGGTCTCGACTGCCTGCATCACCAGTGGTTCGCACGTGACGCTGCATTATCGTATCGCCGTGGTGCACGAAGGCGACGAACACGAAGTGATCAGTACCTTCGAAACAACGCCGGCGACACTGCAACTGGGTACCGGTCAGCTGTCTGCGCCGCTCGAAGATCGCCTGCTGGGTCTCGCCGAAGGCCAGGAGGCAAGCTTCGAGCTGGGTGCCGGCGAGGGGTTCGGACCGCGCAACGCCGAGCTGGTCCAGACGCTGTCGCGGGCGACCTTCGAAGCAAATGCCGACCCCGAAGTCGAGTACCTGCCCGGCGACATCGTCGAGTTCAACGCTCCCGACGGCAGCCGGTTCGCCGGCGTACTGAAGCGGCACGGTGCGGATACGGTGGTCGTGGACTTCAACCACCCGTTGGCTGGCCTGCCGCTGCGCTTCTCCGTGCAGGTCATTGGAGTTCTGTAGCCATGGAAGTGCTGCTCGCGCAACCGCGGGGATTCTGCGCCGGAGTCGACCGTGCGATCGAGATCGTGGAGCGCGCGCTTGCGGTCCACGGTGCGCCGATCTACGTACGTCACGAGATCGTCCACAACAAGTTTGTCGTCGACGATCTGCGGTCCAAGGGCGCCGTGTTCGTCGACGAGCTGGATCAGGTTCCGCCCGACGGAATCGTCGTGTTCTCCGCGCATGGTGTCTCGAAGGCCATCCAGGCCGAGGCGATGCGGCGCGGCCTCCAGGTTTTCGACGCGACCTGTCCGCTGGTGACCAAGGTTCATGTCGAAGTGGCCAAGATGCGCGCCGCCGGGCGCGAGATCGTGATGATCGGCCACGAGGGTCACCCGGAAGTCGAGGGGACGATGGGGCAGACGGAAGGCGGCATGTATCTCGTCGAGACGGTCGAGGACGTTCAGCGCCTGCGTGTGCGGGATCCGGAATCGCTTGCCTACGTGACGCAGACGACCCTGTCGCTCGACGATGCAGCGGAAGTGATCGCGGCGCTCAAGCGGCGGTTTCCCTCGATTGCGGAGCCCAAACGGGCCGACATCTGTTATGCAACGCAGAATCGGCAGGATGCGGTGAAATTCCTTGCGCCGCAGGTGGAAGTCGTGATCGTCGTCGGAAGCAGGAACAGCTCGAACTCGAATCGGCTGCGCGAGGTCGCTGAGCGCTTCGGTGTGCCGGCCTACCTGGTTGACTCCGCCGAGCACCTGGATCCGTCATGGGTGGCAGGCCGGCAGCGCATCGGCATTACCGCCGGGGCCTCCGCGCCGGAAATCCTGGTCGATGCACTGATCGCGCGCCTGAAGGAGCTCGGAGCGCGCAGCGTGCGCCCGCTGGACGGGGTCAAGGAACACGTCGTATTTCCGATGCCGAAGGGCTTGGGGAAAATGCACGCATGATTCGAGCTACGATCGATCGCGCGCGAACCGGAAGGCAGCCGCGCGCCAACGCCGCGTCGGGAATAGGCACGGACGACCGACAACTGAGCGGAACAACGTCAAACACAAGGGAGACAGAGAATGTTGAAGTGGCTGAGTTCGATGTTGCTTGCAGCCGGCCTGCTCGCTGGCGGTTCGGCGCTGGCGCAACCGGTCGAGATGGAGGGCCAGAAGTTCGAGCCCACCGCGGCGCTCGGCGGGCAGACGCTGAACCTCAACGGAGTCGGGCTGCGCAAACGCGCAATCTTCAAGGTCTACGTGGCCGGGTTGTACGTTCCGCAGAAGAGTTCCAGTCCGGCGGCACTGATCGGTGACAAGGGTCCCCGGCGGGTCTCGCTGCGCATGCTGCGCGACGTCGATGCCGACAGCTTCATCAGCTCGTTCAATGATGGCCTGAAGGCAAATCTGAGCGAGGCCGAACTGGCCGCACTGAAGCCGCAGACCGACGCCCTGACTGCGACGCTTAAATCGATCGGCGAGGCGAAGAAGGGCGACGTGATCAATTTCGACTTCACTCCGGATGCCGGGACACGCATCACGTTGAACGGGCAGCCGCGCGGCAATCCGATCGCCGGTGCAGAGTTTTTCTCGGCCGTATTGCGGATCTGGCTCGGCGACAAGCCGGTTGACGAAGCTCTGAAGAAGGGCATGCTCGGCGGTTGACGATGAGGGTCGAACGCTTGCAGGCGCCGGGACCGGCGGACAACCGCTTCGATGCGGTCGTCCACTTGCCGTTCGGAGCGGTCGGCGTGCGTACCCACGTCGACGCGATCGCGGAAATCGCGTTCCTGACCGGCGCAGTTCGGGAACGGCGGGCGATCGATGAACTGGCCCGGCGTGCGATCGAACAGCTGATCGCTTACTGCGACGATCCTTCGCACCGGATCGATTTGCCCCTCGCGATCAGCGGGACCGAATTCCAGCGCCGGGTCTGGAGCGAGATCTGCCGGATTCCGTGCGGCGCGACGCGGTCATACGGAGATCTTGCGCGGACGCTCGGTAGCGCAGCACGCGCGGTCGGGCAGGCCTGCGGCGATAACCGCTTCCCGCTGGCGATTCCCTGCCATCGGGTGGTTGCAGCGGCAGGCATCGGTGGTTTTTCCCATTCGGCCGGCGGAGTACACGAGCGGATCAAGCGCTGGCTGATTCAGCACGAAGCGCATCGGTCGTTCCAGTTGCACTAGGGCAGCCTCGATGCATCGCGCGTGCCGCGGGTGGCGCAACAAAGTGATCCCCGACCGTTTGCAGCGCCTCGCCCAGTTGTTGTGCGATCCGCGCAGTTGATCGGTTCGATGCCACGCCGCGACCCGGCCGCTACCTCCGTCGCCGTCGACCCCTTGATCGATCGCTTCGTCGATGCGATCTGGCTCGAGGACGGGCTGGCATCGAACACGCTGGCCGCGTATCGCCGCGA
>DAINBQ010000086.1:3458-6603 GCA_036732825.1 Burkholderiaceae bacterium | reverse complement strand
CGAAACGCCGCTTGGCCTGCGGGATCGAGCAATGCTCGAACTGCTCTATGCGACCGGGCTGCGCGTCTCGGAACTGGTCGGACTGACGCTGCTCGAACTTTCGCTGCAGGAAGGCCTGGTGCGCGTGCTCGGCAAGGGCTCGAAGGAGCGCATCGTTCCGCTCGGCGAGGAGGCGCGCCGCTGGCTTGAGCGCTATCTGGCGCGGGGCCGCCCGGCGATCCTGGCGGGACGCGTCGCCGATGCGCTGTTCGTCACCCAGCGCGGAGCGGCGATGAGCCGCCAGATGTTCTGGGTGCTGATCAAACGCTATGCGGTCCGCGCCGGCATCACGACGCCGCTGAGCCCCCACGGCCTGCGTCACGCATTTGCGACCCATCTGCTCAATCACGGTGCCGACCTGCGCGTGGTGCAATTGCTGCTCGGTCATGCCGACATCTCCACCACGCAGATCTATACGCATGTTGCTCGGGCGCGGCTGAAGTCACTGCACGCCGCGCATCATCCGCGCGGCTGATGCCGATGGCGAAGGGGAAGCACGTATCGGAAACCCCGGCAACGCAGTTTCTGCGTGCCAGAGGCATTTCCTTCAGCGAGCATGTCTACGAGTACGTCGAACACGGCGGGACTGCTGAATCCGCGCGCGCACTCGGCGTCGATGAGCACCATGTGGTGAAGACGCTGGTCATGGAAGACGAGTCGGATGCGCCTTTGATCGTGCTGATGCACGGCGACTGTTCGGTGTCGACGAAGAACCTGGCGCGCCAGGCGGGCCGCAAGCGGATCGAACCCTGCAAGCCGGAGGTTGCGCAGCGGCACTCCGGCTACATCGTCGGCGGGACATCCCCGTTCGGTACGCGCAAGCGTCTTCCAGTGTTCGTCGAACGCACGGTGCTCGGTCTGCCGCAGATTTACATCAATGGCGGCCGGCGTGGCTATCTGATCGGCATCGATCCGGCGATACTGGCGCCGTTGCTCGGCGCGGTGGCCGTCGACTGCGCGCTGAAGGAGTGAGGATGGCGCTCTTGTATACCGCGATCGCAATCGCCGCTGCGTACCTGATCGGCTCGCTTTCGTTTGCGGTGGTCGTCAGTCGCGCGATGGGCCTGGCCGATCCGCGGACGTATGGCTCGGGCAACCCCGGAGCGACCAATGTGCTCCGCTCTGGCAACAAGCTGGCCGCGATCCTGACCCTGGCCGGAGACGCGATCAAGGGCTGGTTGGCAGTCTGGCTCGTGCAGCGTTTCGGTCCGCCGTTCGGAGTCGGTGAAGTCGGCGCCGCCGCGGCGGCGGTGGCAGTGTTCCTCGGACACCTGTATCCGATCTTCTTCCGGTTCAAGGGCGGCAAAGGCGTGGCGACGGCGGCCGGCGCCGTTGTCGCGCTCAATCCATGGCTCGCCCTCGCAACCGGCGCGACCTGGTTGATCGTCGCGGTTTTCTTTCGCTACGCTTCACTGGCGTCGATGGCGGCGGCCGTTTTCGCTGTGTTCTACTCGGCGTTCGGCTGGGGATTCGACGAGCGCTTTGTCGCGTTGGTTGTGATTTCTGGACTGATCGTTTACCGGCATCGCAGCAACATTTCGAACCTGATGGCCGGCAGGGAAAAGCGGATCGGCCAGAAAGAGGATCTGCCGGCCGCGCGCACGTGATCAGCGCGTAGCTTCGGCCAGCGACCAGCGCGGATGCACGGCAAAGCCCCGCGCTCCGCCAAGGCGCGTCGGGTCGATCCGCTTCAGCTTGGCGAGTCCTGCCAGCGCGATCATCGCGCCATTGTCGGTGCACAACGAAGGCGGGGGAAAGAAAACGACCGCGCCCCGTTTCCGGGTCTCCTGCTCGAGACGCGCGCGCAACTGGACGTTGGCGCCCACGCCACCCGCGACGACGAGCGTGTTCAGGCCGGTCTTGTCCAGGGCGTTCATCGACTTCGTCGCCAGCACGTCGACGACCGCCTCCACGAAGGCTCGCGCGATGTCCGCGCGCGGCTGTTCGCAAAGGTTGCCGGCGCCCGCGCGGCGCACAGCGGTCAGGACAGCCGTCTTCAGCCCGCTGAAACTGAAATCCAGATCGCCGCTGCGGAGCATCGGACGCGGCAGCACGACGGCTTGCGGCACGCCGAACTCCGCGACACGCGACACGGCTGGTCCACCGGGATAGCCCAGTCCGAGCAACTGTGCGGTCTTGTCGAATGCCTCGCCTGCCGCGTCATCCAGCGTATCTCCGAGCAGTTCGTAGTCGCCCCAGTCGTTGACGCGGAGCAGCTGGGTGTGCCCGCCTGAAACGAGCAGTGCGATGAACGGGAATTCAGGAGCCGGTCGAGCGAGCAGCGGCGACAGAAGGTGACCTTCGAGGTGATGCACATCGACGACCGGTCGCTGCAGTGCATAGCCCAGCGCATGTCCGATGCTGGCGCCTACCAGTAAGGCGCCAGCTAGACCAGGGCCGGCGGTCACGGCGATCGCATCGACATCGGATTTTGTTCGTCCGCCGTCGGCCAGGACGCGATCGAGCAGCGGCAATACCCGCCTTACGTGATCGCGCGACGCCAGTTCCGGCACCACGCCGCCGTAGGCCACATGCATGTCGATCTGGGAGTGCAGCGCGTGCGAAATCAGGCCCAGTTCGCTGTCGAGGAGGGCCAGTCCGGTCTCGTCGCACGAGGTCTCGATCCCGAGGATCAGCATGGCGACGAGTTTACGGGACGGCCCTCGTCTGCCTTGGCGGTAAGTTCTTGACTTGTCTCGGGTATGCGTCTCGGGCTAAAATCTCCGGCTGTTTTTCAATGCCCCGACACCCAGACCCGAGCCGCTGACGACAAAGCGCCCGGAAGCGCAAGGAAAGCGATACAGGACGATGCCAACGATTCGCGTCAAGGAAAACGAGCCGTTCGAAGTGGCGCTGCGCCGCTTCAAGCGCACGATCGAAAAGAGCGGCCTGCTCACCGAGTTGCGCGCGCGCGAGTTCTATGAAAAGCCGACCGCCGAGCGCAAGCGCAAGCGTTCCGCGGCGATCAAGCGTCACTTCAAGCGCCTGCGCAGCCAGATGCTGCCGAAGAAGATGTACTGAGCGCGTTTCCGCATGCCGGCACAGCGCGCCTCCGGGCGCGCTTTCGCTTTCTGGAGCCGGCCTTGCGGAGCCTGTACGGAGCCGA
>DAINBQ010000086.1:0-3358 GCA_036732825.1 Burkholderiaceae bacterium | reverse complement strand
GCCAGCCTCAAGGACCGCATCACCGAGGACATGAAAGGCGCGATGCGCGCCAAGGATGCGGCTCGCCTCGGTGCGATCCGCCTGCTGCAGGCGGCGATCAAGCAGAAGGAAGTGGACGAACGCGTCGTCGCCGACGACGCGGCCGTGCTCGCGATCATCGACAAGCTGATCAAGCAGCGCCGGGACTCGATCGAGCAGTTCGGCCGCGCCGGCCGCACGGACCTGGTCGACAAGGAACAGGCTGAACTCGACCTGCTGCTGGGCTATCTGCCGCAGCAGCTATCGGAGGCGGAAATCGCTGCTGCGATCGACGCTGCGATCGCGGAGTCGGGCGCGGCCGGGGCACAAGGCATCGGCAAGGTAATGGCGCTGCTGAAACCCCGGCTCGCGGGGCGGGCCGACATGGGCAAGGTCTCCGGCCTCGTCAAGCAGAAGCTCGCCTAGCCGAACCGGCAAGCTCGTCGGCTGTTCTTCGGCCAGGCCCATTCCGGCCGACGGGTGGTCGAGCGTCCGCCAAGTACTGCGCCGGCATCGCGTTGCGTACACTTTCCACGCGATCCCATGATTCCCCAAGGCTTCATCCAGGACCTGTTGGCGCGCGTCGACATCGTCGATGTCGTCGGGCGCCATGTCGCCTTGAAAAAGGCCGGCCAGAACTTCCTCGGCCTGTGTCCGTTTCATGGGGAGAAGACGCCGTCGTTCACCGTCAGCCCCTCCAAGCAGTTCTTCCACTGCTTCGGCTGCGGCGCGCATGGCAGCGCGATCGGATTCCTGATGGAGCACCGGGGCCTCGGCTATGTCGATGCGATCCGGGATCTGGCGCAGGGCGCCGGAATGCAGGTGCCCGAGATATCCGAGCGTGCCACCGAGGCGCAGTCCAGGACGCGTTCTCTCACCGAGCTTCTCGGACGCGCTGCCGACTTCTATCGCGAACAACTGAAGAGAAGCGCCGCTGCCGTCGAGTATCTGAAGGGACGCGGCCTGACCGGGCAAACGGCGGCCCGATTCGCTCTTGGTTATGCGCCGGACAGCTGGCAGCCGTTGCGCGAAGCCTTCGAGAAATACGAAGACCCGCGCATGGTCGAATCCGGTCTCGTGATCGCGGACGAAGGCAAGCGCTATGACCGTTTCCGCGGACGCATCATGTTCCCGATCCGCGGCCCGCGCGGACAGGTCATCGGGTTCGGCGCGCGCGTGATGGGCAGCGGCGAGCCCAAGTATCTGAACTCGCCCGAGACTCCGGTCTTTCACAAGGGCCAGGAACTTTACGGGCTGTACGAGGGGCGCGACGCGATACGACGAGCCGGCCGCGCGATCGTGGTCGAGGGCTACATGGACGTGATCCAGCTGGCGCAGGCCGGCTTCGAGGAGACCGTCGCTGCGCTCGGAACAGCGGTGACGAGCGCGCACGTCAATGCGCTGCTGCGTGTGACCGACCATGTGATCTTTGCGTTCGACGGCGACGCGGCCGGGCGCAAGGCGGCGCGGCGCGCGCTGGAAGCGTCGTTGCCGGTGATTGCAGACACCAAGCGCGTTAGCTTCGTCATGCTGCCCGAGGGTGAGGATCCGGACAGCCTGATTCGCTCGGGCGGCCACGAAGCCTTCGCGGATGAACTCGAACGAGCGCTGCCGCTCTCACGCTTCTTCGTCCGCGCCCTGACGGGCGGACGAACGCCGGCCACCGCCGAGGATCGCTCCGCGCTGATTGCCGAGGCCAGACCGCTGCTGATGTCGATGGCTCCGGGGGCGATGCGCCTGCAGTTGCTGCGCGATCTGGCCGAGGCGGCGAAGACGCCCGCTGAATCGCTCGAAACGCTGTTCGGACTACGCCGTGGTCGGCTCGGCCGGCCGGCTCCGCTGGAGCGCCGCACGCGCCATATCGAGGTGGATGATCTGAAGCGCCGCATCCTGCAGCAACTTCTTGTTCACCCGCTGCTGGCACGAGAATTCAACCAGTGCGTGGTCGACGAGCACCTGGAGTGCGAAGAGCGTGTCGATCGTGAAATCGTGGAGGTCTGGCGGATCGCGACAGGATCGGCGCCCGCCGACGCCGCGGCACTCAGTCACGGCGCCCTGCTGGAATTGCTGGTCGAAAGCGAATTCGCCGACGAGTACCGCGCGCTGGCCGCGCAGGAAATGGAGATGGAGACTGACGTCGACACCGCCCGCCAAGTGGTCGACGAGGCCTTTCACAAGCTCCGGCTGCGTCGATTCGAACGGGTCCGGAGCGAGCGGCTCGCGGAATACCAGCAGGACCCGTCCTCGGAGCGGCTCGACGCCTACCGCCTGGCCGACCAGGCATACCTGCGGGCGCGCAGCATGGGACCCGAGACGCCGCATCCTTGACAATCGGCAGCGCGACCACTTGCCGGATTGCGGCTGGAGTTTGCTATAGTGTTGAATTCTCAGCGCTTTCGCCCCATGTGCAGAACAAGGGCGTCCAGGCGCTGAAGCGCCCAGGAGATCGCGTAAAGATCGGCGGCGCGCACCACTGTGATTCATCGAACGGCTTGCGCTGGACCCACCGGAAACGATCCGAGGATCGAGCCGGTCAACGCGGGAGGACTCTCCCGATCAGCGCGCTGCGATGCGAACTCGACTGGCCAGGCGGACCGTCGCCCCTTCGACGGAGCGAACGGCTGGTTGAGAAGGCAAGAACGAACCCAATGATGTCTAGTTGACGACGCACGCGTGACGCTGGGTTTTCTGCAGCGTGGGGTGGGCGGGACAACAGACGAACGATCGGACGTGGACGGCGGCCGGCCGGAACAGGTGAAGCGATGCTAATGAAGAAGACGACAGGAAAAGTCAAACCCGGCAAGGCGGCGGCGCGCGAGGCGTCGAAGACGCGGCCCCCGGTGAAGAAGCTCACGACGAAGACCGAGCCGAAGAAACTCCCCACGGAGATCAAGAAACCCGGCGCGAGGGTCGTCACGGAATCCAAAGCCACGGGCAAGCCGGATTCGGCCAGGGCCGCCGCACCCGTCGCGAAGTCCGCGCCGCTGGGCGCGGTGCCGCGTGGCCGCCCCGGACGCAAACCCAAGCCCAGTGAAGAGCAACTGATGAACGGCGGCACCGACGCGGTGCCGGAGGCAGGCGACGACGCCGCTGACCCGAGCGTGCAGATCGTCGAGAAGATGAGCGCGACGAAGTTGCGCGCCAAGGACCGTCGCGCGAAGGAAAAGGCGCTCAAGGAGGCGCTCGAGCGCAGCTATCACGGCACCGAGGAAGACCTCGAGGCACGCCGCAACAAGCTGAAGGCGCTGATCAAGCTCGGCAAGGAGCGCGGCTTCCTGACCTACGCCGAGATCAACGATCACCTGCCCGACAACCTGGTCGACGCCGAGGCGATCGACTC
>DAINBQ010000085.1:0-12356 GCA_036732825.1 Burkholderiaceae bacterium | reverse complement strand
GCGCCTGCTGCGCCTGTACAAGGAAGTCCAGGGCGAGTCACCGGCGCGCGGCATGTTGCCGTTCTCGACCGACTGGTTCATGACCTGGCAGCCGAACATTCATTCGTCGCTGTTCCTGAACATGTACGAGTACCTGGACAAGACCAGCGAACTCGAGGAGATCGACGGCATCATCAAGGCCTACGAGCTGTACCTCGAGCAGATCCGCGCGCAGGGCCTCGAGCCGCTGCTGTCGGTGACGCGCGCGTGGCGCCTGGTCAAGTTCGTGGATGCCGGCATGGTGACGCTGACGCCCTGCTGCAAGTGCGGCGGCAAGTTCGTTACCCACACCTTCGAGCTGACGAAGAACTACGTTTGCGGCCTGTGCGAGCCCCCGGCGCGCGCCGGCAAGGGCAAGGCCCAGGTGCAGGTGAACGCACAGGAGTCGCTGCACTGAAGATTTGCTCAGGCGGGCTCAGCCCGCCAGGCCGGTGGAGGCCGCGACCCCCGGCAATGAGTTGAGCGGCATGGTTTCCTCCCGCACTTCGGCCCGGTTGATCCGGGCCGTTTTTTTGGAGGCGTCGCTCAGTCTTGGCGTAGCTCGTGTACGCGACCCTGCGGGTCGCACGTGCACTCGCTCCGATTAGTCAGGCGGCGGGCTTCGGGCGGCCGCGCGCCCCGCCGCAGTTCAACGACATGCACCCCTCCCCGGTCGTTCGTCGCCATACCGCTCGCGTACCCGCCCTCCCCGCCAGGCGGGGAGGGAGCGGGTGGGGTGCGTGCTACCTCTCGCTCGGCGAGAGGGCAAAGGAGAGTGTCGTTGCAGTTGTACTTCGGCGGAGCGCGCGGCCGCTCCGGAGCGCAGCCGACTAACCCAAGCGCGCCCGGAGGGCGCGTCCCGCCGCGAGTGCACGTGCGACCCGCAGGGTCGCGTACACGAGCGGCGCCGCTACATCGCGTAAAGCGGAACTTCGAGTTCCCGGACCAGCGCCGAGTACACGTATGCGTGCAGGGCCAGTCGCTCGGCATCACCGAGCCCGACGAACGAGACGCCGAGCGACCGCTCGCCCGACTCCTCGGGCTTGCGCACCGGGCGCGCCCGCGCCTCGACGAGCACTTCCTGTTCCGCGACGTTCAGGCGGAACACCAGTCGCACTTCGTCGTAGAAAAGACTGAGCTCGTCGTGCAGCGCGATGGCCGCGCCGCCGGTCGAAAGGTCGGTGATCGTTCCCTTCGCGAATTTGCCGGAGATCTGCTTGCCTGGATACACCATGCAGGGCAGTTCGGTCTTGACCCGGGTCGCCGCTCGCAGGTCGCGCTTTTCGATCTGCCGCTCCTGCGGCCAGCCGACGTGCAGGTAGCTGAACGGCTCGGCGCAGACCTTGAGCAGTGGCGCCGCGAATTCGTAGATGCATTCGCCGGAGAAGCTGCGGAACTTGTAGACCGCGCCTTCAACCAGTTGAAGCGCTGATTCGCCTTCGGGCGCCGTGACGACGATCGAGTTTCCTTCGTGGACGCCGATCAGCTTGACCGTGACGGCTTCCTGCAGCGATTCGCCGTCGGCCCACATCCGCAGCACGCGCCAGGAAGCGAGTTCGCGCACGGCCGGGCGGCGCGGTGCGCTTGCGACCGGCGGACGGACTGCCGCGGCCGCGAGATCCCCCGAGCGGACAGTGATCGGGTCAAGCGACCCGGGGACGGTAACCGCGGATTCCCGAAGGGCGGTTGCAGCTTCTGTCAGGTTCATGGCTGGGGCGCGCAGCGCGCGTCGTTGATTGATGTCACTCCCAAGTTTGCGGTAGCAAAGGCAAAAGAAGACCGTGGAGAACAAGCCGCCTCGCCCCGCAATTCAGGGGCTTTCGGGTGTAACGCCGACAGTCGGACGACCTGCGGCCGCAGATCGTGCCGATCGCACGAAAAGCGGCATACCGCTCAAGTTCGCCGCCTGATCGGCCGAAAGTCTGAGACGTGGAGCCGAGGCGGAGCTGCTGTCCAGATCCCCGCCGAGCAGTCGGCCCTGCCTCGTGCTCCACGCCCTATTTCGAGACCGATGATGCCGACGCCACCCGACCGCGAAGCCGACGCAATGACCGCGACGACGAGACCCTCCCGCCTGCACTTCCTGGTCGTCGATGACTTCGCGACGATGCGCCGGATCGTCCGCAACCTGCTGCGCGAAATGGGCCACTCGGAGGTCGACGAAGCAGTCGACGGCCGCGCCGCGCTCGAAATGCTGCGCTCGCAGTCGTACGACTTCGTCGTCGCGGACGTCAACATGCCCAACCTGAACGGCTTCGACCTGGTACGCGCGATGCGCCAGGAGGCCGCGCTGCAGGCGGTGCCGGTGCTGCTTGTCACGCCTTCGGCCAGCAAGGAACACGTCGTGCTAGCCGCCCGCGTCCAGGCCAACGGATACATCGTACGACCGCTGACCCGCTCCGCACTGGAAGACAAGGTCTGCAGCATCCTTGGACTGCCGTCCGAGCCCGGGCGCCCACGCGCGACCTTCAGCGCGATCGCACACCGCGCAGCGCGCTGACCTGCCGTTGGCGGCGCAGCGGCGCCGCGCTAATATCACGGCCCTCGCTGGCAATCCGGTCCAGCCTTCGGAGCCCCTCATGAAGAAGCTGCTGTCCACGTTGTTCGTAACGATGTTCGCCGTCGCCCACGGTCCGTTGTTCGCCCAGGAAAAGAAGGCGGAGCCCATGAAGGAAGAGGCGACGAAGGCCGAGGCCAAGAAGGAAATGAAGACGACCGAAGCCAAGAAGACTGAAGCCAAGAAAGAAGAAAACAAGAAGAAAGAGAAGAAAGGCGGCTGCTGAGCCGTTCGAACATCACATTGGCATCGACGGCCACCTGCGGGTGGCCGTTTCGTTTCTTCTTGCCGTTCTATTCATCTCTCTGCGTGGCACGCCGACCCCGAGGTCACCTGCAACAAAGACCCTTCGCTCGCTTGCCGGCTCGCCGGCCAGACAGTTTCGACTAACATCCACAGTCGGTTTCCGGCCGATTTCGAGCGGCGATTCCGTCGGATTGCAGTCCGATGCGTTGCCGGCAGCGACGATTGCAGGAGATTCAAATGCTTGTGACTCGATCAGCAGCGACGCAAGCAACCATTCTCAGTTCACTGTTCGCCTGCGCCGCCTGCCTTTTCATTGCGGGCTGTTCGAAGGAAGCCGCGCCGACCGCGCGTCCGGCGCCTCAGGTGGTCGTCATGACGATCACGCCGCGATCGATTCCGTGGGTAGCCAGCTTCGTCGCCCAGACCGAAAGCTCGCGCCAGGTGAACATCGTCGCGCGCGTCTCCGGTTTCCTCGACACGATCGCTTATCGCGAGGGCGCCCTGGTCAGGGAGGGCGACCTGATGTTCCGGCTCGACCCCAAGCCGTTCCAGGCGCAGCTCGACGCCGCGAAGGGAGAACTCCAGTCGCAGCAGGCACGGCTGACGAACGCGAAAGCGAACCTCGATCGCGTCAGGCCGCTGGCCGAGCAGGATGCGCTGTCGCAGGCCGATCTGGACCGCGCGAAGGGCGAGTTCGACTCGGCCTCGGCCGCGGTCTATTCCGCGCAGGCCAAGGTCAAGGAGGCCGAACTGAACCTTGGCTACGCGACGATCCGCGCGCCGGTGACCGGGCTCGCGAGCCGCTCTCTGCAGCGGCAGGGCGCGTTCGTCAACTCGATGTCCGACAGCGCGAACCTCACCTACGTTGCCGCGATCGACCCGATCTGGGTCACGTTCAGCGTCTCTCAGAATCAGCAGGCGAAGCTGCGCGACCAGATCGAGAAGAAGCAGCTGATCGAGCCGAAGGATCGCGCCTACGAAGTCGAGATCGTGCTCCCGGACGGCCGGCCCTATGCACAAAGAGGGAAGATCAACTTCGCCGATCCGTCGTTCAGCCAGGACACCGGATCGTTCATGGTCCGTGCGGTGCTGCCGAACCCGAAGCGGGAATTGCAGCCCGGTATGTTCGTGACAGCCTACATTCAAGGCGCCCTGCGACCGAACGCGATCGTCGTCCCGCAGCTCGCGGTCCAGCAGGGCTCGAACGGGCACCTGGTGTACGTCGTGAACCAGGCCGGCGTCGCCGAAGTGCGGCCGGTCATCGTCGGCGACTATTACGGTGAAAAGGACATCGTGATCCTCACCGGCCTGCACGAAGGCGACCGGGTCATCGTGGAGGGCGTGCTGAAGGTCGTGCCGGGGCAACCCGTCAAGGTCGTCGAACCGGGCGCGGCCGCCGCAAAAGCCGGCGCCCCGTCCGGCGCCGCCGGCGCGATAAAGAAGTAGCGGGTCGAATGTTCACTCACTTCTTCATCGACCGTCCGATCCTGTCGGCGGTCATCTCGATCCTGATCGTGCTCGGCGGCACGGTCGCGATGCTGGTATCCCCGATTTCGCAGTACCCGGAACTCGCGCCGCCGCAGGTGAGCGTCTCGGCGCGCTACCCCGGCGCAACGGCCGAGGTGATCGCCAATACTGTCGCGGCACCGATCGAGGCGCAGATCAACGGCATCGACAACCTCCTGTATTTCAACTCGGTCAGCTCGTCGAGCGGCAACCTCTCGATCAGCGTGATTTTCAAACCGGGCTCGGACCCCGACATCAACCAGGTCAACGTGCAGAACCGGGTCAGCCAGGCGCTGCCGCTCCTGCCGCAGGTCGTCTCGCAGCAGGGCGTCACGGTCGACAAGAAGTCGTCGAGCATCATGATGATCCTGTCGATCTTCTCACCCGACGAGCGTTACAGCGCGACCTACATCGACAACTACACGAACCTGTACGTACTGGAGGAGCTCAAGCGCGTGCCGGGCGCGAACCGCGCGTCGGTATTCGGTCTGCCCGACATCGCGATGCGTGTCTGGCTGCGGCCGGACCGGATGGCACAGCTCGGAATCTCGGTGCAGGAGGTCACCAGCGCGATCCAGAGCCAGAACCAGACCTTCGGCATCGGCCAGATCGGCGCCGAACCGAGCGCCGAGGGCGTGCAGCAGACCTTTGTCGTCACCGCCCAGGGGCTGCTCACCAAACCCGAGGAGTTCGAGCAGATCATCGTCCGCACCGCGAAGGAAGGCACGGCGATCGTCCGCGTGCGCGACATCGGCCGGGTCGAGCTCGCGAAGCGGGATTACTCGATCACGAGCCGGATGAACGGCAAGACCGCGACCACGGTCGGCATCTACCAGCAGCCGGGCGCGAACGCGGTCGAGACGGCGCGCGCGGTGCGCGCCAGGATGGAGGAGCTGAAGAAGCAGTTCCCGACCGGCCTCGACTACAAGATCACGCTCGATACCAGCCTCTTCACGCTGAATTCGATCGACAAGGTCGTGCACACGTTCTTCGAGGCGGTCGTGCTCGTGATCCTGGTCGTGTTCGTATTTCTGCAGAGCCTGCGCGCGACGATCATTCCGATCCTCGCGGTGCCGGTGTCGATCATCGGCACCTTCATCGGCATGCACCTGCTCGGCTTCTCGATCAACATGCTGACGATGTTCGGCCTGATTCTCGCGATCGGCCTGGTCGTCGACGACGCGATCGTCGTGGTCGAAAACGTCGAGACCAACATAAGCAAGCACGGCCTGTCCGCGCTCGAGGCCGCGAAGAAGGCGATGACAGAGATCGCCGGCGCGCTGATCTCGATCGTGCTGGTGCTGGTCGCGGTGTTCCTGCCGGTCGCCTTCCTCGGCGGCGTCACCGGCACGCTCTACCAGCAGTTCGCGATCACGATCGCAATCTCGGTCGTGATCTCGGGCGTCATGGCGCTGACACTGTCGCCGGCGCTCGCCGCGATCATCATCAAGGCGCACCACGGCGAGAAGAAGGGCTTCTTCCGCTGGTTCGAGAACGGATTCGAACGCCTCACCAAGGGCTACGTCGCGGGCGTCGCCCGCATGATCCAGGGCTGGCCGCTTTCGCTCATCGCGTTCGCGGTCGTCATCGGCGGCATCCTGCTGCTGTTCCGCGTTCTTCCCTCGAGCTTCGTGCCGGACGAGGACCAGGGCTACTTCTTCGTCATCGTCGAGACGCCCGACACTGCGAGCCAGGGCTACGTGGCCGCGCTGTCCGAGCAGGTCGAGAAGATCCTCGCGGCCGAGCCGGCGGTGCAGGACGTGGCGCTGGTCAACGGCTACAGCCTGATCGACGGCACGTTCAGGAACAACGCGGCGATCTTCTTTCCGTCGATGAAGCCGTTCGACGCGCGGACCGATCCGTCGCAGCTGACTTTCAGCGTGCTGCCGCGGCTCAACCGGCAGTTCGCCGCGTTCAAGGAGGGCTTCGTTCTCGCGATCAATCCGCCTTCTATTCCCGGCCTCGGCACGACCGGCGGATTCGAGTTCTACATCCAGAACCGGGGTGCCGGCGACACTCGTGCGACGAGCGAAGCAGTGCAGACCTTCATCGCCGCCGCGCGCCAGCGCCCGGAACTCACCGGCGTCAACACGACCTTTCGCGGCGCGACCCAGCAGCTGTTCGTCGACCTCGACCGCAACAAGGCCGAAGTGCTGGGCGTTCCCGTCCAGGATGCCTTCCAGACGATGCAAAGCTTCTTCGGCTCGTCGATCGCGGGCCAGTTCAGCCAGTTCAGCCGCGTCTGGTGGGTCGTTTTGCAGGCCGACGCCGAATACCGCGCGAATCCCGAGGACTTCAACAAGGTCTACGTGCGTTCGAAGACCGGGGCGATGGTGCCGTTGTCGGCGCTGATGACGGTGCGCTACGTGGCCGCGCCGAAGCTGCTCGAACGTTTCAACGGCTTCCCGGCGGTCAAGGTCACCGGCAATCCGGCAGAGGGCTACAGCTCCGGACAGGCGCTGGCGGCCATGGAGGCGGTCGCAAACGAGACGTTGCCCGGCGGCTTCTCGTTTGCCTGGGCCGGGCAGGCGCTGCAGGAGAAGCAGGCGGGTGGCACTTCCACGATCGCGTTCGTCGCCGGGCTGATTGTCGTGTTCCTGCTGCTCGCAGCGCAGTTCGAGAAGTGGACGCTGCCGATCGCCGTGCTGCTGACGGTGCCGATCGCAATCCTCGGCGCGCTGCTGCTCACCTGGGTGCGCGGACTCGAGAACGACGTCTACTTCCAGGTCGGCCTGGTCACGCTCGTCGGTCTGTCCGCGAAGAATGCGATCCTGATCTGCGAGTTTGCGATCGAACGCGTGCGCGACGGCATGGCGATACGGGAAGCCGCGCTGGAGGCGGCCGGTCTTCGCCTGCGCGCGATCGTGATGACTTCGCTTGCCTTCGGTCTGGGCTGCGTGCCGCTCGCGATCGCCAGCGGGCCGGGCGCAAACAGCCTGCGCGCGATCGGCACCGGCGTGATCGGCGGCATCCTGGCGTCCACGTTCGTCGCGATCTTCTTCGCACCACTGTTCTTCTGGCTGTTCGAGCGCACGAGCGCACGGTTCGCGGGGAAAAGTGCAAAGCCGGAGGTGCACGGCGGCGTCGCCCCGGCCGGCGCGACGCACGCGCCACGCGAGGACGACTAGGGTGAGAACCCCCACGCTCACTTCGTTCGCTAACCCCCGAGGTGCCGTTCAGCACCCGTCGGGCGGCCGGGCGGGCGCTGGGATGCGCTGCCTCGCGCTCGCCCTCGCCCTCTTCGCGAGCGGCTGCGCGGTCGGCCCGGACTACAGTCGCCCGCCGGTGACGAGCCCCGAGTCCTGGCGCATCGAGTACCCGCAGGCCGCCGACGTTGCGAACACCGCGTGGTGGGAACGCTTCGACGATCCGGTGCTGACTGAGCTGATCGAGGCCGCACTGCGCGAGAACCGCGACCTGCTGATCGCCGCGGCGCGCGTCGACCAGTTCCTCGGCCGGCTTCAGTCCACGCGCTCGCAGTTCTACCCGCAGGTGAGCTACGGTGCCGACGCCAGCCGCAACCGTGCGAGTGCAGTCGGCGTTCCGCCCCTCTCGCCCGGCGCCGATCCTTACTACTCGCTCTATCAGGGTGCGCTCGGCGCGGACTGGCAGGTAGATCTCTTCGGCCGCGTGCGGCGCCAGAGCGAAGCGGCGCAGGCGCGCCTCTACGCGAGCGAACAGGGCCGGCGCGGCGTCGTGCTGTCGCTCGTCACGAGCGTCGCCGCCAGTTACGTCAACCTGCGGGCGCTCGACCGCCAACTCGAGATCGCGCGGGCGACCGGCAAGAACTACGCGGAGACCGCGCGCATCTTCGAGTTGCGCTACAAGGGCGGCGTCGTGTCGCAGGTCGAAGTCGCGCAGGTCGAATCGCAGTACCAGCAGGCGCTCGCTGCAATTCCGGCCCTCGAACAGCAGATCGCTGCGCAGGAAAACCTGATCTCACTGCTGCTGGGGCGCAATCCCGGCGCGCTGCCACGCGGCAAGCCGATCGATGCGCTGGCGACGCCTGGCATTCCCGCCGACCTGCCTTCGCAGCTGCTCGAGCGGCGACCGGACATCCTGCAGGCGGAACAGAATCTGGTCGCAGCCAATGCCGACATCGGCGCCGCGAAGGCGCTCTACTTCCCGCAGCTGAACCTGACCGGGACGCTGGGTTCGGTCAGCGCGGCGCTGGGCGACTTCCTGAGCGGCCCGGCCGCGGCGTGGTCAGCCGCCGCCTCGCTCTCCGGTCCGATCTTCACTGCGGGCTCGATCGCCGGCCAGGTCCAGTCGGCCGAAGCAGCGGAACGCGAAGCGCTGGCGTCTTACCAGCAGGCTGTGCTCAATGCGTTCCGCGAAACCAACGACGCGCTGGTCGGCACGCAAAAGAAGCTGGCGGAAGCCCAGGCGCAGACCCGGCGCGCAGCCGCGCTCCGGGAATACGCGCGCCTGTCGCGGTTGAGGTTCGACAACGGTTACGCGGGTTACGTCGACGTGCTTTACGCGGAGAATGAACTGTTCGCGGCCGAACTGAACGCGGTGCGCGCGCAGGCCGAGCGCTACACGGAGCTTGTCAACATCTACAAGGCAATGGGCGGCGGATGGATCGACGTCGCCGATCGCATCAGCGGAACGTCGGAGCCACCGCTGTCGGAGCGGGCGGCGAAGCAGTTGCTGTTTTGAACCAAGGAGCAGAAAGATGCAGATCACGGACATCCTCGCCCAGATGGGCGGCCTCCAGTCGGTGGCGCGCGAACTGGGCGTCAGTGAAACCCAGGCGGCGAGCGGCGCCGAGGCGCTACTGCCGGCGATTCTGGGCGGATTCAAGAAGCAGGTGCAATCGCAGCCCACGGGCCTGGAAGGACTCGGCGGCTTGCTCGGTCAACTGGGTGGCGGTGGCCTCCTCGACCAGGTGCTGGCACCGCAGCCGACAGACTTGAATCGCGGCAACGATGTCCTGGGCCAGATCTTCGGCTCCAAAGATGTGAGCCGCACCGTTGCGCAGAACGCGGCCTCGCAATCGGGGCTCGACCCGTCGCTGCTCAAGAAGATGCTGCCGATGCTGGCGATGTTGGTCGCCGGATTCATGGCGAAGCAGCAGGGCCCAGGCTCCGACTCGCCGTTCGCAGCGCCATCGGGCGGGGGGCTGGGCGACCTGCTCGGCGGCCTGCTTGGCGGGGGCGGAGCGGCGGCCAACAGCGTGCGGGCGGGCGGCGCCGCACCGGGACTCGGCTCCCTGCTCGACCTCAACGGCGACGGCAACCCGCTCGACGACATCCTGCGAATGGCTGGCAAGGCGATGCGTTAGCCACAGTAGTTTGACCGCGCGCAGCCCAGAAGGAACCGCGCTCGCCTTCTTATCGAGTCTATCGGTAGCAGACGCTTCGAGACGCCTACAATCGCCGATAGGAGGTTAAAGATGGGCGCATCCGTGAAGTCCTTGGGAATCGACAAGCTCGACGTCGAAGACCGGTTAGCGCTGGTCGAGGAGATTTGGGCGAGCATCGTTGCCGACGCCGAGACCTTTCCGCTGACTTCCGCGCAGCGTGACGAATTGGACCGGCGGGTCGCCGACGATGATGCCTATCCGAACGACGTCATACCGTGGAGTGAAGTGAAGGCCTCCGTGCGCGCACGACTCGGCCGATGAGCCTGCGCGTTGCCTTCAGGCGCGCCGCAAAGGACGAGCTTGAAGAGGCGGCTGCTTGGTACGAAGACCGTCGGCGCGGGCTTGGCGACGAGTTTTTGAACGAAATCGGAGAGGCGATCGAGCGGGCGGCCAACCATCCAGAACGCCACCCATTGGTCGTCGGCGACGTACGACGCACTGTATTGCGGCGCTTTCCATACGCCGTCTATTTCCGACAGCGGGGCTTAACTCTTGTGATCTTGGCTGTCTTTCATGGCCGGCGAGATCCGCTCGACTGGAAGCGACGAGCCTAACTCCCCAGGCTCATTCAGATCCGCTTTGATCGCCAGCCGTTGTCGCGAATGTGATCGCGCCGCTTCAGGCGTGCCCGAGCACCGGATGCGGCCGGTATGGCGCTTCGAGGCGCGTGATGTCCTCCACGCTCAGGCTGACGTCGAGCGCGCGCACGGCCTCCTCGATCTGCCACAGCTTGCTGGCGCCGACGATCGGGGCGCTGACGGCCGACTTCGCGAGCAGCCAGGCGTAAGCGAGCGCCGCGTTCGTGACGCCCTTTTCCTGTGCCAGCTCGGTCAGAGTCGAAACGACCGCGAAGTCGCTGTCCTCGTAGTAGTACTTCTGCGCGATGTCGTCGGTCTGCGCGCGCGACGTCGCGCCGGATGACTTGTCCTGCCTGCCTCGGTTGCCGGCGAGGAAGCCGCGCGCGAGCGGGCTCCACGGCACGAGGCCGACGCCGGTCGCGCGGCAGAACGGAATCATTTCCCGCTCTTCCTCGCGATAGACAAGGTTGTAGTGGTTCTGCATCGAAACGAAGCGCGTCCAGCCGTGCGTCTCCGCCGCGTGCTGCATGCGGGCGAACTGCCAGGCCCACATGCTGGAAGCGCCCAGGTAGCGCGCCTTGCCGGCCTTGACCACGTCGTGCAGCGCTTCCATCGTCTCCTCGATCGGAGTCGAAGGATCGAAGCGATGGATCTGGTACAGATCGATGTATTCGACGCCGAGGCGGCGCAGGCTGGCATCGACGGCCGCCAAGATGTGCTTGCGCGACAGCCCGCTCGCATTCGGGCGCGGGACCGGCTTGGGCCCGGGCGCGTTCATTCCCCGGAACGCGAGGTCGACCGGAAAGTGGACTTTGGTCGCAATGACGATCTCGTCGCGCCGCGCGTATTCGCGCAGCAGCTTTCCGGTGATTTCTTCCGACATTCCCGCCGAATACATGTCCGCAGTGTCGAACAGGGTGACGCCGAGTTCGATCGCGCGGCGCACGATCGGTCGCGCGGCTTCTTCGTCGAGCACCCACGGCCGCCACTCGGGCGTGCCGAACGTCATCATCCCGAGCGCAAGACGCGACACCTTGAGCCCGCTCGCGCCGAGGTTGACGTAGTTCACTGCAAAGTCTGCGCGCCAGCGACAGCAGCCGGTATACCCATCGCCGCGGTGTCCATCATCTCGGGTGGCAGGAGCGAAGCGAGCGCGGCGGCCGGGAATGCCAGGGCTGTTACAGCGAGCGCCGCCGCGGCGACGCCGGATGCCCTCCCCGACCTGCCTCGCGCCTTGCGAATGATCACGTGCCTTTCCACTGCGCTGCCCTCGCTGCGCTTCCGGCCCGGATTCGTACTTCGTGTTGCCGAAATCACGCCATGATGTTGACGCCGCCATCGACGTACAGCGTTGCACCGGAAAGGCGTCGCGCGTAAGGCGTCGCAAGATACGCGCAGGTGAAACCGACGTCCATGATATCGACTAGTTCGCCGATCGGCGCCCGCTGTGCGGCTTCGTTCAACAACAGGTCGAAGTCCTTCAACCCCGATGCCGCCCGGGTCTTGAGCGGCCCCGGGGAGATCGCGTGCACGCGGATGCCCTTGCCGCCGAGCTCGTAGGCGAGGTAGCGGCAGCACGCCTCGAGCGCGGCTTTCACCGGGCCCATCACGTTGTAGTTCGGGACGACCTTGTTCGCGCCGTAATAACTCATCGCGAACAGGGTCCCTCCGTTCTTCATTAGGGGGGCCGCCAGCCGCGCCATTCGCACGAACGAGTGGCAGGAGACATCCATCGCCTGCCTGAAGCCCTCGGCGGAGCAGTCGAGGAGTTGACCCTGCAGGTCCTCTTTCGGCGCGTACGCGATCGAGTGAACGAGGATGTCGAGCTGGCCCCATTCATTGCCGATCTTCTCGAACACCGCCTCGAGCATGCCGGGCGTGGAGACATCGAGCGGCATGAAGATCGGCGCGCCGAGCTCGTTCGCAAGCGGCTCGACGTACGTCTTCGTCTTCTCGTTGATGTACGTGATCGCGAGGTCGGCGCCGAGCTCGCGGAACGCCTTCGCGCAGCCGTACGCGATCGAATGCTCGTTGGCGACGCCGACGACCAGCGCCTTGCTGCCCTTCAGAACCGGACGCGGGA
>DAINBQ010000084.1:0-12418 GCA_036732825.1 Burkholderiaceae bacterium | reverse complement strand
CGATCGGCCGCATCCTTGCAGAGTCGCGGCATCAGCTCCGGCGCGACGCCTGCGTCGGTCGCGACAAAGCCCAGCATCGTCGCCATGTCGGGCCGGATCATGCCCGCGCCCTTCGCTATCCCGGTGACGATGACAGAGTGCCCAGCGATCGCCACGCGTCTCGACACGGCCTTGGGCACCGTGTCCGTCGTCATGATCGCGACCGCCGCCTCCAGCCAGCCGTCGGCGCGCAGGCGCGAGACGGCCTGCGGCAGCCCCGCGAGCACACGCTCCAGCGGCAGCGGCTCCATGATCACGCCCGTCGAAAACGGCAGCACCTGTGAGGGCGCGCAGTCCAGCAACTCGGCCACCGCCCGGCAACTCGCGTGCGCGGCATCCAGTCCGCTGGCGCCGGTGCCGGCGTTTGCATTGCCGGTGTTGATCACGAGCGCACGTACGCCGCGATTTTCGGCCAGGTGCGCACGGCACACCTGCACCGGGGCCGCGCAGAACCGGTTCTGAGTGAAAACGCCTCCGACGCTCGACCCCTCGGCGATTCGCATGACGAGGAGATCCTTGCGGCCCGCCTTGCGAATCCCGGCCTCGGCCCAGCCAAGTTCGACGCCGGCGACCGGATTGAGCGCCGCGGGATCAGGCGACTGGAGGTTGACAGGCACGGATCACGAACGATGGATCACGGATGACCGCGACTACGCCAGCTTTCCGTGGCACTGCTTGTATTTCTTCCCCGATCCGCAGGGGCACGGGTCGTTGCGTCCGATCTTGTCGCCGAAGCGGCGCATCGGCTGCATGCGCGGCTTCTCCTCGTCCTGGTCGACTGTCAGTTCCTCGACCGCGACCGGCTCCTCGGACACGCCGAGCCCGAGTTCCGTGTGCTGTGCCCGGGCCCGTTCGACGCGCCGTTCGCTCTCGGCTTCGATCTGCTGCTCGGCCTGCTGGATCTCTTCCTGTGTCTGGATCCGCACGTTCATCAGCACGCGGACGATGTCGGCCCGCACGCGATCGAGCAGCGACCCGAAGAGCTCGAATGCCTCGCGCTTGTACTCCTGCTTCGGCTGCTTCTGAGCGTAGCCGCGCAGGTGTATTCCCTGGCGCAATGCATCGAGCGCGGTCAGGTGTTCGCGCCAGGACTGGTCGAGCGTCTGCAGCATGATCGACCGCTCGAAGCCCGAAAACGCTTCGCGCCCGACGATTGCGATCTTCGCCTCGTATGCGTCATCAGCCGCTTTGAGCAGCAACTGAAGCAGGTCCTCCTCGTTCGTCGTGTCGGCCGAGTCGAGCGTGGCCTTCAGCGGCACATTGAGCTGCCAGTCGCCCGCCAGCGCCGCTTCCAGCCCGTCCAGGTCCCATTGCTCCTCGACCGACTCCGCCGGGACAAACGTGCGGAACATGTCGGTGAAAAAGCCGCGGCGCAGGTTCGTCACCATTTCGCCGGTGTCGTCGGTTTCGAGTATCTCGTTGCGCAGGCGGTAGATTTCGCGCCGCTGGTCGTTCGCGACGTCGTCGTACTCGAGCAGCTGCTTGCGGATGTCGAAGTTGCGCGCCTCCACCTTGCGCTGCGCGCTCTCGATCGAGCGGGTGACCATGCCAGCCTCGATCGCCTCGCCTTCCGGCAGCTTGAGCCGGTCCATGATTGCCTTCATGCGCTCGCCGGCGAAGATCCTCAGCAGCGTGTCTTCCATCGACAGATAGAAGCGCGAAGCGCCCGGGTCGCCCTGCCGGCCGGAACGGCCGCGCAGCTGGTTGTCGATGCGCCGCGATTCGTGCCGTTCGGACCCGATGATCTTCAGGCCACCGGCTCCAACCACGTGGTCGTGCAGCGACTGCCACTCGCCGCGCAACTTGGCGGTCCGCACCTGCTTGTCTTCGTCGGCCAACGCCGGGTCGGCTTCGACGAACTGCACCTGCTTCTCGACGTTGCCGCCGAGCACGATGTCGGTACCGCGACCCGCCATGTTCGTCGCGATCGTGATCATCTTCGGGCGGCCGGCCTGCGCGACGATTTCCGCTTCCTTCGCGTGCTGTTTCGCGTTCAGCACCTGGTGCGGCAGGCTCTCCTTCTTCAAAAGGCCGGACAGCAGTTCCGAGTTCTCGATCGAAGTCGTTCCGACCAGCACCGGCTGGCCACGCTCGTAGCAGTCCTTGATGTCCTCGAGGATCGCCGTGTACTTCTCCTTCAGCGTCCGGTAGACCTTGTCCTGTGAATCGATGCGGATCATCGGCCGGTGCGTTGGAATCACGACGGTCTCGAGCCGGTAGATCTCCTGGAACTCGTAGGCCTCGGTGTCGGCGGTTCCGGTCATGCCAGCCAGCTTGCCGTACATGCGGAAGTAATTCTGGAACGTGATCGACGCGTAGGTCTGGTTCTCGGCCTGGATCTGCACGCCTTCCTTGGCTTCGACGGCCTGGTGCAGGCCTTCGGACCAGCGCCGGCCCGGCATCAGGCGTCCGGTGAACTCGTCGACGATGACGACCTCGCCCGCCTGCACGACGTATTGCTGGTCGCGATGGAACAGCGTGTGTGCACGCAGCGCAGCGTTCAGATGGTGCATCAGGATGATGTTGCCCGGCGAATACAGGCTTTCGCCTTCCGCCAGCAGGCCCATCCGCGTCAGGATGCCCTCCAGCTTTTCATGCCCGGCTTCAGAGACATGGACCTGGTGGGCCTTCTCGTCGACCCAGAAGTCGCCTTCGCCCTTTTCTTCCTTCTGCCGCGTCAGCAGCTTCGGGACCTCGTCGATGCGGACATAGGTCTCGGTGTGGTCCTCGGCCGGGCCGGAGATGATCAGCGGCGTGCGCGCCTCGTCGATCAGGATCGAATCGACCTCGTCGACGATCGCGTAGCTGAGCCCGCGCTGGCGCCGGTCGGCCACCGCGTACTCCATGTTGTCGCGCAGGTAGTCGAAACCGAACTCGTTGTTCGTGCCGTAGGTGATGTCGGCCGCGTAGGCGGCGCGTTTGTCCTCGGTTGCCTGCTGCGAAACGATCACGCCGACCGTCAGGCCGAGGAACGAGTAGACCTTGCCCATCCAGTCGGCGTCGCGTGCGGCGAGGTAGTCGTTGACCGTCACGATGTGCACACCCTTGCCGGCGAGCGCGTTCAGGTAGGCCGGCAGCGTCGCAGCCAGCGTCTTGCCTTCGCCGGTGCGCATTTCGGCGATCTTGCCGTCATGGAGCACCATGCCGCCGACCAGCTGAACATCGAAGTGACGCATTCCGAGTGCCCGCCGGGCCGCCTCGCGGACGACGGCGAAGGCCTCGGGCAGAAGGTCATCGAGCTTCTCTCCCTTGCCGAGGCGCTCGCGAAACTCCGGAGTTTTCGCCCGCAGGGCGTCGTCGCTCAGCGCGGCTGTCTGCGGTTCGAACGCATTGATGCGTTCGACGTTGCGCTGGTACTGCTTGAGCAGCCGCTCATTGCGGCTGCCAAAGATCTTGGTGAGGATTCCGGAGATCATCGGGAGTGGGGGCGGGCTCACGCGGGAGCGATGCCCGGCAAAGTGGTCGCGCCAGCGCGCCCGAGCGAACCGGCGCGAGTACGCAAAGCGAAAATTATGTCACAGGGGGTCGTCCGGACCGGACGACGTCAAGACCCTAGTTGCGGGCGTTTGAGGACGCTGCAAGGGCCTTCAGGTCAACGCGGGCGGTGCTGGAGGCGTTCTGCTGCCGCAAAGGACTGCCCGCCGCGAACAGGAACTTCGCGGGATTCTGAGCAACGCCCTTGTGATGGACCTCGAAGTGCAGGTGGGGGCCGGTTGAGCGACCGGTCGAGCCGACCTCTGCCAGCTTCTGTCCGCGTTTGACGATATCGCCCGGTTTCACGTGCAGCTTGCTGGCATGCGCGTAGCGCGTCATCAGCGCATTGCCATGGTCGACTTCGACCACATTGCCATAGACCGGATGCAACTCGGAAACGACGACGACCCCTCCCGCCGCAGCGTGTATCGGGGTTCCGGGCGCGGCCGCGAAATCGATGCCTTCGTGGCGGGCCATGCTCCCGGTGAACGGATCCGTGCGCCAGCCGAAGCCCGAGCCGACATAACCATCCGCCAGCGGCTTGCTTTGCGGCAGGAGCGCCTGTCTGACCTGCTGCGACTGCAACTCGGCCTCGATCACGCTCAGGTAATCGGCCCGCTGATCGACGCTTTCGGCGAGGCGCTGCAGTTCGACATCCAGGTCCTGCAGCGTCATCGCGTCGTGGCCGGGAAGAGCACCGCCGCGTCCCGGCAGTTCCTGGAAGCGGAACTCCTCCGGCCGGATGCCGGCCACTTTCGACACCCGCTCGCCGATCGCGTCCAGCCGCATCAACTGCGCCTGCACTTCGCCGAGCTTGCGGGCGAGCGCCGAAACGTTGTCGCGCACGAACTGGTCCTTGCGCGCCATCTCGGCCCGCGAGATGAACGAGATAACATCCGACACGATCGGAATCTGGAATTCGGAAGCGGCCCGGAAGGTGAGAAACGAGAACATCCCGGACAGCAGTATCAGGGTCACGAGCCCGGTCATCAGGACCATCAGCAGGTGGCGTCGCGTGAAGGTCAGCGTCAGCGCGCGCGCCATTCGCTTGTCGACCAGGATGATCTGCACCCGAACCCTCCGTTCTGTGGGCCACCGGCCCGACCAACGCCTGCGCCGCAGCGCAGCCTTCCGTGCCTGAGACGGCCCGCCCCATCGCCGCCGCACTCCGCGATTCACCGGAGGCGGCTTCGCTGATCGCGCGCTGGGAAGCGACCCAGCGGGCCGCTCAATGCATCGCGCCGGTCTGTCGCTCGCTCGCGTCCGGCTTCGATCCGCTCGTCCCCGGTCGCTGCGAACTGCGCGATGCCGTGCTCTGGCTGAATCCGACTTCCACTGCACAGGCCGCCAAGTTACGACAGGCGATGCCAAGCCTTTTGTCGTGTTTGCGGTCTGAAGGCGTCCAAGTCTACGAGATCAAGTTTCGCGTTCAAGCCGGCGTGACGCCCTACCCCGGACAGGGGAGTGGGGGGCCCTCAAGTCCAGCGGAGGCCTGGCCAAGTGCCAGTGAGCGCGCGATCGATGCCGTGAGTGAGCTTGCACTCACTATCGTGGATTCGCCCTTGAAATTGGCTGCTTCGCGGCTCGCTTCGACGTTGCGTCGGCGCTTGGTTCGCGCGCGGAAAGCGCAGCAAAGCGCCCCTGCCGCAATCACGTCAGAGCCGCCAACCGACTAGGCCATCTCGAGTTGCTGGCGGAATGCGGCCGGCGCCTGCTCCGCCTCTTCGAATGTCACGAACTCGTAGGCCGTGCGATCGGCCGTCAACGCACGCAGCAGTCGATTGTTCAGCGCGTGGCCGGACTTGTGCGCGACATATGACGCAATGAGAGGGCGGCCGAGCGCCGACAGGTCGCCGATTGCGTCGAGGATCTTGTGCTTCGCGAACTCGTCACCGGCGCGCAGCCCATCGGTGTTCAGAACACGATATTCATCCATCACGATCGCGTTCTCGAAGTTGCCCCCCATCGCGAGGCCGGCCGCGCGCAGCGCCTCGACCTCGTTGACAAAGCCGAAGGTCCGCGCGCGCGCGACTTCCTTGACGTACGAATCACGCGCGAAATCGACCTCGACGGACTGCTCGGTCGCGTCGATTGCAGGATGCTTGAACTCGATCGAGAACCGCAGCCGGAAACCGAAGTACGGCTCGAGTCGCGCCAACTTGTCGCCCTCGCGGATCTCAACCGGCTTGAGCACGCGGACGAACTTCTTCGCGGCATTGAGTTCGACGATGCCGGCGGACTGGATCAGGAACACGAAGCTCGCGGCGCTGCCGTCCATGATCGGGATCTCGGGCGCGTCGACGTCGACATAGCAGTTGTCGATACCGAGTCCGGCCAACGCACTCATCAGATGCTCGATCGTCGCCACCGTGATGCCTTCGCGTCCGATCGTCGTCGCCATGCGTGTGTCGACGACGGCCTCCGGCGTGAGCCGGATTTCGACCGGCGGATCGAGGTCGACGCGGCGAAACACGATGCCGGTTTCGGCGGCAGCCGGCCGCAGCATCAGTTCGACCTTGGTTCCGCTGTGCAATCCGATCCCGACCGTGCGGGCGATCTGCTTTAGTGTTCTTTGCTTCAGCATGGCGTGTATTTTACTCGTTGGCTTGTGCAGTGCGACAAGCGTTCGCAGATCGGCTGACCGAGAATGCAACGCACCGAATCGCCCACTGAGTCGCCCACTGAGCAATTCCATTGCCTGATTCGCAGCCCTCCATGAGCCCACCCGAACCGGCGGCCCCCGCCGCTGGCGCGCCGGCCGCTTCGCCCTTTGTTCCGATCAACCGTGTCCCGGTGTCGGCACCGTTCGAGTGGCTTGCCCGTGGCTGGTCCGACCTGCGTCGGGCGCCCGCCGCCAGCCTGTTCTATGGCCTCGTGTTTGCATTGATGGGCTGGCTGATCCACGTCGTCTTCCGTCACATGGTCGAGCTGACCTCGTCGCTCACGGCAGGTTTCCTTCTGCTCGGGCCTTTCCTTGCTACCGGCCTGTACGACATCAGCCGGTCGCTCGAGCGGGGCCAGACCCCACGGTTCGCGTCGACATTGACCGCATGGCGCGCCAACCTGGGAGCCTTCAGTCTGTACGCGCTGATCCTCACGATCATCATGCTGGTCTGGGCCCGCGCTTCGCTGGTGACTTTCGCGCTGTTCTTCTCGACCGGGATGCCGACATTGCAGGGGTTTATCGGGCAGGTCGTCAGCGTCGAGCATCTGGATTTTCTGCTGACCTATTTCGCGATCGGAGCGCTGTTCGCCGCGATCGTGTTCGCGGTCAGCGTCGTCTCGGTGCCGATGATGCTCGACCGCGGGACCGACACGGTCGTGGCTGCGCTGACCAGCGTGCGCGCACTGTTCGCGAACTTCATTGCTCTCACCGTCTGGGCGCTGCTGATCGTGGTGCTGGTCGGTGCCGGATTCGCCAGCCTGTTCCTCGGACTTGTCATCGTCGTTCCCCTGATCGGCCACGCGACCTGGCATGCCTATCGGGACTTGGTCGCCGAAGGTGTACGCGACGGCTCCGCCATCGCACGTGCACCTTCGGCAGTCTGATCAGTCCGCCTGCTTCCTCAGGAACGCCGGAATGTCGTAGCGGTCGGAGCCGCTGTCCTCCAGCGCGGCGACCCTCGCCTGGGCGGACTCGCGCGTGCGCCAGATCGCGGGCTTGTCGAGGTCGCTGTAATCGCCTCCGGTTCCGCTCTGAGCGGGCGCGATGCCAACTGGCGCGTTGTCGGTTCCCGTGCGCACCAGCGTGAACGGCGTCGACTGCTTCTTCGAGGCGGCGCGGCCGAGGCCGGTCGCAACGACCGTCACGCGCAGCGCGTCGCCGATCGACTCGTCGCACACGGTGCCGAAGATCACGGTGGCGTCCTCGGCGGCAAAGGCCCGGATCGTGTTCATCACTTCCCGCGTCTCCTTCATCTTCAGCGAGGACGACGCCGTGATGTTGACCAGCACGCCGCGCGCCCCCGACAGATCCACGCCTTCGAGCAGCGGACTGGCAACGGCCTGTTCGGCGGCAATGCGCGCGCGGTCGAGGCCGGCCGCCGTCGCGGTTCCCATCATCGCCTTGCCGTGCTCGCTCATCACCGTCTTCACGTCCTCGAAGTCGACGTTGACGAGACCCGGCACGTTGATGATCTCGGCGATGCCCGCGCATGCGTTGTGCAGCACGTCGTCGGCCGCGCGGAAGCAGTCCGCCATCTCGGCGTCCTCGCCCATCACTTCCTCGAGCTTGTTGTTGAGGATCACGATCAGCGAATGGACGATTCCCTCGAGCTCGTCGAGCCCGTTTTCGGCGATCTTCATCCGCTTCGGGCCCTCGAACTCGAACGGCTTCGAGACGACCGCGACCGTCAGGACCCCGAGTTCCTTCGCGATCTCCGCGACCACCGGCGCAGCGCCCGTTCCCGTGCCACCGCCCATGCCCGCCGTGATGAACACCATGTGCGCGCCGCGCAGCGCGTCGGCGATCCGGTCGCGCGCTTCTTCCGCGGCCGCCCGGCCGGCCTCCGGCCGGCTGCCGGCGCCGAGACCCGTCTTGCCGAGCTGCAGGATGTTCTTCGACGCCGAGCGCGCGAGCGCCTGGTGGTCCGTGTTTGCGCAAACGAACTCGACGCCCTGCACACCGCGGCGGATCATGTGCTCGACCGCGTTTCCGCCCGCGCCGCCAACCCCGACGACCTTGATGATCGTGCCCCGCGTTTCCGTCTCCAGAATCTCAAAACTCATCGTGCTTCTCCCCAGAAGTTGCTAACGCGAAAATGAAACGGGCAAGGCCAAAAGCGCAGTCCTTACGCGCTTGGCATTGCACGCTCCGCCTTGCGTGCGGCGTGTACGCGAGCCTTCGGCTCGCACGTGCACGCCGCACGTACTGAAATCAGCGCGGGCGGCTTGAGGCGGCTCGGCGCCGCCCGCGATCACAACTGCATACGTCGGACGACCGCGAGCTGCGTCCGCTGCGTTTCCAGCTCCAACGTAGCCGCTGCGCGATTCGCCACGGCGAGTCGCGCTCCCATGCGCGCGGCCGCCGCCCGGCCGCCCGAAGGCGGCCGCGCTAACTAGACCGCGGCGAGTGCACGTGCGCCCCGCAGGGGCGCGTACACGAGCCGCGCCTCCTAGAAATTCCCGACGATCCATTCCTTCATCCGTTTGAACGTCTGCTTGAACGATCCGGTCTGCTGCGCGATCTTCCGGCCGCGCAGTCGCTGCGAGTTCGCCTCCACCAGCAGGCCGATCGCGGTCGCGAAGCGCGGATTGCGCACGACGTCGGCGAGCGATCCCGTGTAGTTCGGCCAGCCGATGCGGGCAGGCTTGAGGAACACGTCCTCGGCCAGTTCCGTCATGCCAGGAAGCAGACTGGTGCCGCCCGTCAGCACGATGCCGGACGACAACAACTCTTCGTATCCGGATTCGCGGATCACCTGCTGCGTCAGCGTGAAGAGCTCCTCCACACGCGGCTCGATGACGGCAGCGAGCGACTGGCGCGACAGCAGACGCGGCCCGCGATCGCCGAGGCCGGGAATCTCGATCTTCTCGTTCGGATCGGCCAGGACTTCCTTGGCGACCCCCCATCGCAGCTTGATCTCCTCCGCGTCGGCCACCGGGGTCCGCAGCGCCATTGCGATGTCGTTCGTGATCTGGTCGCCGGCGATCGGGATGATCGCCGTGTGGCGAATCGCGCCTCCGGTGAAGATCGCGATGTCGGTCGTGCCTCCGCCGATATCAACAAGGGCAACACCCAGTTCCTTTTCGTCCGGCGCCAGCGCCGACAGCGACGAGGCGAGTGGCTGCAGGATCAGGTCCTGCACTTCGAGGCCGCAGCGCCGCACGCACTTGATGATGTTCTGGGCCGCGCTGACGGCACCGGTCACGATGTGAACCCGGACCTCGAGTCGCACTCCGCTCATGCCGATCGGCTCGCGGATGTCTTCCTGGCCGTCGACGATGAACTCCTGCGTCAGCACATGCAGCACCTGCTGGTCGGTCGGGATGTTGACCGCCTTCGCGGTCTCGATCACGCGCGTGACATCGGCCGCAGCGACCTCGCGGTCCTTGATCGCGACCATGCCGCTCGAGTTGAAACTCTTGATGTGACTGCCCGCGATGCCGGTAAAGACATCCTTGATCTGGCAGGCGGCCATCAGTTCGGCCTCTTCGAGTGCGCGCCGGATCGACTGCACGGTCGCTTCGATGTTGACGACGACGCCCTTGCGCAACCCCTGCGACTCGGCCTGCCCCAGTCCGATGACCTCGAAGCGGCCGTCGGGCAGCACTTCGGCGACGGCAACCACCACCTTCGAGGTACCGATGTCGAGCCCGACGATCAGATCCTTGGTTTCGTTTCTCATTCCTGTAGTTCGTTCAGCGGGATTTCGCCGGCGGCGAGGCGGCAAGGCCGTTTGGGTAACGCGCGTCGATGCGCGCGGGCGGCCCGCCGAAATGGGCAACAACCATCGGATAGGCAGCGATCAGCTGTTCCAGCCGGGCCGATAAGGACACAGGCGCGTCGCGTCCGAGCTCGATGCGTCCGGCGGGGAGTCCGGGTCCCGATACGCGCACGCTCCACGCGCGGCGCTCGGAAACGTCGATGCCGTCGACGGCCAGCGGGATTGCTGCGAGCAGCGCGGAGAATTCGTAGTAGCGGCGCGCGACGTCACGCGCGATCGCGGCGGGACCGCTGAAGGCCGGCAACGGCCCGTGGATCTCCGCTTCGGCAGGGTTGGCGACGAAGAGCTCGCCACCATCCGACAGGAGCCGCCCGTCGTCCCAGGTGCCGAGCGCGCGGTGCTCGGTCAGCGTGACCTGCAATCGGTTCGGCCACACCCTGCGCACCGAGACCCTGGCGACCCAGGGCACGGTTTCGAGCAGCCGGCGCGTGTCGTCGAGCCGCATCGTGAAGTAGTTGCCCTTGAGCCGGCCGGCGGTTGCTGCGCGGATCGACGCGGCAGTCACATGCTGCAGGTCGCCGCGGACGTCGATGCGCTTGAGCGCGAACACCGACCACTGCGCAACCCAGCTCAGTACCGCGCCGGCCGCGAGCATGACGGCGATCGCCAGAAACAGCGCCGCAAGCAGGTTCATCTGGCGCGGCGTCATATTGGTTCCCTGGCGTCGCACGCGGCCAGCGCGAGGATGCGCAACACGAGATCCTCGTAGCTGATGCCGAGCGCGCGCGCGGCCATCGGCACCAGCGAATGTCCGGTCATGCCGGGCGATGTATTCAGCTCGAGCAGGTACGGCCGGCTGTCGTCGCTCAGCATCACGTCGATGCGGCCCCAGCCGCGCGCGCCCAGCACGCGGTAAGCGCGGATGCAGATCGACTGGATCTCCGCAGCAAGCGCGCTGTCGATCGGCGCCGGGCACAGGTACTGCGTTTCGTCGCTGAAGTACTTGCTGTGATAGTCGTAGTTCGCGCCTGGAGCGCGGATCTCGACCAGCGGCAGGGCCTCGGTGGCCGCTCTTTCCCCGAGCAGCGCGCAGGTCAGTTCACGTCCGGCGATGAATTCCTCCGCGAGCACGACATCGTCGAACTTCGCAGCGAGCGCGTACGCCTCGTTCATTTCCGAGTAGCCGGAAACGCGCGACAGGCCGATCGTCGATCCCTCGTGCGGCGGCTTGACGATCAGAGGCAGACGCAATTCGTCCGCGGCCGCGTTCAGCGCCACGCGATCTCCCGACTCGAGCAGTCGGTAGCGCGGCGTCGGCAGGCCTTCGGCAAGCCAGATGCGCTTGGTGCAAACCTTGTCCATCGCGATCGCGGAGGCCTGCACGCCGCTGCCGGTGTACGGCACCCGCAGCGTCTCCAGTACCCCCTGGATCGTTCCGTCCTCGCCGCCCCGTCCATGCAGCGCGATGAAAACGCGATCGAAGCGCGCGGCCTCGAGTTCGGACAGGGACTGGGTGCCCGGGTCGAATGCATGCGCATCGACGCCACGGCTCGTCAGCGCGTTCAGTACGCCGTTGCCGGACATCAGCGAGACCTCGCGCTCCGACGAGCGCCCGCCCATCAGCACGCCGACCTTGCCGAACGCGGCGGGGTCTCTCATTGCCCGCCTCCGCCCGCCAGGCGCGCCGGCAGCTGTCCGATCGATCCCGCGCCCATGCCGATGACGACATCGCCGTCGCGCACGTTCTCCCGCACCGCCGCCGTCAGGTCATCGATCGACTCGACGAAGATCGGTTCGACCTTGCCGGCGACGCGTACGGCGCGGGCCAGCGATCGCCCGTCGGCGGCGACAATCGGCGCCTCGCCGGCCGCATAGACCTCGGTCAGCAGCAGCACGTCGGCCGTCGACAGCACACGGACGAAATCCTCGAAGCAGTCGCGGGTCCGCGTGTAGCGATGCGGCTGGAACGCCAGCATGATGCGCCGACCCGGGAAGGCGCCGTGCGCTGCTTCGAGCGTCGCCGCCATCTCGACCGGGTGATGGCCGTAATCGTCGATCAGCGTGTAACGACCTCCGGCCGGTGCCGGCAGTTCTCCGAGGCGCGCGAAACGGCGCCCGACTCCGGTGAATCCTTCGAGGGCCTCGACGATCGCAGCGTCCGGCACTCCGAGTTCGGTGCCGACCGCGATCGCTGCAAGCGCGTTGGCGACGTTGTGCATGCCGGGCAGATTCAGCGTCACCGCCAGCGGCGCAGACCCATCTCGCGTGACGCCGAACTTCATGCGCGTGCCGTCGGCCTGTGCGTCGAGCGCGCGCACCTGGGCGTCCGCGCCGAAGCCGTAGCTGATGACCGGCTTGGACACGAACGGCAGGATCTCGCGCACATGGGGGTCGTCGGTGCACAGCACCGCGCTGCCGTAGAAAGGCAGCCGCGCCAGGAAATCGACGAACGCCTGTTTCAGCCGCGCGAAGTCGTGGCCGTAGGTTTCCATGTGGTCGTTGTCGATGTTCGTCACGAC
>DAINBQ010000083.1:6491-12475 GCA_036732825.1 Burkholderiaceae bacterium | reverse complement strand
GGTAGAACAGCGTCAGCAGCAGCGTGCGGATATGCGCGCCGTCGACGTCGGCGTCAGTCATGATGATGATGCGGTGGTAGCGCAGCTTCTCGAGGCTGAAGCCGTCGGGCGCGTCCGGCGAGCCGATGCCGGTGCCAAGCGCGGTGATCAGTGTTGCAATCTGCTCCGAGCTGATCAATTTGTCGAAGCGCGCTTTCTCGACGTTAAGCACCTTGCCGCGCAGTGGCAGCACCGCCTGAAACTTGCGGTCGCGCCCCTGCTTGGCGGAGCCGCCGGCCGAATCGCCCTCGACGATGTAGAGCTCGGCTTGCGCCGGGTCTTTCTCCTGGCAGTCGGCCAGCTTGCCGGGTAGCCCGACGCCGTCAAGCACGCCCTTGCGGCGTGTCATTTCGCGCGCCCGGCGGGCGGCTTCGCGCGCGCGCGCGGCATCGACGATCTTGCTGCAGATGATCTTCGCGTCGGCGGGGCGCTCGAGCAGGAAACTCTCCAGCCCGCGCGCCACTGCATCCTCGACCGCCGGCCGCACTTCCGACGAAACGAGCTTGTCCTTGGTCTGCGAACTGAACTTCGGCTCCGGCACCTTGACCGACAGCACGCAGGTCAGCCCCTCGCGCATGTCGTCGCCGGTCGTCTCGACCTTGGCCTTCTTGTCGAGTTCGTGCTGCTTGATGTAGTTGTTCAGCACGCGCGTCATCGCCGCCCGCAGGCCAGTGATGTGGGTTCCGCCGTCCTTCTGCGGAATGTTGTTCGTGAACGCAAGCAGGCTCTCGTTGTAGCCGTCGTTCCACTGCATCGCGACCTCGACGCCGACCGGCACCCCGCCCGAGCTCGACTCACCCGCCGCGTAGAAGACGTTCGGATGCAGCGCGGTCTTCGACTTGTTGATGTATTGCACGAAGCCTTTGACGCCGCCGGAGAACGCGAAGTCCTCCTCCTTGGCCGTGCGCTGGTCGACAAGCTTGATGCGCACGCCGTTGTTGAGGAACGAGAGTTCGCGCAGCCGCTTCGACAGCACGTCGTAGTGGAAATCGACGTTGGTGAAGATCTCCTCGTCCGGCAGGAAGTGCACCTCGGTGCCGCGCTTGTCGGTCGCGGCGATCACCTTCATCGGCGACACCTCGACCGCGCCGTCCGTGGAAGCGACCGTTTCGATCACCCGGTCCTGCACGACGCCGTGCCGGAACTCGAGGTACTGCACCTTGCCGTCGCGGCGGATCGTCAGGCGCAGCCACTTCGAGAGCGCGTTGACGCAGGAGACGCCGACGCCGTGCAGGCCGCCGGAAACCTTGTAGCTGTTCTGGTTGAACTTGCCGCCGGCATGCAGCTCGGTCAGCGCGATCTCGGCCGCCGAGCGCTTCGGCTCATGCTTGTCGTCGAACTTGATGCCGGTCGGGATCCCGCGGCCGTTATCGACGACGGAAATCGAGTTGTCGGTGTGGATTGTGACGATGATGTCGTCGCAGTGGCCTGCGAGCGCCTCGTCAACCGAGTTGTCGACCACCTCGAACACCATGTGATGCAGGCCGGTGCCGTCGTGCGTGTCGCCGATGTACATGCCAGGACGCTTGCGGACGGCCTCCAGCCCCTCGAGGATCTGGATGCTGCTCGCACCGTAGTCGGCCTTGCCGTCGGCTTCAGGTTGATTCATCGGTGGTTGATTCGGTACTGCTGACATTACTTCCTTGCCTTTGGAATCAGGACAGGCGCCGGGCCGCCCCAAGCCTGTCCTGCAAATCGATCGTGACGAGTGCACGTGCGATTGCGAAGCAATCGCGTACACGAGGAGCGCTCAAATTCTCATCGGCATCACGACGTATTTGAATTTTTCGGAATCGGGCATCGTGATCAGCGCGCTGCCGAGCGCGTCGCCGAGCGCGAACCGGACCTGCTCGTTCTTCAGGTTCAGCAGCACATCGAGCAGGTAGTTGACGTTGAAGCCGATGTCGAGGCCTTCGCCCGCGTAGTCGATCTCGAGTTCTTCCTGCGCGTCTTCCTGGTCGGCGTTGGTCGAATTGATCTTCAGGCTGCCGGCGCCCAGCACCATGCGCACGCCCTTGAATTTATCGGTGGTCAGGATCGCTGCCCGCTGCAGCGCATGCATCAGGTCCTCGCGGCCGATCGAAAAGGTCTTGGTGTTCGCCGCCGGCACGACGCGCTGGTAGTCGGGGAACTTGCCTTCGACCAGCTTCGAGATCAGCTCGATGTCGCCGAAGGTGAACTTCACCTGGCTCGCCGCCATCTGCACGCGGACCGGATCGTCGGTCTCGGGCAGCAGCCGCGACAGCTCGAGGATCGTCTTGCGCGGAATGATCGCCTCGATCTTGCTCGATGCGCCGTCCTTCGCAACCTCGGCCAGCGCCAGCCGGTGACCGTCGGTCGCGACCGCGCGCACCGTCGTGCCGTCGACGACCAGCAACATGCCGTTGAGGTAGTAGCGGATGTCCTGCTGCGCCATCGCGAAGTGCACCATGCCGAGCAGGTACTTCAGCGTCGACGCCGGCAGCGAGAAGTCGGCGGTGAACTCCGCTTGCGCGACGGTCGGAAATTCCTCGGCCGCGAGCGTCTGCAGGTTGAAGCGGCTCTTGCCGCTCGTTACTGCGAGCTTCTTGTTCGCGAGCGCGAGCTGCACGTCGGCTTCCGGCAATGCGCGCAGGATGTCGACCAGTTTGCGCGCGGCGATCGTCGTGGCCGCGGGCTCCTTGCCGGCGCCGATGTCGGCGCTCGTCTGGATCTGGATCTCGAGATCGGTGGCCGTGAACGACACGCGTTCGCCGTCCTTGCGAACGAGGATGTTGGCCAGGATGGGTAACGTCTGCCGGCGCTCGACGATACCGCTCACCACCTGCAACGGCTTGAGCAACGCATCACGGCTGGCTTTGACGAGTTGCATTTCTTCTTTCCTCTTCGTAACTAGTTAGTAGTAAGAGCGGTCGGTCGACGGGGACAAGGGGTTCAAGCGTCTTGCGATCAATGACTTGGCGCGGCCGCTGTGTTGTGGAAAAGTGCGCCGAAGACGTGTGTGCCCGCTGTGGAACGAAAGGACAACTGCGGGGCGGCAAACTCGCTAGGCCGAACTGTCCACAGCCGTCCACAGCTTTCCACGAGGCTGTCCACATGTCTGGCGGTCGCACGCTGGTCCGTCACCGCTAGCCCTTCAGCGTCTGCTCGAGCACGTGCAGCGAGTGATTCATCTCGGGATTTTTCGTCCGTTCGCCGCCGATCTTGCGCACCGCGTGCAGCACTGTCGTGTGGTCGCGGCCACCGAAGAGTTCGCCGATCTCGGGCAGGCTCTTCTGCGTGAGTTCCTTCGCCAGGTACATCGCCACCTGGCGCGGCAGCGCGATCGCGCTCGGGCGGCGCTTGCTGTACATGTCGGCGACCTTGATCTTGAAGTAATCGGCGACGGTTCGCTGGATCAGCTCGACCGTGACCTGTCCGGTCGATGCCGACAGCAGGTCCTTCAACGCCTCGCGCGCCACTTCAACGGTGATGGTGCGGCCGTGGAATGAAGAGAAGGCCATCACCTTGCGCAGCGCACCCTCGAGCTCGCGCACATTGCTGCGCAGGTTCTTCGCGATGAAAAATGCGACGTCTTCCTTCAGGTCGGCGCCCTCGACCTCGGCTTTCTTCAGCAGGATCGCGACGCGCATCTCGAGTTCGGGCGGCTCGATTGCGACCGTCAGTCCCGAGGCGAAGCGGGAGACCAGGCGGTCCTCCATGTCCTTCAGCTCTTTTGGATAGGTATCGCAGGTGATGATGATTTGCTTGCGGCCGACGACCAGCGCCTCGAACGCATAGAAAAACTCCTCCTGCGTGCGCGCCTTGCCGGCGAAGAACTGGATATCGTCGATCAGCAGCAGGTCGAGCGAGTGGTAATAGCGCTTGAAATCGTCGAAGGCCTTGCGCTGGTAGGCACGGACAACGTCGCTGACGTATTGCTCGGCGTGGATGTAGCGCACCTTGGCGGCCGGATTGCGAGCCAGGATGCCGTTGCCGACCGCGTGGATCAGGTGCGTCTTGCCGAGGCCGACGCCGCCGTACAGGAAAAGCGGGTTGTAGGAGCCGCCGGGATTCTCGGCCACCTGCATCGCAGCGGCGCGCGCGAGCTGGTTGGCCTTGCCGGTGACGAAGGTGTCGAAGGTCAGGCCGGGATTCAGCCGCGCGCGCTCGAAGTGCTCAGTTGCGCTCGGCATTTCGGCCGCGACCGCGGAGACCGGCGAGATTTCGCCATTGCCGCCCGGGAAGCGGAGCGCCGCCAGTGCGGCCGCACCATCGACTGCGAACACGATCGCGACCGGCCGCTGCGCAACCCGCGACGCAGCCTGTGCAATCTGTTCGGAGAACTGGGAGCGGATCGCGTCGAGCTTTAGCCGGTTGGGCGCGCCGATCGTCAACGTGGCCGTCGACTCGTCGAAATCGATCGCTTTCAGTGGCTTGATCCAGGCAGAGAATTGCTGCGGGGTCAGCTCGCTCTCCAGCAGTCGCGAGCAGTCTTGCCAGATGTGTTGCATTGAATTTCGTGTCCCGCTTCTTGTTGTACGGAAGTGCTCGCCAGAGGCCGGTTTCGCGCTCTCGGCATTGCTTCCGCCCAGTCGCTGGTGGCTCGCATCCCCTCGGCTGCGATACCCCAGGCGAAGCCGGGCATTCTACCGGAATCAACTGGGTTATCCACAGGGTGTGGCCGCCGCGATACGGAGTCCACAGACGAAAGAGCCCCTTGAATCCAAGCGAATCTAAGGTAGCGTGCACTTACACGCGGTCGAGGTGAGGGGCCCCGGGCCGCCACTTTCGATGTTGTGCTGCACAACGGACTTTTCCACACGGTTTTCCCCGTGGTTGTCCACCAGGAGGACGCGGGCAAATCTGCTGGAAAGCAGATTCGACACTCCGGTTTGACAGTGTCTTGCGGCATCGCGTCTAATACCGCGCTTTTCTCCGCCGCGCATCAAAAGCGGCGGAAAATCCGCGGCTTACGCAAACACTGCAGACGCAGGGCGCGCGCCGGGCGCGATCTCGACGGTCCGCGCTTTCCAAGCGGCGCCTCGCCGCCAGCAAGGCGTCCTACGCAATCCGGATGGCACCGCAGTTTGCAGCGGCATCACCCGGCGAGGAAGAACAATGGCAACCAAACGAACCTATCAGCCTTCGAAAGTCAAACGAGCCCGCACGCACGGCTTTCTCGTCCGCATGCGGTCGCGCGGCGGGCGCGCCGTCATCGCGGCACGGCGCGCGAAGGGCCGCAAGCGTCTCGCGGCCTGACACGCGGCACGCCGAGTGCGGCCTGTGACGAGCCGCCTGTTGCGATGGCAACCGCCTTCCGCCGGAGGGCATTCGGTGCGGACCGCAGGCTCAAGTCGCCGCATGAATTCGCGGCGGTGCTGGCGGCCGGCCGCGCCCAATCGATCCGTGCCGCGCGGCCGAGAGTGTCGATGACCGCCGCCTGGGCCCGCAGCGAATTGCCCGCGGTACGGTTCGGCTTCACGGTCGGCAAACGCAACGCGCGGCGCGCGGTGGATCGCGCGCTGGTCAAGCGGATACTGCGCGAAGCAAGCCGGCACGCCGCCGACGATCTGGAGCAGCGCTGCGCTGCGCGCGGCGTGAAACTGGACGTGGCCTTCCGCCTGAAGGCGCCGCTGGCCGACGCCGCGACCAGCACGACCCAGTGGCGGCGGACGCTGCGCATGGAAGCCGACAGCCTGCTGGAAAGCCTTGCCAGACAAATTGATGCGATCGTCCCGGATGCTTGAGAAGTTTCTGCTGGCGCTGATCCGCGCCTACCGGTACCTGCTGTCGCCATGGATCGGCTCGAGTTGCCGCTTCTGGCCGACCTGCTCGGCGTACTCGATGGAGGCGATCGAGCGGCACGGCGCACTGCGCGGCGGATGGATGACCGTGGCCCGCATCGCGCGCTGCCATCCTTATGGTGCCGGCGGCGTCGATCCGGTGCCGGAGCAGTTCCGCTGGCGATGCTGGTGCCATGCCGA
>DAINBQ010000083.1:1418-6391 GCA_036732825.1 Burkholderiaceae bacterium | reverse complement strand
AGTCGCGCCGGCATTTCTCTTAGTCAATTTCCAGGAATCGAGTCACTGCATGGGTACGGATTTTCAGCGCACGGTCCTCTGGATCTTCTTCGGCATGTCGCTGTTCCTGCTGTGGGACCGCTGGCTGGTCCACACCGGCAAGCCGTCGATGTTCGGCGGATCCCCACCGCAGCAGGCGGCCGCACCGGCTCCGGCCCCGACCGTGCCGACGGCCCCGGCCGCACCGGCCGCGGCCCCCAGCGCGGTGCCGGTACCGCAAGCGGCGCCGTCAGCTCCCTCCGCGGTGCCGGCCCAGCCGCCCGCCACGCAGGTTGCAGCCAAGGCTCCGCCGGTCATCATCGAAACCGACCGGCTGCGCGCGACGATCGACCCGGAAGGCGCGGTCGTGTCGCGCGTGGAACTGCTGAGGGAGAAGGTGGCGCCCGACTGGACCGCGAGCGGGCTGCTCGGACTGGTCACCGGCAAGAAGCACGATCCGGACAGCAACATCGTGCTGCTCGAGGTCGGACCGAGCCGCGTCTACGTTGCGCAGAGCGGGATCATCGGCGGCAACGACCTGCCGAACCATCGCACGCCATTCACGTTCGTCGAGGGTCCGAAGCGGCTCGCCGACGGCCAGGACACGCTCGAAGTGAAGTTCAGTGCCGAGGGCGGCGGCGTTCGGGTCAACAAGATCTACACGTTCCACCGCGGCCGCTACGACGCCGAAGTCAGGCACGAGGTCGTCAACCTGGGCAGCACGCCGGTCACGCCGTCGCTGTACCTGCAATTGATGCGGGACGGCAACAAGCCGGAAGGGGAATCTTCTCTTTATTACACCTACACCGGCCCGGTCGTGTTCACGGAGCAGGAGAAGTTCAAGAAGATCGAGTTTTCGGACATCGAGAAGAACAAGGTCGCGCTGCCGAAAGCAGCGCCGGATGGCTGGGTCGGCATGATCCAGCACTACTTCGTGTCGGCCTGGGTGCCGCCCGCCGGGACCCCGCGCGAGTACTACGCGCGCACCGTCGACAAGAATCTGTATTCGATCGGCACCATCGTTCCGCTGCCGGCGATCGCGCCGCAGGCATCGGCGACCGCGAACGCGACGCTGTATGTCGGCCCGCAGGACCAGAACACGCTCGAGAAGCTTGCGCCCGGACTCGACCTCGTCGTCGACTACGGCTGGCTCACGTTCCTTGCGAAGCCCATCTACTGGCTGCTCGAATTCCTGCACCGGCTGGTCGGCAACTGGGGCTGGGCGATCGTTCTGCTGACGGTGCTGATCAAGGCTGCGTTTTATCCGCTATCGGCCGCCAGCTACAAGTCGATGGCGAAGATGAAGGAGGTCACGCCGCGGCTGACCAAGATCCGGGAGCAATACGCCAACGACAAGCAGAAGATGAACGTGGCGATGATGGAGCTCTACAAGAACGAGAAGATCAATCCGCTCGGGGGCTGCCTGCCGATCCTGGTGCAGATCCCCGTGTTCATCGCGCTCTACTGGGTGCTGCTGGCGAGCGTGGAGATGCGCAACGCGCCGTGGATCCTCTGGGTGCAGGACCTGGCCACACCGGACGCATGGTTCATCCTGCCGGTGCTGATGATGGCGACGATGTGGGTGCAGTACAAGCTGAACCCGACGCCGCCGGACCCGGTGCAGGCCAAGGTGATGATGATGATGCCGTTCATCTTCGGCGTGATGTTCTTCTTCTTCCCGGCCGGTCTGGTGCTCTACTGGCTGACGAACAACATCCTGTCGATCGCGCAGCAGTGGTACGTGACCAAGCAGATCGCGGCCGCGAAGAAGCCCGGCTGACGCCTAGTCTTTCTCCGTCGGCCGCCGGCGCAGCACCAGGAAGAGCGGCCACAGCCAGATGCTGATCGTCCACAGCAACACTCGGCCGACCGACAGGCGGCCGCTCTCGCCGCGATGCGCGCGCAAAAACACGACGGCGGCGCCCGCGAGTACCCACAGCACCGCTGCGGTGTAGACAACGGCACGCGTCCGATAGTCGCCTTCAATCTGGCCGGCGACGGTCGCCGCCAGCATCATCGAGACGATGATCGCAATCAGCACGCCGGCCAGCGGTGAGCCGTATTTCAGCAGCGGATCGTCGTCGGGGTCGGACATGCCAGCGCGCGGGCGAGAGCGCAGAGTGCCAAAAAGCGCGCACCGGCGCGAGTCGGTACTGATGCGGGGCTCCGACCGTACACTGGCGCGCGATGACTGACCGCGATCCGATCGTCGCGATCGCCACTGCGCCCGGGCGCGGCGGCATCGGCATCGTGCGCGTCTCCGGAAGCAATCTGCAGCCGGTCCTGCAGGGACTGCTGGGCGCGCAGGCTGAACGGCTCGTCCCGCGCCACGCGCTGCTGGCGCAGTTCCTCGACGCTGCCGGTGCCGAGATCGACGAGGGCATCGCGCTGTTCTTCCCGGCGCCGCACTCATACACCGGCGAAGATGTGCTCGAGCTCCAGGGTCATGGCGGGCCGGTGGTGCTGCGCCTGCTGCTCGGCCGCTGTCTCGAGGCCGGGCGCGCGCTGGGATTGCGCATCGCGGAGCCCGGCGAGTTCACGCGCCGCGCATTCCTGAATGACCGGCTCGACCTCGCGCAGGCCGAAGCGGTTGCCGACCTGATCGATGCCTCGACCGAGGTGGCGGCGCGCACCGCGGTGCGCTCGCTGGCCGGAGAGTTTTCGCGACGGATCCACGCGTTGACGGATGCGCTGACCGAACTGCGGACGCTGGTCGAAGCGACGCTGGATTTCCCGGAGGAAGAGATCGATTTCCTGCAGCGCGCCGACGCGGCGGGCCGACTGCAGCGCATCCGCGACGAGCTCGACGAACTGCTCGCGCGGTCGCGCCAGGGCGCGCTGTTGCGCGAAGGGCTGAATGTCGTGCTGGTCGGCGCGCCGAACGTCGGCAAGTCGAGCCTGCTCAATGCGCTGGCCGGCGAGGAAGTGGCGATCGTCACCGCGGTGCCGGGCACGACGCGCGACCGCATCGCGCAGGCGGTGAATGTCGACGGCATTCCGCTGAACGTGATCGACACGGCCGGGCTGCGGCCGACGCTCGACGAAGTCGAGCGTATTGGCATCGAACGCACGCTGGCCGAGATCGAACGCGCCGACGTTGTGCTGCATCTGGTCGATGCGCAGCAGCCGGCGGCGGACGCCGAGGTCCTCGCTCGTGTCGAGGAGAAGGTCGGACGCGGCGTTCCCGTGCTCACGGTCGTCAACAAGATCGACCTGACTGGGGATGCACCGCTGGCCACCGGCGATCGGGTGCTGCTTTCGGCGCGGACCGGCGCCGGCGTGGACCTGCTGCGCGAGGCGCTGAAGCGCGTCGCCGGCTGGGAGCGCGAAACGTCCGGCGAGACGCTGATTCTGGCGCGCGAGCGACATCTGGATGCCTTGTCACGTGCGTGCGGGCACCTCGCGCTGGCCGCGGAACATGCGGCGCAGCGCGGTTCACAGCTGGATCTCTACGCGGAAGAACTGCGTCTGGCCGGCAACGCGCTCGGCGAAATCACCGGAGAGGTCTCCGCCGATGACCTGCTCGGCGCGATTTTCAGCCGGTTCTGCATCGGCAAGTAGTTTCCGGCCGGGCCTGGTCGCGCCAGGCCCGTCGCGCGGCTTCGGCGCCTACGGCCGCGGCGCGAAACGCCATTTGAATGCCGCGAGTTGCAGGGTCCCGCGTGGGGCGTTCCTATAGCATGGCGTCGCTCAACCCGACCCCCGGAATCCCTCATGGCCGAACAGCCAGCCGCGAGCGCTTCGCTCGAGCGACTCGCGATCGATCGCAGTGCGACCCTCGTTCCCCGCCGCCGGCGGCCGCTGTGGAAGCGCTGGTGGTTCTGGACCGTTGTCATCGCGCTCGTCGTCGCCGCCGCGCTGTATGGACGCAGCCGCAGCGCGCCGGCCGCGGTCGAGTTCGCGACGGTGGCGGCCGCGTACCCGTCGGCTTCGGTGTCGGTGCTCAACGCGACCGGGCGCGTGGTCGCCGCACGACGTGCGTCTGTCTCGTCGAAAGGCACGGGGCGCCTCGAATGGCTCGGCGTGCAGGAGGGCCAGATGGTCAAGGAAGGCGACGTCATCGCACGGCTCGAGAACCGCGACGTCGCGGCGCAGCGCGAGCAGGCCGCGGCGCAGGTGCAGGCGGCGCGCGCCAACCTTGCGCAGGGCATGGCCGAACTCGAGGACGCGGAAGCTTCGCTGAAGCGCGCTCAGGATCTTGCGAGTCAGAAGTTCATTTCGGGTTCCGCGCTGGACACCGCCGAGGCGCGCTACAACAAGGCGCGCGCGACGATCGAATCGCTGAAGGCACAGATCGCGGTGGCCGAAGCGAACCTGCGCGTCGCCGGTGTCGGTTTCGACCAGACGCTGATCAAGGCGCCGTTCACCGGCATCGTGCTGACGAAGAGCGCGAATGTCGGCGATATCGTCACGCCGTTTTCATCGGCGTCGGGCACGACCGGCGCCGTCGTGACGATGGCCGACATGGAAACACTCGAGGTCGAGGCCGATGTTTCCGAGTCCTCGATCGCGAAGATCAGCGTGGGGCAGCCGGCCGAAATCCAGCTCGATGCTTTTCCGGAGCTGCGCCTGCTCGGTGAGGTGAGTCGCATCGTGCCGACGGTCGACCGCAGCAAGGCGACGCTGCTGGTCAAGGTGAAATTCGTCGAGCGCGATCCGCGCGTGCTGCCCGACATGAGTTCGAAGATCTCGTTCCTGTCGCGCGCACTGACACCCGACGAGCGCAAGCCGGTACCGGCGCTGCGGCCCGACGCGATCGTCAAGCGCGACGGCAAGGACGTCGTGTTCGTCGTCAGCAAGGACAAGGACGGGGAACAGGTCAGGCAGACCGCGGTCAGCGTCGGCACGAAGGTTGGCGACCTGGTGCGGGTCGACGGGCTGGCGCCCGGCACGCGGGTCGTGGCGGCACCGACCGCGCGCCTCGCCGATGGCGCGCGTGTCGCGGCGGCCAGGAA
>DAINBQ010000083.1:0-1318 GCA_036732825.1 Burkholderiaceae bacterium | reverse complement strand
CGCTGCGGCGCCCGCTGGTCGAGATCGCGCACCTTTCGAAAGGGTATGTGCGCGGTGGCCAGGCCGTCCCGGTGCTGACCGACATCAACCTGACGATCCGCGAGCGCGACTTCGTCGCGATGATGGGACCGTCGGGCTCGGGCAAGAGCACGCTGCTCAATCTGGTCGCCGGCATCGACAAGCCCGATGCCGGGTCGCTGATCGTCGCGGGCGAGGACATCACGACATTCAGCGATGCGGACCTCGCGGACTGGCGCCACCGTACGGTGGGCTTCGTGTTCCAGTTCTACAACCTGATGCCGGTGCTGACCGCGTTCGAGAACGTCGAGCTGCCGCTGCAGCTGACCGCGCTCGGCACGCGCGAGCGCCGTGAACGCGTCGAACTGCTGCTCGCGATGGTAGGGCTCGCGGACCGCATGAAGCACTATCCGAACGAGCTGTCGGGCGGCCAGCAGCAGCGCGTCGCGATCGCGCGCGCGCTCGTCACCGATCCGCTGCTGATCATTGCCGACGAGCCGACCGGCGACCTCGACCGCCAGTCCGCGGCCGACATCCTCAAGCTGCTCGACCGCCTGAACATCGAGCTCGGCAAGACGATCGTCATGGTGACGCACGATCCGCGCGCCGCCGAGGCCGCGCACCACCTGATCTACCTGGACAAGGGCCAGCTGACCGACACTGCGCCAGAATAGGATGACGCCCCCACGCTCACCTTGTTCGCTGCCCCCCGAGAGGTCGCTCGTGTCCTTCGGGCGGCCGGGCGGGCACTAGATGTTCTTTCTCAGATTCGTCTTCCGCAACGTCTTTCGCGCCCGGCTGCGCTCGACGCTGACGATCGTCGGGCTGGTGATCGCGATTCTCGCGTTCGGGCTGCTGCAGACCGTTGTCCGCGCCTGGTACGCGGGCGCGGAGGCCGCCTCGGCGACGCGGCTGATCACGCGCAACGCGATCTCGCTGACATTTGCCATGCCGGTCTACTACCGCGACAAGATCCGCGCTGTGCCCGGCGTGACCGCGGTCTCGGTTTCGAACTGGTTCGGCGGCATCTACAAGGAGCCGAAGAACTTCTTCGCGCAGTTCGCGGTCGACGCGCCGACCTTCTTCCCGATGTATCCGGAGTTCGTGTTCGAGCCGGGCGAGTACCAGGAATTCCTGCGCGACCGGCGCGGCGCCGCGGTCGGCCGGCAGCTGGCGGATCTCTACGGGTTCAGGGTGGGCGACACGATCCCGCTGAAGAGCGCGATCTACCCCGGCAACTGGGAATTCACGGTGCGCGCGATCTACGACGCGAAGGACGAGACGACGATCACGCGCCAGA
>DAINBQ010000082.1:0-12849 GCA_036732825.1 Burkholderiaceae bacterium | reverse complement strand
TGTCGCTCGCGCGCTGGTCGAACGCGTACTGGAGCAGCCAGTCGACGATGTGGATGACGTGTGCGTCGTTGGCCTCGACCTTGCCGCCCAGCTCGACCAGCTGTTCGAAGCTCGATACCAGCGGCGTCGCGCCCGCCTTGGCCGCACCCTTGACCTGCTGCGCGAGCTTGTAGAACTCGGTTGTGTAGCGGGCAACGTCGAGCGGGTTGGCGACGACGCGCTTGACCGTCTTCTTTGTGATCTGCTCGATCTCGCGTTCCCAGCCGGTCTGGAACGGCTCGCAGGTCGCGATCGTGACCTCGGTCGAGGACGTCGCGACCGGAAGGATCGAATAGGTCGTCGCGTACGACGACGACATCACGTCAACGACCCGCGTGAAGTCGACCTTCAGCGGATCGATATGAAAATAAGGCAGCGATGCCTTCTCCGCCAGCCAGCTCGTCAGCATCTCGAGGTCGAGCAGCTTGCGGTCGGCCTTCGGCGCCCGGTAGTTCATCTCGGCCAGCACGGTCAGCGGATGCCCGGCTCGCTCGCGGCCGCCCGACTGCTTGAAGCGCTCCGCATCAGCCGCCGACAGCAGGCCGTCGACGACCAGTTGTTTGACGACATAGCCGCTCGTCACGCGGCCGCTGGGAACATGCGCGCCCGCCGCATGCTTGTCGCGTGGCGACCCTCCAGCCGGGTGCTTCAATGCGGTGGCGCCGTCTTTCGGATTCATCCTCAATCAGGCCGGCGCCGATGCGGCGTAGCGGTTCGCCATCGTCGCGGCGCGTTCCGGTTCGCTCTCGAAATCGGCGACGACAGCGTCGACCGCGCGCTTCGTCAGCGGGATGCTCTCGAGCGGTTCGATGTACTTGCGCGCGAGATAGGACTTCAGCATGTCGGCCGACAGCACGTGCGCCTTCTGGTCGTGTTCGCTCGCGAACAGGAACAGCGTGCGCAACGGGCTCATCCAGCGCAGCTTGGCGCGGATGAAGTCCATGCCATTCCAGAGCTTGAACCAGTTACCGCGCTGCCAGCGCCCGATTTCCTCCTGCACGCGCGCGTCTTCGACCGGATCGAGCTTTGCGATGTCGGTCAGCGGATCCGGAATCTGGATGTCCGCCTGGTGCTCGGCCGCCGCCCGCATGATCATTCCGGTCGAGACACGGATGCCGCCGGGCACCGTCGTGACCGGGAAGATTCCCGACAGCTGCATGCCGTCGATCTTCGCGCGCAGCTCCGACGCGAGCAGGCTCGACTTGATGTAGGTGGCCTGGTCGACCGGCTTCACCGCCATCGCGTGGGATTCCATCAGCTGCGAAAAGAAAAGTTCGCGCTCGCGCTCCGGCGCATTTATCAACCCGAGGCCGTCGCGCAGCACGCGCACCATTCCCGGGATCATCTTGACCAGCTTGCCCCGGTCCTCGGTGCTCGCCTTCGGCTGCACCGACCAGACGAGCTCATGGATCACCTCGCGGAACGCCTTCGCGAATCCCGGCTGCGATTCGTTGCGCACGGTCGCCGAGACCAGCACCTTCACCCAGGGGCCAAGCAGGAATTCCTTGATATAGGGCTCGAGGTCAACGCGTTCGAACGCGCGCCGCACCTGGATTGTCGTATTGATCGTCAGGATCTCGTGCTTCTCGGCTGCCTCGAGGGCGCGCTTCGCGCGCGATACCGGATCGCTCTCCTCCGGATCGATGTCGGAGACGAACTTGTCGAATTCGGCGTAGAGCCGCTCGAAGACGCCGACATCAGTCTCGAAATTCTGCAGGACCTCCTTGACAATGCGGTCGACCTCGCGCAGGTAGCGCTGGTTGTCATCGCCGTAGGGTTCCCAGCCGGCTGAAGTGCCGGCGATGCGGTCGATCAGTTTGCGCGCGGGGTGCGCACTCGAAGCAAAGAATGCGGCGTCCATCAGCGCGGACTTCAGCACCGGAAACTGCAGCCGCGAAATGCGCGCCTTGATCTCGGCCGGCACCTGCTTGTCCTGCATCACATGGTCGAACAACATGCCGACCAGTTCGATCGTCAGCTTGTCGACCGTGCGCGTCGACTTGGAGATCAACTCGTCGCGGATGGCGCGCACACCATCCGCCGTCGGCATTACCGAGAAGTCGCCGTCCGGACCCAGTTCGTCGAGGTTCATGCGCTGGAACTCGCCGACCGACTCCAGCAACTGCTCCGGCGCCGGTCCAAGCGATGGCAGCGACGGCATCCTCGAGCCGCGCGCGTTGGCCTGCAGCCGCGTCAGCAGGCCCCCGAGCAGCGCATTCGGTTCGTCCGGCACCTGCTGTGGTCGGCCATACCGTCCGCCCGGTTGCTGCGCGCCGCCCTGTCGTCCTCCTGCCCCGCCCTGCCCTGACTGGACGCCGGGACCGCCTTGCCACGCCTGAGCGCCAGCGGAGGGCTCCGCTGCGCCTGGCAGGGCCCCGGGCTTCCCTCCGCCGCTCGCTGCCGGACCGGGCGCAGACTGCCCCGTTCCCCGTGCCGGCGCGAAGCTGCGACGAATCGCGCGCACGTCGACGTTGTGATTCGCGTAATGGTCGAGCAACTGGCGAACGATGCGCGCCAGTTCCTCGCCGAACGGCTTCTCGAATACCGATAGGTAGAACTCCCACGCTTCCTTGTGCAGGTCGGTGTCTTCGGCCGCGCGCAACAGCGCGCGCACGTAGACCGCGGGGCCGAGTGGATTCTCCGAGTTGCGCACCGCACTGCGGCCGAGCAGGAATGCGACAACGAGGTTCAGGTCGCGCAGCAACTGGTCGGCGTAGCCTGCGACCTTGCTCGCATGGCGCTCGACCACGGTGTTGCTCTCGACCGAGATCGAATCGACCAGCGACAGCGTCTCGGCATCGAGCGAGCCGGTGGCAGGTTGCACGCGCCCGACCGTCAGTTCGGTGAAGTACTGGTCCTGCGTCTCCTGCAGGCGCGACATGAACGCGTGATAGAGCTGATCCGACTTGCTCCCGAGGTGGCGCTGCACCAGCGGCGAGCCGACGTCGAAGTCCCACTTGCCCGCCAGTTCCTCGAGGATCTGTTTCGCGATCTCGGGGAACGCCGCTCCGATCAGCTCATTGGAGATCGCCATCCCCGACTTCAGCAGCGCGGAGGCCTGCGAAGCCGTGACATAGGGGACGTCGCCGCTCGCGCGTGACGTCTCGGGGCTCGGTGGAAACTCCATGCGCTCTTCGGTTCGGTGCCGCCCGGTCGAGCGGTCCCCACACTATAGACGTCCGACTCTATCTACCTTGCATCGGCTGTCAAGCCGGATTGCGGGGTCGGATAACCCCAAATTGCGGGCATCGATCAGATCGCGAGCCTTGCACCCAGCGCATTGGCTTCGCGCAGGCCTGCGACCCAGCGACGCGCGGGAAGCTTCCACCGCCGCTCCAGTTCGAGCGCGCGCTCGTAGACCACGCTGAACGGCACGTCGAGCGCGGGTCCGGCCAGCGCGATCACGATCCGGTTGCCGTGCTCGACTTCGGGCAGCAGGAGCACGCGATCCTCGAAAGCGGAGCGGATCGCTTCAAGGCTGGGATCGAATCGACTTCCGAAAAGGTTGAAACAGGCGACGCCCGGTGCAGCCAGGGCCCGCCGGCAGGCGCGATAGAAGTCGACATCGTCATGGACCGGACCGCGCGCCGCGGCATCGTACAGGTCGACCTGCAGCCAGTCGGCCCGGCTCCTCTGGCGCGGGTGACTGATGAAATCTCGCGCATCGGCTTCGACGACGGTCAGCCGATCATCGTCGGCCGGAAGGCGAAACCAGGTTCGCGCCGTGGCGATGACCTCGGCAGTCAGTTCGACCGCCACGATCTCCGCGCTTGGCACATGGCGATAGCAGAACTTCGTCAGCGCCGCCGCTCCGAGACCAAGCTGAACGATGCGTCGCGGCTCGGGCAGCAGCAACCCGATCGCCATCATCTGCCGCTGATATTCGAGTTCGAGCGCAAACGGCCGCGCGATGCGCATTCCGCCCTGGACCCATTCAGTGCCGAAGTGCAGATAGCGAACGCCGTCGTCCTCGGACAGCGTTACGGCGGGTCGGCCCGCGCGGCGGGCGCTCGGCACGTCGATTTCTCAGCTGAAGGCGGTCAAGCCGGCTCGGCCGCGTCTTCGCCTTGCAGGTCGCGCATCAGGTCGTCGACCACGCGTGTGAACAACGGCGCCTTCTCTGCCGTCTTGATGCGCCCGACGCGGATGTAGTTGCGCAGGATCAGCGGCGCGAGCGAATGCGCCTTGCCGGTTTCGGCCGAGGTGAACAGATAGAAATTCCGCCGCGGGCTGACCCACCGCAACCGCACGCGCTCGGTCTGCTGTCCGGTCCACAGGTCGAACCACGAACCGCGCTGCCAGTTCTCGATCATCGTGTCGATCTCTTCATCTGACAGCTTGTCGACGGGGATCATCTCCTCGGCCTCGACGACCAGAGGCTCGTCGAGCAGGTTGACCTCTGCGTGATTCGCGGCCACCGCGCTGCGCACGACGTCGGACGTGATCGTCAGTTGCTCGGGCTCTTCGGGCGCCGGCGGCGGCTCGACGATCTGGACCTCCTCGAGTCGCTTCTTGAATGCGCCGGTGTCCATCGGCGTCGACGTTCCATAGGCGACCTCGAGCGCCTTGACGGCCTGTGCATGCGAGGTCATCAGCCGCGAGAAGAAGTCCTGCGTCTGGGCTGGCGGCAGGTCGATCAGTTGCAGGCCCTCGCGCAGCGTGCTCAGCACGGCCGGTATCGTCTTCACCAGCCGCTTGCGATCGTCCGGATTGATTTTGGGCTGCACGCTCCAGACAACGTCCGGCACCGAGTCGCGGAACTTGCGGGCGAAGCCGGGCTGGGTCCGTTCGCGCAGCGTCGCCGCGACCAGCACCTTGACCCATGTACCGAGCAGGAAATCGCGCAGGTAGGACTCGATCTGCACGCCGTCGAACGCGCGGCGGATGCCGATCGCGGCGTTGATCGCCATCACCTCGCGCGTCTCAGCCTCTTCCAGCGCCCGCTTTGCACGCGTCACCGGATCGTCGTCGCGGACTCGCTCCTCGGCCAGGTATTTCTCGAACTCCTCGAGCGCCTTCTCGAAGATCGGCGGACCCTCGTTGATCGCGACGACGACCGTGTTGACCGCGCGGTTGACCTCGCCGAGGTAGCGGATGTTCTCCTCGCCCTCCGGAATCCAGCCGATCGCGGTGCTCGCGATCCGGTCCATCAGGCGCCGCGCCGGCTGAACCGGCGAAACAAAAAGGTCCGAATCCGAGAGCGCGACCTTCATGATCGGGAACTGCAGTCGCGACAGCGCCGTTTTGATTTCAGCAGGCAGGTGCTTGTCCTGGTGGATGCGGTCGAACAGCATGCCAACGAGTTCGATCGTCAGTTTGTCGACCTGCCGCGTCGCCCGTTCCGCGACGTGCGCACGCAGGTGCTTCTCGTCGCGCTCGCTGATCATCGCGGCCGCGGCGCCGCTCTTGCCGGCAACTGTCGCCAGCGCGTTGAGCCGCTGCACCTCGTTGATCGATGCGAGCAGGCCCGGATCGATGGCCGCAAACTGGACCGGCGTGCCGGGAGCGATCGGAACCGCAGCCGCCCCGGTGACGACGAACCCGGGCGTCATGCCGCCGGTGATCGAGTCGACCCGCTCGAACATCGGCCCGCCGGGCATCGCGGGCACCGCGCCGCCGCCCATCGGATGGCCCCCGGCCAACCCCCCCATCGGCACTTGCATGCGCTGGTAGAGCGCGCTCAGCAATTGCTCGGCCGTCGCCCCGGTGATGGATCCGTGCACGGCTCCGCCCTGGGTCGTGCGCCCGGAGCCGATCATCGTGTTGCGAAATCCCGCGACCGTGTTCTTGAACGACGCAGCCGGGGCGCCTTCGTGCACTCCGCGCTTCTCCAGCTGGGCGTTCAGTTCGCCATAGACCTCGAGCAGCGGCTTCAGCAACGCGAAATCGAAGGCCTTGAGGACGACGTGACGCTGGTCGCCCTTGAATCCGAGCTTCTCGATCGCCTCGCCGAGCGCATGGCAGAAGCGCAACGGGTGAAACGGGTTGTCACGGTCATTGAGGCCAGGAATCGCCAGGGCAGTCGCGAGGCGCTGCGTCAGCGGCGTGAACGAAGCATCGGCCGCATTTCGAATGCGCGACGCAACGCGGTCCATCAGCATCGACTCTTCCATCTGGTCGTATTCGACCAGTGACAGGCTGAGCGCGCTTTCACCGGCGGCCGCGGTGGGCTTCTCCTTGCGGTCCCCGCTCGTCAGTTCGCCGATTGCCGTGTCGAGTTCGGTATCGACCGCGGCAAAGAACGCGGCCGCAAATTCACGCTGGTCGACCAGCAGCTTGCGAACCGACTTCTTCAACGTTCCGGACGCGTTCTGGTCGGCGTCGATCGCCTGGACTGCCTCCCGCGTCGCGTCCTGCAGCAGCGGTTGCAGCGTCCTGCGCGCAGCATCACGCAGATCGGCCAGTGCGCGCTGGACGTGCGTGCGGCTGGGTCGCCCGGTTCCGGTCGTCGAGACGGTGCTCATTGGAATAGTTTTCAGACCCTGCACAGCGAAGGGTCCGAGGGTCGAAAGATTAGCTGATTCAGCCCCTTAGTCGCAGGCGGTATTGCCTTGCATTTGCCCATATCTCGAGCTATCGGATACGGGTCCGGGGACTTGAGTCACGGGGCCAGGCATTCCACCAGGCCCGCCAGGCAGCCAGTTTCTGGTCGAAACTGAGGCTCGCGTGGGCCGGACTCGACGACGGCAAGACGGTAGTCCGGAAGCCGCCCGCGGCGAATGTCGGCTCGAACCGGCCAGCGGTCCGGCCGTTGAAGGCAACATCAACCAGGGCCGGCGCCAGGTGGTGCAGGCGAACAAAGCGGTTTGCCTGTGCGTTCCGGATCGCGGTGTCGGCGCTGCCGGTGCGGTCGCAGGCTCCAAGCACATCCCAGATACCGACCCGGTGGGAACGGACGATCCGCAACCGCTCCCGGTACGGCAGCTCGGCAAGCGGCTCGCCCATCAGGCTGCCAAGCAATCGCCAGAACTGGTTACGCGGATGCGCGTAGTACTGGGCCGCCTCCAGTGACGCATCGGACGGAAAGCTTCCGAGGATCAGTCGTTCGACGCCCGAATCGATGACCGGGGCAAATCCCCTGAGAGCGGGACGCCGTCTACCGCGCTGCATCCAGCAGCATCGCGTTCATGCGTCGCACGAATGCGCCCGGATCCTCGAGCTGTCCCCCTTCGGCCAGGATCGCCTGATCGACCAGCAGGTTCAGCCAGTCGGCCCGTCGCTGCTCGTCCGCCTTCGTTCGCTGAACCAGGGGATGCGCAGGATTGAGCTCGAGAATGGGTTTCGTCTCCCGAGTCGGCTGGCCTGCCGCCTTCAGCAGCCGCTGCAGGTGCCCGCTCATCTCGTTTTCGTCTGCGACAAGGCAGGCCGGCGAGTCGGTCAGCCGAAAGGTCACGCGAACATCCTTGACGCGGTCCGCAAGCAACTTCCTCGCCTGCTCGAGGAACTCGCCGTACTCTGCGCCGGTCTTCGACTGCTCGGCCTTTTCCGCCTCGTCGGCAAGTTCGCCCAGATCCAGGTCACCTTTCGCCACTGAAGCCAGCGGCGTGCCGTCGAAGTCGTGCAGGAACGAGAGCAGCCACTCGTCGACGCGGTCGGTCAGCAGCAGCACTTCGACGCCCTTCCTGCGAAAGATCTCGAGGTGCGGGCTGGTGCGCGCCGCCTGCAGCGTATCGGCGGTCAGGTAATAGATGCTCTTCTGGCCCGGTTTCATCCGGGCGACGTAGGCCGCGAGCGCCAGCGGCTGGTCGGCCCCCTCGGTCGATGTCGATGCGAATCGCAGCAGCTTCGCGATCCGCTCCCGGTTTGCAGGATCGTCGCCGATGCCCTCCTTCAGCACCTGGCCGAACTCGCGCCAGAACGTCGCGTACTTCTCCGGCTGGTTCTCGGCGAGTTCCTCCAGCAGACCGAGAACGCGCTTGGTCGAACCCTCGCGGATCGCCTTGACGTCTCGGCTCTCCTGCAGGATTTCGCGCGAAACATTGAGCGGCAGGTCGTTGCTGTCGATGACTCCGCGCACGAAGCGCAGGTATGGCGGCATCAGCTGCTCGGCGTCGTCCATGATGAACACGCGCCGGACGTAGAGCTTGATCCCGTGCCGGTGAGTCCGGTCCCAGAGGTCGAACTGCGCATGCTCGGGCAGATAGAGCAGCTGGATGTATTCGGTGCGCCCTTCGACCCGGTTATGGGTCCAGGCAAGCGGGTCCAGGAAGTCGTGGGCGACATGCTTGTAGAACTCGCGGTACTGCTCGTCGCTGATGTCGCTCCGGGCGCGTGCCCACAGGGCGTTCGCCTGGTTGACGGTTTCCTCCTCCGCCAGCGTGCGCATCGCGTTCGTCTCCTTGTCCCATTCCTCCTTCTTCATCCGGATCGGCGTGGCGATGTGGTCCGAATATCGCGTCAGGATCGACTTCAGCTTCCGGCTCGAGAGCAGTTCATCCTCGCCCTCCTTCAGGTGCAGGATGACGTCGGTACCGTTGCTTGCGCGTTCGGCCGGCTCGACCGTGAACTCTCCGCTGCCGTCACTTTCCCACTTGACCGCCTGATCGTCGCCTGCCCGGCGCGAGATGACGGTCACGCGGTCGGCGACGATGAAGCTCGAGTAAAAGCCGACTCCGAACTGGCCGATCAGCTGCGCGTCCTTCTGCTGGTCACCCGTCAGCTGCGCGAAGAACTCGCGCGTGCCGCTCTTGGCAATCGTCCCGAGATGCGAGATCACATCGTCCCGGTTCATTCCGATGCCGTTGTCGGACACCGTAAGCGTGCGTTGCGCCGGGTCGAAGCCGACATGGATCGCGAAGTCGTTGGCGGAGCCGGTGAGCAGCTCGGGGCGTGCAATGGCCTCGAACCGCAGCTTGTCGCAGGCATCGGATGCGTTGCTGACCAACTCCCGGAGAAAAATTTCCTTGTTCGAATACAGCGAATGGATCATCAGGTGAAGCAGCTGCTTCACCTCGGCCTGAAAACTGAGGCTCTGTTTTTCGGTGGCTTGGGTGGTTTCCATCGTGGCTGGCAGTGATTGACTCAAGAGCTGATTATCGCGCGCCGACGCCCGGGTCGTCCCCGCGTGCGACGACGCAGATTGGACTTTTGCCGGCATCGTCCCTAGGCTGGCTGCCATCGTCGTTCACGCCGCGGCGCGCGGCTGCGCCGCCCCAGGCCATGCGCGAATACCGGTATTTCACCTGCGATGTCTTCACCGATCGCGTGTTTGGCGGAAATCCGCTCGCGGTCCTGGTCGATGCGCAGGGGCTGGTAGACACCGAGATGCAGGCCATCGCGCGCGAGTTCAATTTCTCGGAAACGACATTCGTCACTCCGGCGGCCAATCCGCGTCATACCGCGTGTGTTCGAATCTTCACTCCGGGCGGCGAACTGCCGTTCGCCGGACACCCTACCGTTGGAACCGCGTTCGTGCTCGCCTCGACCGGCATCGCCGACGGCGACCTGGTGTTCGAGGAAGGTGTTGGCCCGGTGCCGGTGCGGATCGAACGCGCCGCTGACGGACACGTCGTCCGCTACACGCTGACTGCCGCGCGCTTGCCGGAGCGCGGGCCGACGCCGCCGGAACCGGCCGCACTCGCCGCCGTGCTCGGACTGGCCGAAGCGGACCTGGCCGGACCGGGGGAGTGCTGGTCGTGCGGCGTCGACTTTCTCGTCATTCCACTCGCCTCGACCGATGCGCTCACGAAGGCGCGGCTCGACCTCGCACGCTGGCGCTCTGCGCTCGACCACTATGTGACGCAGAAGGTTTATCCGATCGCGCGGGTCGACGACTCGACCTGGCGCGCGCGCATGTTCGCGCCGGGAGTTGGCGTGGCCGAGGACCCGGCGACCGGATCGGCCGCGGCCGCGCTCGCAGGTTGGCTCGCCCGCAGGTCAGGCCTCTCGTCGGGCACCCTGAATTGGGAGATACGGCAGGGTGAAGAAGTCGGACGGCCGAGCCGCATCTTCGTCGCGGCCGATCTCGAACGCGGAGCACCGACCGCGGTGCGCGTCGGCGGCGCCGCCGTCATGGTCTGCGAGGGCGTGTTCCGCTTATAGAACCCGGCCGACGATCGCGACGCCGATCGTCACGATGCCGAGCACCAGGTTGGTCGATACGAGCTTGCGCAGACGATCGAGATGACCGGCGGCGGCCGGCCAGTCTTGCGCGGCGACCGCCGACTTCAGCCGCTCGAAGGGCGATACGCGGATCACCACGTAGATTGCCGCCATCAGCAGGCCGAGGCCGAACATCAGGTGCACTGACACGTGCGCATTGGCGAAACCACCGCCGCCGAAGATCATTGCCACGCCGCTCGCAAGGATCACGATGACGGCGATCGTCACCCAGCGAAAGAAGCGACCCAGCACCGCGGCAAGCATCGGCAGCCGCGCCGGCGGCTGAAGCAGTTCGACCGCCGCCGGGCGCACCGCCACGTGCATCAGGAACATGCCGCCGACCCAGACGACGACACCCAGAACGTGCGCGAACAGCAGCAGCGGGTAGACGAACTTCATCACGGTGCCGGCCGCGAGAGGCGGAACGGCGGCTTCAGTTTCGAATCGACGAGTTTGCCCTTGCGGGCCCGGTGGCCGTGCTGCGCTTCCAGCAGCGACCCTGTCAGGTGGACCTCGACCGGCTTGTCGGCCTTGCCCTTCGTCGCCGAAAGCACGACGCCCGCGGCGGACGCCGGCAGTGCGACGACCAGCTTTTCACCCGGATCCAGTTCCATCAGCCGGACACCGCGACCACCTCCGGCCTGCGCCTTGATTTCGACCGCGTCAAACACCAGCACGCGCCCCTTCTCCGAGAGACAGGCGATCAGGTGGTCGCTGGCCGGATCGGCGCCCTGCGGACGCAGCGGCTCCGCACCTTCGTCGACGGTGATGAACTGCTTGCCGGCCTTCAGTCGCGACAGCATGTCGCCGAGCGTGGCCGCGAAGCCGTAACCGTTGCTCGTCGCCAGCAGCAGCGCCAGCGAGGGCGGACCCGCCACATAGCCGACCAGGCGCGTGCCCGGCGCGAGGTCGATCATCGAAGTCACCGGCGCGCCGTCGCCGCGCGCCGACGGCAACTGTGCGACCGGCACCGTATAGACGCGACCGTTGCTGCCGATCGCGACCAGCGAGTCGACGGTGCGGCATTCGAACGACGCATGCAGCGCGTCGCCGGTCTTGAAACCGAACTGCGCCGTGTCATGTCCGTGACCGGTCCGCGCGCGCACGAAGCCCATGTCCGACACGATGACGGTCACCGGCTCGTCGGCGATCTTCACCTCGACCGTGGCGCGCTCGGCCGCGCGAATCAGCGTCCGGCGCGGATCCTTGTCCCCCCCGTATTTCTTCGCATCGTCCTCGATTTCCTTCGCGACCTGGCGACGCAATGCGGCGTCGGCACCGAGCAGCTTGCCGAGCGCGGCTTCATCCTTGCGCAGTTCGCCGAGTTCCTGCTCGATTCGGATGCCTTCGAGCCGGGCCAGCTGACGCAGCCGGATCTCGAGGATGTCCTCGGCCTGCCTCTCCGACAGCTTGAACGCCTTCATCAGATCCGGCTTCGGATCGTCCGAGCCGCGGATCAGCTTGATCACCTTGTCGATCGCCAGCAGCACGGCCTGGCGCCCTTCGAGGATATGGATCCGGTCCTGAACCTTCTGCAGCCGGAACTGCGAGCGCCGGCGCACGGTCGCGATGCGGAACTCGATCCACTCGAGCAGGATCTCGGTCAACGGCTTGCAGCGCGGCCGGCCGTCGCGGCCGATCATCACCAGGTTGATCGGGACGCTCGATTCCATGCTGGTATGCGCGAGCAGGCCGCGCGCGAACTCGTCGCGGTCGACTTTCGATGTGCGCGGCTCGAAGACCAGGCGCACGGCCGCGTCCTTGCCCGACTCGTCGCGCACTGTGTCCAGCATCGAGAGCACGGATTGCTTCAGCTGCTGCTGCTCGGCGGTCAGGGCCTTCTTGCCCGCCTTGACCTTCGGATTCGTGAGCTCCTCGATTTCCTCCAGCACGCGCTGGGCCGAAGCTCCGGGCGGAAGTTCGGTCACGACCAGCTGCCACTGCCCGCGCGCGAGCTCCTCGAATTCGTACCGGGCCCGCACCTTGACGCTGCCGCGCCCGCCGGCATAAACGTCTCGGATCTCCTGCGATGACGAAATGATCTGGCCACCACCCGGGAAGTCCGGCCCCGGCATCACCGCGAGCACTTCGTCGAGTTTCGCCTTCGGACTTTTCAGCAGCAGCAGCGCGGCCGCGGCGACTTCGCGCAGGTGATGCGACGCGACTTCGGTAGCCATTCCGACGGCGATGCCGGAGGCGCCGTTGAGCAGCACGAATGGCAGCCGCGCCGGCAGCAGCTTCGGCTCCTCGGTCGAACCGTCGTAGTTCGGCATGAAGTCGACGGTGCCTTCGTCGATCTCGTCGAGCAGCAGGCTCGCGATCGGCGTCAGGCGCGCCTCGGTGTAGCGCATCGCGGCGGCGCCGTCGCCATCGCGGCTGCCGAAATTGCCCTGACCGTCGATCAGCGGGTAGCGCAGCGAGAAGCTCTGCGCCATGCGCACCATCGCGTCATACGCGGCCTGGTCGCCATGCGGGTGGTAGCGGCCGAGCACGTCGCCGACGACGCGCGCCGACTTGACGGGGCGCGACCCGGCTGCGAGCCCCATCGCGTTCATCGCGTACAGGATCCTGCGCTGGACCGGCTTCTGGCCGTCGGCGACGTCCGGCAGCGCCCGCCCCTTCACGACCGAGATCGCATAGTCGAGGTAGGCCTGCTGCGCAAAACGCGCCAGCGTCAGCGAGTTCTCGCCGTCCCCGCCATCGCCGTCA
>DAINBQ010000081.1:0-12936 GCA_036732825.1 Burkholderiaceae bacterium | reverse complement strand
GCACGAAGCCCATCGCGAGTTCGTAGCTGACCATCTGCGCGGACGCGCGCATCGCGCCGAGGAACGCGTATTTCGAGTTCGAGGCCCAGCCGGCGATGATCACGCCGTAGACGCCGACCGACGTGATCGCCATCACGAACAGCAGCCCGGCATTGATGTCCGCGAGCACGACGCCGGGCGCAAACGGGATCACGGCCCAGGCGGCCATCGCGGGCATGATGATGATCACCGGCGCCAGGAAGTAGAGCCACTTGTCCGCCTGAGCCGGCGTGATCACTTCCTTGAAGATCAGCTTGAAGGCATCGGCGATCGGCTGCAGCAGCCCCATCGGGCCGACCCGGTTCGGGCCGACGCGGATGTGCATCCAGCCGATCAGCTTGCGCTCCCACAGCGTCAGGTAGGCCACGAGCAGCAGGACCGGCACCACGATCGCGACGATCTTCGCGAGCGACCACACGACGGGCCATGCGGGACCGAGCGCCTGGCTGCCGAAGCCGGAGATGGCGGCGATCACGCGCGCTCCAGCATGATGGGGCCGAACATCGCGCCCAGCATCGACGTCGATGCATGTGCGGCCGCGATGCGGACGACGCCGTCCGGCAGGGCGTCGTCGACCGCCACTTCAAGCAGGGCCGTGCCTTCGCCCTGGCGTACGCGCGCCTTGTCGCCGGCCTCGAGCCCGAAGCCGACCAGCGTGCGCGCATTCGCGACCGCCTTCGGCGGGCGTGCATCGCGCGTTGCCTGCAGCGGCGGCGAACGGCGCACGATCGAATCGCTGAAGTAGATCGGAACGTCGGCGATGCGCTCGGTGCCGTCTGCCCGCGCGGCCGGCAATGCGGGCGCCACATCGATGCGGTTTGAAAGCCGCGCCGCGAACTCGGGCGGCAGCGCTTCCGCCCGCACCTGCTCGGGCGTCTCGTAGTCGAATCCGGCAATGCCAAGCAGATTGGCGAGGACGCGCAGCACCTTCCAGCCGGGCCGCGCCTCACCCGCCGGACGGACCGTGCCGTTGAAGCTCTGGAGTCGCCCCTCGCAGTTGACGAAACTTCCGGCCGTTTCGGTGAACGGGGTGATCGGGAGGATCGCGTCGGCGTATTCCATCGCGCCATTGCGAAACGGCGAGAAGACGATCACGGTCCCGGCCTGCGCCAGCGCCTTTGCGGTCGCGGACGGATCGGCGGTGTCGTACTCGGGCTCGAGGTTCCACAACAGGTAGGCCTTGCGCGGCTGCTCGATCATCTGGCGCGCGCTCGCGCCGCCGCTCGCCGGCAAGGCGCCGACCAGATGACCCCCGACCGTGTTTGCCGCCTCGGTCAACACGCCGAGCCGGGCGCCGGTCGCATCCGCGATCCACTGCGCCCATGCATGGATCTGCGCAGCCTGCGGATGCTGGCGCGCGGCGTTGCCGAGCAGGATCGCCTTGCGTTCGCCGGAGAGCAGGCTCGCGGCAATCGCTTCCGCCTCACCGCCCGGGGTCAGGCCTTCGACCGGTGCGCGCTCGCCGCGCGCGGCCGCGATCGCCACTGCAATTCCGGCCAGCGTGCGCACCCAGTCGTCGGGCCGCACGATCGCCCTGTGCGCGACCGGCATCAGCAGATCATCGTCGACCGCATGCACGACGCTGAGCTTGCAGCCCTGCTTGGTCGCGTGCCGCAGCCGCGCGGAAACCAGCGGCTGGTCCTTGCGCAGGAACGATCCCACCAGCAGCGCGCGATCGAGGCGGTTGATCTCCGCCAGCTTCATGCCGAGCCAGGGAACACCGGCCTGCTTTCCATCGGCGGAGAAGTCCGACTGGCGGAGGCGGAAGTCGATGTTGTCCGAGCCCATCCCGCGCATCAGCTTCGCCAGCAGATGCAGTTCCTCGACGGTGCCGGTCGGCGCCGCCAGCGCGCCGATCGCAGCGGGCCCATGCTCCTTCGCAACGTGGCTCAGCGCATGCGCGACATATTCGAGCGCGACCGACCACTCGACTTCGCGCCATTCGCCGCCCTGCTTCAGCAGCGGTCGCGCCAAACGGTCGGCGGAGTTGAGGCCCTCGTACGCGAAGCGGTCGCGATCCGACAGCCAGCACTCGTTGACCTCCTCGTTCTCGAGCGGCAGCACGCGCATCACGCGCTGGTTCTTCACCTGGACGATCAGGTTCGCGCCGACCGAGTCGTGCGGGCTGATGGACTTGCGGCGCGACAGCTCCCAGGTTCGCGCCTCGTAGCGGAACGGCCTGCTCGTCAACGCGCCGACCGGGCAGAGGTCGATCATGTTGCCCGAGAGCTCGGAGTCGACCGAGCGGCCGACGAAGGACATGATCTCCGAGTGTTCGCCGCGACCGGCCATTCCGAGTTCCATGACGCCCGCGATCTCCTGCCCGAAGCGGACACACCGCGTGCAGTGGATGCAGCGCGTCATCTCCTCGGCCGAAATCAGCGGTCCCATGCTCTTGTGGAACACGACGCGCTTCGGTTCCGCATAGCGGCTGGCCGAGGCGCCATAGCCAACCGCCAGGTCCTGCAACTGGCATTCGCCGCCCTGGTCGCAGATCGGGCAGTCGAGCGGGTGATTGATCAGCAGGAACTCCATCACCGACTTCTGCGCCTGCTTCGCGAGCTTGGATTGCGTGCGGACGATCATGCCGGCGGTCACTGGCGTCGCGCAGGCCGGCAGCGGCTTCGGCGCCTTCTCGACGTCGACCAGGCACATGCGGCAGTTGGCCGCGATCGAAAGCTTCTTGTGATAGCAGAAGTGCGGCACGTAGATGCCGAGCTTTCCGGCAGCTTCCATCACCATGCTGCCTTCCGCGACCTCCACCTTCCTGCCGTCAATTTCCAGTTCAACCATCTACGCGTACTCCGGCACCAGGCAGTGCCCGTGCTCGACGTGATGCTCGAATTCCTGGCGGAAGTGCCGGATGAACGCGCGCACCGGCATCGCGGCGGCATCACCAAGCGCGCAGATCGTGCGGCCCTGGATGTTGTCGGCGAGCGACAGCAGCAAGTCGAGGTCCTCAGCGCGGCCTTCGCCGTGTTCGATGCGATGGATGATGCGGTACAGCCAGCCGGTCCCCTCGCGGCACGGCGTGCACTGGCCGCAGCTTTCCTCGAAATAGAAGTAGGCGAGTCGCTCCAGGCACTGCACCATGCAGCGCGTCTCGTCCATCACGATCACGGCGCCGGAGCCAAGCATCGACCCGGCCTTCGCGATCGAGTCGTAGTCCATGTCGGTCGCCATCATTACCGGGCCGGGCAGTACCGGCATCGACGATCCTCCGGGGATCACTGCCTTGATCTGGCGTCCGCCGCGCATGCCGCCAGCGAGCTCGAGCAGTTTCGCAAACGGCGTGCCCAGCGGCACTTCGTAGTTGCCGGGCAACGCGACGTCGCCGGACACCGAGAAGATCTTCGTGCCGCCGTTGTTGGGCCGGCCGATGTCGAGAAAGGCATCGGCGCCCTGGTTGATGATGAACGGCACCGCCGCAAAGGTTTCGGTGTTGTTGATCGTCGTCGGCCTGCCGTACAGGCCGTAGCTCGCCGGAAACGGCGGCTTGAACCGCGGCTGGCCCTTCTTGCCTTCGAGCGACTCGAGCAGCGCGGTTTCCTCGCCGCAGATGTAGGCGCCGTAGCCGTGCGCCGCGTAGAGGTCGAACGTGAATTCCGATCCGAGGATGTTCTTCCCGAGGTAGCCGGCCGCGTACGCCTCGTCGAGCGCTTCCTGGAAACGTTCGTATTCGGCCCAGATCTCGCCGTGGATGTAGTTGTAGCCGGCGCTGATGCCCATCGCATAGGCCGCGATCGCCATCCCCTCGATGACGATGTGCGGGTTGTAGCGCAGGATGTCGCGGTCCTTGAAAGTTCCGGGCTCACCTTCGTCCGAATTGCAGACAAGGTACTTCTGCCCCGCAAACTGGCGCGGCATGAAGCTCCACTTGAGCCCGGTCGGGAAACCCGCGCCGCCGCGGCCGCGCAGCGCGGACTTCTTGACCTCCGCGATCACCGCATCGGCCGGAACCTTTTCCGAAACGATTTTCTTCAACGCCTTGTAGCCGCCGCGCTGCTCGTAATCGTGCAGACGCCAGTTCGCGCCGTCGAGCCCGGCCAGGATTACCGGGTTGATGTGACGGCCGTGGAAGCAGGTCTGGGCGCTCATGAGTCAGCCTGCTTCAGTTCGTCGAGAAGCGCATCGATGCGCTCGCTGCTCATGAAGCTGCACATCCGCTTGTTGTTGACCAGAAGCACCGGCGCATCGCCGCAGGCGCCGAGGCATTCACCCTCCTTCAGCGTGAACCGGCCGTCGCTGCTGGTTTCGCCGAATCCGATGCCGAGCCGCTGCTTCAGGTGAGCCGCGGCCCCATTCGCACCCGACAGCGCGCACGGCAGGTTCGTGCAGACGGTGATCTTGAACTTGCCGACCGGCGTCGTGTTGTACATGCCGTAGAAGCTCGCGACCTCGTAGACCGCGATCGGTGGCATCTGCAGATAGGCCGCGACCTCTTCAATCACTTCCTGCGACAGCCACCCCAGCTGGTCCTGCGCGATCGCGAGCGCGGCCATCACCGCGGACTGGCGGTGCTGCGCCGGGTACTTCGCGATCTCGCGGTCGATCTTCCGACTCGAGTCGGGTGAAAGCAGCAGTTGCGATTGCGGAACGGCACTCATCGTCTTACCTGTCGATCTCGCCGAACACGATGTCCTGCGTGCCGATGATCGCGACCGCGTCCGCGATCATGTGGCCGCGCGCCATTTCGTCCAGCGACTGCAGGTGCGGGAAGCCGGGTGCACGGATCTTCAACCGGTACGGTTTGTTGGCACCGTCCGAGACCAGGTAGATGCCGAACTCGCCCTTCGGGTGTTCCACTGCGGCGTAGGCCTCGCCGGGCGGCACATGAAAGCCCTCGCTGAACAGCTTGAAATGGTGGATCAGGTCTTCCATGCCGGACTTCATCTCGACCCGCGACGGCGGCGTGACCTTGTGGTTGTCGCTCATCACCGGGCCCGCATGGTTGCGCAGCCAGGCCACGCACTGCTGGATGATGAAGTTGCTCTGCCGCATCTCTTCGACGCGCACCAGGTAGCGGTCGTAGCAGTCACCGTTCTTGCCGATCGGGATTGCGAAGTCGAGGCGGTCGTAGACCTCATACGGCTGCTTCCGGCGCAAGTCCCATTCGATGCCGGAGCCACGCAGCATCGGTCCGGTGAATCCCATCTGCAGCGCCCGCTCGGGCGAGACGACGCCGATGCCCACGAGCCGCTGCTTCCAGATGCGGTTGTCGGTGAGCAAGGTTTCATACTCGTCGACGTAGCCGGGAAAGCGGCGCGTGAAGTCCTCGATGAAGTCGAGCACGGATCCCTGCCGGTTCGCGTTCAGGCGCTCGATGTCCGCGTTGCTGCGGTACTTCGACGGCTTGTACTGCGGCATCGCGTCCGGCAGATCGCGATAGACGCCGCCCGGGCGGTAGTAGGCCGCATGCATGCGGGCACCGGACACCGCCTCGTAGATGTCCATCAGGTCCTCGCGCTCGCGGAACGCGTACAGGAAGACCGCCATCGCGCCGACGTCGAGTCCGTGCGCGCCGAGCCACAGCAGGTGGTTCAGCAGGCGCGTGATCTCGTCGAACATCACGCGGATGTACTGCGCGCGCTCCGGAACGTCGATGCCGAGCAGCTTCTCGATCGCCATCACGTAGGCGTGCTCGTTGCACATCATCGACACGTAGTCGAGCCGATCCATGTACGGCACCGACTGCAGGAACGTGCGCGTCTCGGCGAGTTTCTCGGTCGCCCGGTGCAGCAGCCCGATGTGCGGATCGGCGCGCTGGATCACCTCGCCGTCGAGCTCCAGCACGAGCCGCAACACGCCGTGAGCCGCGGGATGCTGCGGGCCAAAATTGAGCGTGTAGTTCTTGATATCAGCCACGGCTACCGCCCCTGCCCGTACGACTCTTCACGGATCACGCGCGGCACGATCTCGCGCGGCTCGATCGTGACGGGCTGGTAGATGACCCGCTTGAGCTCCGGGTCGTAACGCATCTCGACATGGCCGGAGATCGGAAAGTCCTTGCGGAACGGATGGCCGACGAAGCCGTAGTCGGTCAGGATCCGGCGCAGGTCGGGGTGGCCCTCGAACACGATTCCGTACAGGTCGAACGCCTCGCGTTCGTACCAGTTGGCCGACGCCCAAACGCCTGTCAGCGATGAGATCAGCGGGAAATCGTCATCGGAGCAGTAACTGCGGACACGGACGCGCCAGTTGCGAGTGATCGAAAGCAGGTGCGTGACAACGGCGTAGCGCGGACCGGACCAGCTTCCCTCGCCGTAAGTCGAGTAGTCGATGCCGGCCAGATCGATCAGTTGCTCGAACTGCAGCCGTGCGTCGTCGCGAAGTATCCGCGCGACGTCCAGATGGTCGGCGGCCTTGATGACGATCGTGACTTCGCCCAGCGCGACCACTGTGCGCTGCAGTCGCGGGCCGAGCTCGTCTTCGAGTGTGGCGGCAAGTGTTTCGAGTCGCGTCATCGTGGCGGGAGCAGGCCGTCTAGCGCGCTATCGTGTTCGTGCGGCGGATCTTGTTCTGCAGCTGGATGATCCCGTAGATCAACGCTTCAGCGGTCGGCGGACAACCCGGCACGTAGATGTCGACCGGAACGATGCGATCACACCCGCGCACGACCGAGTAGCTGTAGTGGTAGTAGCCACCGCCGTTCGCGCAGGAGCCCATGCTGATCACCCAGCGCGGCTCGGCCATCTGGTCGTAGACCTTGCGCAATGCCGGCGCCATCTTGTTGCAGAGCGTGCCGGCGACGATCATCACGTCGGATTGCCGCGGACTCGGACGAAAGAAGATTCCGAACCGATCGAGGTCGTAGCGCGCCGCCCCCGCGTGCATCATCTCCACCGCGCAACACGCAAGGCCGAACGTCATCGGCCACAGCGAGCCGGTCTTCGACCAGTTGATGACCTTGTCGACACTCGTCGTGACGAAGCCTTCGTTGAAAACGCCTTCGATCGCCATGGCTATTCCCAGTCCAGCGCGCCCTTCTTCCATTCGTAGATGAAACCGATGGTCAGGATTGCAAGGAAGATCATCATGGCCCAGAAGCCGACGCTCCACGCGCCGAGGTCGCCGAGCACGACCGCCCACGGAAAAAGAAACGCAATTTCGAGGTCGAACAGGATGAAGAGGATCGCCACCAGGTAGTAGCGAACATCGAACTTCATGCGCGCGTCCTCGAAGGCCTCGAAGCCGCACTCATAAGGGGAAAGTTTTTCTGGGTCGGGCTTGCGGGGACCGAGCAGCGCTCCCAGCAGCATCGGCGCGGCGCCGATCAGCAGTCCGACCAGAATGAAAAGCAGGATCGGAACGTAGGAGTCGAGGTTCACGTTGACCGGCCTTCCGGCTCACTTCAAAAAAAACGGCAGCTGCCTGACCCTTGTGAGGTCGCGGACGCACTGCCGGTCTTGGCCGCCCGGGCGGCGTTGCTGTCGCTGGTGCCGACGGTGAGACTCGAACTCACACGGCTTTCGCCGCCACCCCCTCAAGATGGTGTGTCTACCAATTCCACCACGTCGGCAAGGTGCAAATCCGCCGGGATTCTACTCGATCCGATCTCTGATCGCTCTTGAAAGACCGCGTGTCACGCGGGGTGAGACGCTTGCGATCGCGACTCGATCACTTCGGAATTTCGGTTGTCTTCGGCGCTTCGCCTGCGGGTGCTGACGGCGTCGCCGATGGTGTCGCAGGCGCGGGTGCCGCCGGCACCGCGCCCTGCGGCGCAGGCGTGGATGATGTCGGGATGTCCTTCGGCGCTGCCGGGGCTGCCGGCTGCTGCGGCACTGTTCCCATCACGCCGCCGCTTTCGGTCACTGGCCGCTTGACCGCACTGCCGGTGTAGGCCAGGCCCAGCGTGGCGAGGAAGAAGACCGTTGCCACTGCGCCGGTGCTGCGTGAAAGGAAGTTCGCCGATCCGGTCGCCCCAAACAGGCTGCCCGATGCGCCGCCGCCAAAGGCTGCTCCCATGTCGGCGCCCTTACCGTGCTGGATCAGAACCAGGACGATGATCGAAATCGCCGAAATCACCTGCACGACGATCAGCAATGTAGTCAACCAAGCCATCTTCGAACCTCTCTGTTCATGCTGCAGCGATCTAGGTGCGGACGGCCGCGCAGATCGCAAGAAAATCTTCGGCAACCAGCGATGCGCCGCCGATCAGGCCTCCGTCGATGTCCGGCTGCGCGAACAGTTCACCGGCATTTCCCGGCTTCACGCTGCCGCCATAAAGAACCCGCAGGTCGGCAGCCGCCGCGGGGTCGCGCTCGGCGACCTGTGCACGCAGGACCGCGTGCACTTCCTGCGCCTGTTGCGGCGTTGCGTTGCGACCGGTACCAATTGCCCACACCGGCTCGTACGCCAGCGCGCCCCGAGCCAGTGTCTCACCGATGCGATCGAGCACCGCGGCGAGTTGCGTGCGGACCACGTCCTGCGTGCGACCCGCCTCGCGCTCGGCCAGCGACTCTCCAACACAGACGATCGGCAGCAACCCCGCCTGCAGTACCCGCTCGGCCTTGGCCGCGACGACCGCATCGGATTCGTGGTGCCACTGGCGCCGTTCCGAGTGGCCGACGATGACCCAGCGACAGCCGACGTCCTTAAGCATCTGCACCGAGACGTCGCCCGTGAATGCCCCCGGGTCGCGCTCCGACACATCCTGCGCCCCGAGTTCGGCGCCGACCAGGGCTTGCTTCACGTCGGCGAGATAGACGTACGGCGCACACACTGCGACGTCGCAGGCGAGTCCGCGCGCCCGCGCGGCAAACGCGTCGAGCCAGGCGGCGTTCGCGCCGCGCGAGCCGTTCATTTTCCAATTGGCGGCGACCAGCGGGCGGCGCAATGTCATCGGCAAAGGTCCTTGCACATTGGGCACAGACCGCAGAGGTCCAGTTCCCGGCTCATGCGGACTCCCCTTTTCTACCAGGCCGAGCTCCCGCATCCCGACCCACTGCCAGAACGATCTTTCCTACGTGCTGGCTCGACTCCATCAGCACGTGTGCTTCCGCGACCTGCGCGAGCGGAAAGCTACGGAACAGCATCGGCTTCAGCCGTCCGGACTCGATCAGCGGCCAGACGATCGAGCGCAGCCGTCGCGCGATCGCCGCCTTGAATTCGACCGGACGGGGCCGCAGCGTCGATCCGGTGACCGTCAGCCGGCGACGCAGCACTGCCGACATGTCGAGCGGCGCCTTGGCCCCGCCGAGCAGCGCGATGATGACGAGCCGCCCATCGTCGGCCAGGCACTCTATTTCTCGCGGCAGGTAATCGCCGGCGACCATGTCGAGAATGACGTTCACTCCCCGGCCGGCCGTGATCTCTTTCACCACCGCGACGAAGTCCTCGGTCCGGTAGTTGATCGCACGTATGGCACCGAGTTCGACGCAGACCTTGCATTTCTCATCACTACCCGCGGTCGCGTACACGGTGTTGCCGAGCGCCGCGGCAAGCTGGGTGGCCGCCACGCCGATGCCGCTCGTGCCGCCTTGCACCAGCAGCGATTCCCCCGGCGCGAGTTGCGCCCGATCGAAGACATTGCTCCAGACCGTGAAATAGGTTTCCGGCAGCGCCGCGGCCTCTTCGAACGAGAGGCCAGCGGGCACGGGCAGGCACTGTGCTGCGGGCGCGACGCAAAGCTCCGCATAGCCGCCGCCGGTGACGAGCGCGCAGACGGCATCGCCGATCCGGAAGCCGGTTCCCGCCACATCGCCGCTCTCGATGCGGCCCGCAACCTCGAGCCCGGGAAGGTCGGATGCGCCCGGCGGGGGTGCATAACCTCCCTTGCGCTGCAGGACATCGGGACGGTTGATGCCGGCCGCCTCGACGCGAATCAAGACCTCGCCCGGGCCGGCAACGGGCGCCGGTCGCTCGGTCGGCCGCAACACATCGGGGCCGCCGGGTCGGGTGATCTCGATCGCTTGCATCGGAAAAAAACAAAGGCGCCGTGGGCGGCGCCTTCCCTGCTCCTTGTTTCCGCTACTGCTGCTGTTGCTGCTGCTGTTGCGCCGCCGGCTGGTCGGCCGCAACGGCTTTCATCGACAGGCGCACACGGCCCTTCTCATCGGCCTCAATCACCTTGACCTTCACCGCCTGGCCTTCCTTCAGGTAGTCCGCGACCGCGTTCACGCGTTCGTTGGCGATCTGCGAGATATGCAGCAGGCCGTCGCGCCCCGGCAGGATCTGCACGATCGCACCGAAGTCCAGCAGCCGCAGCACCGTGCCGTCATAGACCTTGCCGACCTCGACTTCGGCCGTCAGCTCCATGATGCGGCGCTGCGCTTCCTTGCCTTTCTCCTGATCGACGCTGGCGATGATGACGGTGCCGTCGTCCTCGATGTCGATCTGCGTGCCGGTTTCCTCGGTCAGCGCCCGGATCACCGCGCCGCCCTTGCCGATCACGTCGCGGATCTTCTCCGGGTTGATCTTCATCTTGATCAGCCGCGGGGCGAAGGCCGACAGCTCGCCGCGGGAGACGGCGATCGCGTCCTGCATCTTGCCCAGGATGTGCATGCGCGCTTCCTTGGCCTGGGCCAGCGCGACCTGCATGATCTCCTTCGTGATCCCCTCGATCTTGATGTCCATCTGAAGCGCGGTGACGCCGGCGGCGGTGCCCGCGACCTTGAAGTCCATGTCGCCGAGATGGTCCTCGTCGCCGAGGATGTCGGTCAGAACCGCGAACTTGTTGCCGTCCTTGATCAGGCCCATCGCAACACCGGCGACGTGCGCCTTCAGCGGCACACCCGCATCCATCAGCGCGAGACATCCACCGCACACCGACGCCATCGACGACGAGCCGTTCGACTCCGTGATTTCGGAGACGACGCGGATCGAATACTGGAAGTCGTCGTAGGACGGCAGGGATGCGACCAGCGCGCGTTTCGCGAGCCGGCCATGGCCGACCTCGCGGCGCTTCGGCGCGCCGACCCGTCCGGTTTCGCCGGTGGCGAACGGCGGCATGTTGTAGTGGAACATGAAGCGCTCGCGATATTCGCCCTGCAGCGCGTCGATGATCTGCTCGTCCTGCTTCGTGCCGAGCGTGGCAGTCACCAGCGCCTGGGTCTCGCCGCGCGTGAAGAGCGCGCTGCCGTGCGTGCGCGGCAGCACGCCGAGGCGGATCGAAATCGGCCGCACCGTGCGCGTATCGCGCCCGTCGATGCGCGGTTCGCCGTCGAGGATCTGGCTGCGGACGATCTTGGCCTCAAGATCGAACAGGATGTTGTTCACCTCGTTGCTATCCGGAGCAGCCTGGCCGACCGACGCCGATTCCTCGGCGAGTCGGGATGCGACCATCGAATAGATCTCGTCGATCTTGCCGGAACGCGCCTGCTTGCTGCGCATCTGGTAGGCGTCACGCAGTTCGGGGCCCGCGAGCAGCACCAGCTTGGCCATCAGCGACTCGTTGCGGGCGGCCGGCTTCCAGTCCCATGCCGGCTTGCCGGCATCGCGCACGAGTTCGTGGATCGCGTTGATGACCACCTGCATCTGCTGGTGGCCGTGCACGACTGCGCCCAGCATCACGTCCTCGGGCAGTTGGTCGGCTTCGGACTCGACCATCAGCACGGCGCGTTCGGTGCCGGCGACGATCAGGTTCAGCTTCGACGCCGCCAGCTGCGTGGCGGTCGGATTGATCACATATTCGCCATCGACATGGCCGACGCGCGCCGCACCGATGGGCCCCTTGAACGGGATGCCGGACAGCGCAAGCGCCGCCGAGGCGCCGATCATCGCCGGGATGTCGGAGTCGATCTCCGGATCGACCGACAGCACATGGATGACGACCTGCACCTCGTTGTAGAAGGCGTCGGGAAAGAGCGGTCTGATCGGGCGATCGATCAGGCGCGAGGTCAGCGTTTCCTTCTCCGAAGGCCGGCCCTCACGCTTGAAGAAGCCGCCGGGAATGCGTCCGGCCGCATAGGTCTTCTCCACGTAGTCGACGGTCAGTGGGAAGAACTCCTGCCCGGGCTTGGGCTCGCGCCGCGCGACAACGGTGGCCAGCACGACCGTGTCGTCCATGGAGCACAGCACTGCTCCGTCCGACTGACGCGCGATCTCGCCCGTCTCCAGCGTCACGGTATGGGCACCGTACGCGAATTTCTTGATCACTTTTTCAAACACTTGGCGTTCCTTTCTTGCTCGTTGCGGTCGCCTGGCATCGGGCCCGACGACCGGGCACGCCGCGGTATCGACGACTCGGAACGGATCGCTCCGCCCTTACGTCCATATCGCGACGCGCGATATCTGCCGGACGAGAACAAACAGCCCGCGCGGATCACTCCGTGCAGGCTGTTCGTTGCTTCATCCGGGTCACGACTACTTGCGCAGTCCAAGGCTGTCGATGAGCCCCTTGTACGCCTCCGGGTTCTTTCCCTTCAGGTAGTCGAGCAGCTTGCGACGCCGACTGACCATCTTGAGCAGTCCACGGCGCGAGTGGTGGTCCTTTACATGCGCCTTGAAGTGGTCGGTCAGCTCGTTGATACGGGCGGTAAGAAGCGCGATCTGCACTTCCGGCGACCCGGTGTCGGCCTGGCCGCGTTGAAACTTGGCGACGATTTCCGCCTTGTTGATGTCTGCAACTGACATGAAGGTTCCCTTTCGCTCGGTAACTTGCAGCTACACGCGTGCACGGAAGGATGGCCGTGACGTGAGACCGGGGATTATAGCGGAACGGAACTCCCAGCCCTGGCGTTCGGGAGCCGGCCTTTCCAGCCCTCAGCGGGCCGGCCAGGCCATTCGGCAGGTGGTCGCCCGCTCGCTCCGAGCGGGAGTCACAAGTGTCTGGCTCAGGAAGCCGTAGCCACTGCCCTCGACGTCGAAGCGCACGCCGGGCGTGCCCTGACGCTGCATGACCGAAACGACCAATGGCCCGATCAGCTGGTGGTCGGCGGCGCGCATCGTCACCGCGCC
>DAINBQ010000080.1:0-13054 GCA_036732825.1 Burkholderiaceae bacterium | reverse complement strand
GCGGAAGTGACGCGCGGCGGCGTCGCCACCGATGAACTCGATCAAACGAGCTTCGAAGCGAAGAAGGCACCGGGCCTGCATTTCATCGGCGAAGTCGTCGATGTGACCGGCTGGCTCGGTGGCTACAACTTCCAGTGGGCGTGGGCGTCTGCCGTCGCGGCGGGCCGCGCGGTGGCGTCGTGATCAAAGCACCATCTTCCCGCCGGCGATGACCAGGACGGCCGCGAGTGCGCGGCGCATGGCCTTGTTTCCCAGTCGGCGTGCACCGAACGTGGCGCCGATCAATCCGCCGGCAATCACCGCTGCCACCCAGTAGGGCAGCGCGTCCGGCAGCGCCGGTTGCCGGCTGAGAAGACCGAGCAGGCCGGATATCGAATTGATCAGGATGAATGCCGCAGTCGGCGCCGCGCTGTCACGCACCGTGGCCCAGCCCATCAACACCAGCAGCGGGCTCAGGAAGATCCCACCACCAACACCGGTCAGGCCGGACAAGAGGCCGATCGCGGCACCCAGCAGCAACGCCATCGCGAGCGGAGGCGGGCCGGTGACCGCGCGTGCCGACGTGCCGCGATCCAGTGTGTCGAGGAACAGTCGCACGGACGAAAAGAGCAGTACTCCTCCGACGAGCACACCGAACCAGGCGACCGGCAGCTGGATACGGCCGCCGACAAACGCCATCGGAACCGAAGTGATCGCGAATGGAAGGAAGAGTCGCCAGTTGAATCCGTTGGCGCGCGTGAACTTGTACAGCGAGATCGAAGAAACCGCGATGTTCATCACCAGCGCGGTGGGCCGCATGATGGCGGGCGCCACGCCGACCAGTCCCATCGCAGCCAGGTACCCGGACGCCCCGCCGTGCCCGACCGAGGAATACAGGATCGCCGCACCGAAGAACAGCACGCCGAGCAGCAGCGCTGTTTCGGCGTCGATCATCGCTACTTGATCAAGTAACCGGTGGTTCGCCAGACGCCGTTCTCGAGCGCCAGCGTCAGCAGCTCCTCGGCTTCCTTCTTCTCGAAGGTGGTAATGAAACGCGCGGTTACGTATTCGCCGTCCGGCGCTCCCGGCAGCTCGGTCTTGTACACGGCGATCTCGAACCTGCGCTCCTTCATGGCACCGAAGGGCTTGCGGGTCGCCGGCAGCCCGTCGACCCACTGCTCACGAGTCACGCGCTCGCGGAACAGCTGCGCGCATTCGTCCCAGGCCTTCCCGAACTCGCCGCGATCGAGCAGCGCGAGCCACTTCTCGGCCGCGGCCTGAGCCGCCGCCTCCTTGGCTTCCTCCACCGAACCCGCCTTGGCCGGAGCGTCAGCTTTGGGCGCGGACGGCGCCGCCGGTGGCGTCAGCGGCGGTTTGGAGGTTGACGGTTTCAGCTGCGCGCCCGCGGAACAGCACAGGGTCAGCAGAACGCCTGCCGCCAACCAACGCATCAGATTCATCGAGTCTCCCGAATGCTCAGGTTGGCGCGTATGCGAGCCGGACGTACAGGGGGGCAAAGGGCGCCGCCTGCGTGATGTCGATCAGCGCTTCGCGTGCCAGCTCCAGCAGCGCGAGGAAATGGACGATCGCCACCGCGATGCCGCGCGCCGGATCGAACAGGTCGCCGAACTCGACGAATTTCGGACCCTGCAACCGCTTCAGGATCAGGCTCATGTGTTCGCGCACCGAGAGCTCCTCGCGCGTGATGTGATGGTGCGCATGCAGCTTTGCCCGCTTCAGGACTTCGGCCCAGGCCTCACGCAGGTCGATGACGTTGACGGCCGGAAAGCGCTTCTCCAGCGTCTGTTCGATGAAGACAGTGGCGCGCACGAAGTCGCGGCCCACGCGCGGCAGCTCGTCGAGCTTCTGCGCGGCGAGCTTCATTCGCTCGTACTCCAGCAGCCGGCGGACCAGTTCGGCGCGGGGGTCCTCGACCTCGTCGCCGGTGTCCGCCTTCCTGACCGGCAGCAGCATGCGCGACTTGATCTCGATCAGCAGCGCAGCCATCAGCAGGTATTCGGCGGCGAGCTCGAGGTTCGTCGCGCGGATCTGGTCGATGTACGTAAGGTACTGCTGTGTCAGCGGCGCCATCGGGATGTCGAGCACGTTGAAATGCTGCTTTCGGATCAGGTACAGCAGCAGATCGAGCGGGCCCTCGAAGGCCTCGAGAAAGATCTCGAGGGCGTCCGGCGGGATGTAGAGATCCTCGGGCAGCTTGAACAGCGGCTCGCCGTACAGCCGTGCGAGCGCGATGCCATCGACGATGTCCGGCGTCGAGTCCGCAACAGGCTCGGCAAGCGCCACTACCGCGGTGTCGAGCGCCGGCTCGGAACCGGGCAAGGACATCGGCGTGCCCACTATGCGACCTTCGGCTGATAGACGTATGCGGGCTGCGGGACCGTCGACTCGTCGAAGCGTTTGTAGAGCTCGGGATCTAGATTCTTGTCCCACCAGATCGCGCGCCCTTCACGCTGCCCGCGCTCGAGTCCCGGATTGCTCTGCTTCAGTTCGCGCAGAAAGCGCGTGATGTCGGATACGTAGGTCTTGTCCATCGTGGGAATTCTGTAATCTCTGACCGGATCTTACGCGACGGAGGCCATGCGATGCCGGTCGTCAGACTCATGCGAGCGGCAGCGATGCTCCTCCTGCTTTCAGTGATCGGATGCGACCCGGGAGGCCGTGCATTGGAAGATCTGCGACTTGCGAAGCTTAAAGCCGGTGTCTCGACCGAGCAGGATGTACGTCGCTTGTTCGGCGCTCCGGCCGCAGTGCGTGAGTCCGGGGCAACGAAGGGGCTCGTCTATCCGCTTGGTCCCGAAGGCCTGCACACGCTGCTGCTCAGCATCGGCGCCGACGGCAAATACGTCGGTCACGAAAATCTGCTGACGCGCGCGAACTTCGATCGGGTCAAGCCAGGACTTCAGCAATCGGAGGTGCAGCTGCTGCTGGGGCCGCCGGGGTCGACACAGAGCTACGCGCTGAAGCAGCAGCGGGCCTGGGAGTGGCGTTTTCTCGACGGCCAGGAGGCGCGCATCTTTGTCGTCATGTTCGACAAAGCAGGCGTCGTCGTCAGCACCGCGATCGAGGAGGACCCGCGCCGGCAAGGCGGCAGCTAGCGCGGCTGGCTCACCGCGGTCAGGATGCCTCGCAGGATCTCCAGTGGCGGCGGTGGGCATCCGGGGACTGCGACGTTGACCGGAATGACATTCGCGACCCGGCCGCAGCTGGCATAGCTTTCACCGAAGATGCCGCCCGTGCAACCGCAGTCGCCGACGGCGACGACGAGCTTGGGTCCCGGCGTGGCGTCGTAGGCTCGCTTCAGCGCGATCTGCATGTTGCGCGCTACCGGACCGGTGACCAGCAGCAGGTCGGCATGCCGCGGGCTTGCGACGAACTTGATGCCGCGTCCCTCGAGGTTGTAGTAGGGATTGTTCAGCGCGTGGATCTCGAGCTCGCAGCCGTTGCACGAACCGGCGTCGATCTGGCGAATCGCGAGCGCGCGGCCGAGCAGTTCGAGAATCGACTGCTGCACCTGTTCGCCGTCGACCCGCCAGTCGCTCCTTGGCTCCGGCGCCGGCTCGGTGCAGATGCCCTTCCTGAATACCTGTATCAGCAATGGAATCATCAGCGGTCGTGACCCGAATAGCTGAGGTTGAACGACTTGTTGATCAGTGGGAAGTCCGGAACGATGTTGCCGAGCACCGCGTGCTCGAGCAGCGGCCAGTTCTGCCACGACGGGTCGTGGCAGTGGACGCGCCGCAGGAGCCCGGAGGTCTCCGCCTCGAGCGCAACCAGCACTTCACCGCGCCAGCCTTCGACCCACCCGACCCCGAAGCCTTCGGCAGCCGCGGGCGGCAGTGGGCAGAGCACGTCTCCGACCGGCAGTTGCTCAACGATTGCGCGGATCAGGCGCAGCGACTCTGTGGTCTCATCGAATCGCAGCGCGACGCGCGCCGCGACATCGCCTCGCTTGTCCGACGCGAGCCTGACCGCCAGTCTGTCGTACGGGGCGCAGGGCAGGTCCACACGCAGGTCGATGGCCTGTCCGCTCGCGCGCCCGGCGAGCCCGGTCAATCCCAGGCGGGCGGCGAGTTCGGGCGTCACGATTCCGGTCGTGTGGAAGCGGTCCTGCAACCCGGCGTGCTCGTCATAGATGGCGCGCAGCGGCCGCAGTTCGCTTTCCATGTCGCGGCATTGCTGCGCGATGCGCTCGGCGCCGTCGCGATCGAGATCGACCGCGACGCCGCCGGGGACGATGCGGTCCATCAGCAGCCGGTGGCCGAAAAGCTCGCCGCTGACGCGTTGCCATTGTTCGCGCAGTCGCGAGAACTGCGCCAGGCCGAATGCAAGGGCGGCGTCGTTGCCGAGTGCTCCCAGATCGCCGAGGTGATTGGCAACACGCTCGCGTTCGAGCAAAAGCGCGCGCAGCCACGCTGCGCGCGGCGGAATCGTGCAGCCTGTCGCCGTCTCCGCCGCCATCGAGTACGCCCATGCATAGGCGACCGTCGAGTCACCCGACACGCGGCCCGCGAGGCGATGGCCGTCGTCGATCGGCCGGCCCTCGAACAGCTTGTCGATGCCCTTGTGCACGTAGCCGAGTCGTTCCTCCAGCCGCAGCACCTTTTCGCCTACGATCGAGAAGCGGAAGTGTCCGGGCTCGATGATGCCGGCGTGGATCGGGCCGACCGGGATCTCGTGCACCCCGTCGCCGGCCACCGAGACGAACGGATAGACCTCCTGCTCGCCGTCGAATGTGCGTTGGCCGTCGCTGTCCCGGCGCAGCGGAAAGTAGTCGTCAGGCCACGCGGCGTGCCGCAACCAGGGCCGCCGATCATCGGCACCGCGCGCGGCGATGCCAAGCAGGTCGCGCAGTGCGCGCTGCATGCGTGTTGCGGCCGGATACGACGCTGAAAGATCCGGGTATTCCGATCCCGCGGCGAGCGGCAGGCGCACGCAGGCAAGACCGGTCCGAGTGCCATACGCTGCGTGGACGACAAAGCCGTCGCCGGTGTCGCGGCGATCCGAACCCCAGAGCGAAACGAGGCGCCAGCCCTCGAGCGAGCCGGCCTGCGCGAGCGCTTCCCACTGCGCGTCGGTCGCCGTCGCCACGCTGACCGGCATCGCGCCGGGCAACGGCGAAAGGTGCAGGCCGATGTCCGCGAATCGCATCCGTCAGCCTCCCGCGATCAGGCGCGCGGCCTGCTGATACCAGTTGTCGAGGTAGGGCGGTATGTAGAGGCCGAGCATCAGTCCCAGCGCCAGGTGCACGAACACCGGGATCAGCGCCGGCGGATGCGCGAGCGGCTTCACCGTCGTCTCGCCGAAGACCATCGGCTGCACCTTGCCCAGCATTGCCGCGAACGCAACACCGAGTGCGAGCAGCAGCAGTGGAGTCGCCCACGGAAAATCGCGCATCGCGGTTGTCAGGATCAGGAATTCGCTGGCGAAAACTCCGAACGGCGGCATGCCGAGGATCGCCAGCGAGCCCAGCATCAGCCCCCAGCCGACGGTCGGGCTGACGCGCATCAGGCCGCGGATCTGATCCATCACCTGCGTGCCGGCCTTTTGCGATGCATGCCCCACCGTGAAGAAGATCGCAGACTTGATCAGCGAATGCACGGTCATGTGCAGCAGCCCCGCGAAGCTGGCGATCTGCCCGCCCATGCCGAACGCGAACGTGATCAGGCCCATGTGTTCGATCGAGGAGTACGCGAACATGCGCTTGATGTCGCGCTGGCGGGAGAGGAAGAACGCGGCCAGCACGACCGAAAGCAGGCCGAAGCCGATCATCAGGTCCCCGGCGAACCGTGTTTGCAGCGCGCCGTCGGTCAGCACCTTGCAGCGCAGGATCGCGTAGAGCGCGACGTTCAGCAGCAGGCCCGAAAGGACGGCCGAGATCGGCGTCGGTCCCTCTGCGTGTGCATCGGGCAGCCAGTTGTGAAGCGGTGCGAGCCCCACCTTGGTTCCGTAGCCGATCAGCATGAAGACGAACGCGAGCGCCATGACGGTGGGCTCGAGCGAGCCCTTGGCGGCATCGAGGTTGGTCCAGAGCAGTCCTCCGCCTTCGGCGACGATCACGCGTTCCGAGGCCAGGTAAAGCAGGATCGTCCCGAACAGTGCCTGAGCGATGCCAACACCGCACAGGATGAAGTATTTCCAGGCCGCCTCCAGGCTGGCCGGCGTGCGGTAAACGGCGACCAGCAGCACGGTGGTCAGCGTCGCCGCCTCCATCGCGACCCAGAGCAGCCCCATGTTGTTGGTCAGCAGCGCCAGCAGCATCGTGAAGGAGAACAGCTGGTACATGCTGTGGAACAGCCGCATTCGCGGCGGCGTCATCTTGCCGTGATCGCGCTCGATGCGCATGTACGGTCGCGCGAACAGCGCTGTCGTGAACGCGACGAATGCGGTCAGTGTGACCAGGAAGACGTTCAGCGGATCGACGAAGAACTGCTCGTGCAGCACGAGGATCGGGCCATCCGCGATGATCTGCGCGGTCAGCACCGCGGTTGCAACGAAGGTCGCGAAACTGAATGCGACGTTGAGATCGGAGGCGCTGTCGCGATGACCGACGAGGCCGAGCACCGCGCCGCCAGCGAGTGGGATGCCGAGCACGAACAGCAGCGCTTCCATCGGATCGACGGGCCTTTCCTAGTCTTCCTTCAGTTTCTCGAGATGCCGGATGTCCAGGCTGTCGAACTGCTCGCGGATCTGGAACATGAACACGCCGAGGATGATCATTCCCACCAGCACGTCGAGCGCGATGCCGAGTTCGACGACCATCGGCATGCCGTAAGTCGCGCTGGTGGCGGCGAAGAACAGCGCGTTCTCCATCGCGAGGAAGCCGATCACCTGCGGGATCGCCTTCGTGCGAGTGATCATCATCAGGAACGACAGCAGAACGCACGCCAGCGCGATGCCGAGCGTGCCGCGCGCGACCGACACCGACAGCTGCGAGATCGGCAGCGCCAGGTTGAAAGCGAAGATCACCAGCACGATCCCCAGCAGCATCGTGGTCGGGATGTTGATCAGCATCTCGATGTCCCAGCGCACGTTCAGCCGCACGATGAGCCGGTGCAGCAGCCAGGGGATCATCACCACCTTCAGCACGAAGGTCAGCGCCGCCGAGTAATACAGGTGTGGCTGCCCGGTGAAGAAGGCCATCGCCGTGGTCGACATCACCAGCGTGGCGCCCTGCAAAGTGAACAGGTGGATCAGCGACAGCACCCGCCGCTGCGAGAGCAGCGCGAACGACAGCAGCAGTAGCATCACCGCGAACAGGTTGATCAGCTGCGTGACGAGTCCCGGCAAGGTCAGGCTCCCAGGAGGAAGTGCACGAGCATGCCGATGACCGCGAGCAGGAACGCGCCCGCGAGAAATTCGGGAACGCGGAAGATCCGCATCTTGGCTGACAGCGTCTCGATCAGTGCGAGCAGCGCCCCGCCCAGCGCGAGCTTCGCGACCAGCACCGGCAGCGCCAGCAGCATTCCTACCGGTTCGTCGATCTCGGAGATGCCCCAGGGGAAGAAGATCGCGATCCCGATGCAGGAATAGGCGAAGAGCTTCAGGCTCGCGGCCCACTCCATCAGCGCGAGGTGCCGGCCCGAATACTCGAGAATCATCGCCTCGTGGATCATCGTCAGTTCGAGATGGGTCGTCGGGTTGTCGACTGGCACGCGCGCGTTTTCGGCCAGCGACACCATCGTGAACGCGACCCCGGCGACGGCCAGGCTCGGATAGATCGCGAACTCCTGGTTGGCGATCGTCTCGACGATGCTCGCCAGCGAGGTTGCCTGCGTCATCAGCGCCGCGTTGAAGAGCACCATCAGCAGCGCCGGCTCGGCCAGGAACCCGACCAGCATTTCGCGGCGCGCGCCGAGCGTGCCGAACGCGGTGCCGATGTCCATCGCCGCCAGCGACATGAACACGCGCGCCAGCGCGAACAGGCCGACCAGGGCGATCGCGTCCGCGGCCGGTGCCAGCAGCAGGTCGGTCGAGAGACTCGGGATGATCCCGCACGCGAGCACGAGTGCCGCGAACACGATGTATGGAGTGATCCGGAACAGCGGCGTCGCGTGGTCGGCGACGATCGATTCCTTGTTGAACAGCTTGTGCAGCGTTCGATACGGCAGCAGCAGCGGCGGCGCGCTTCGGTTCTGCAACCAGGCGCGGCACTGGTTGACCCAGCCGGTGAGCAGCGGTGCGCCGAGGACGGCCACGACGATCGCGAGCAGCTGGGCGGCGAAGCTGGAGAAGGTCATCTCGATCTCACCGGAACACCAGGACCAGCATCACGAGCAGCGTGACGAAGCTGTACAGCAGATAGGTCGCGATCCGGCCCTGCTGCAGGAAACCGACCAGGCGCGACGTGTGCTCGACGATGCGCGCGATCGGCAGGTAGAACCAGTGCCAGAAGTGGTCGGATGCCCGCAATTCGTAGTACGGCTGCCGGTCGAACGGACTTGGCAGGTGCCGCTCGATGCGGAAGAAGGGCTCGAAGACCTGGCGGATCGGCTGGCCGAAGCCTTCTGCCGTGTCCTGCATGCGGGCGTTCAGCAATGGGTACCCGCAGTCCCACGGCGGCGCGTTGCGCATGCGGCCGTGGTAGAGCCGGCGCACTCCGACGAAGGTCAGCGCGTAACTCGCGATCACCAGCAGCAGGAACAGCAACGGGCTGTAGCTGGCACGGTCCGGTGCGAACGGAGCCAGGAACACCCAGCCGTTGGCGGCGACCGACGGGCCCGCGCCTTCGCCGACGAGCACGCGGGTCACCGGATCGATCAGTGCGATCACATGCGCGGGGAAGAGCCCCAGCAGCAGGCAGGGCAGTGCGAGCCAGGCCAGACCGAAGCGCTCCCACCGGCCCGCGTCATGTGACCGGGCGAGGTTGGGTTCGCGCGGCTGGCCGAGGAAGATCACGCCGTAGAACTTGACCATTACGTAGCCGCCCAGCGCGGCGACGAGCGCAACGCCGGCCGCGACGACGGGCACCAGCATGTTCACGAAAGTCCCCGGCAGGCCGAGCGTGAACAGGAAGCTCTGCAGCAGCAGCCATTCGGAGACAAAGCCGTTCAATGGCGGCAGGCCCGCGGCCGCCAGCGCACCCGCCAGCGCCATCCATCCGACCCATGGCATGAATCGCAGCAGGCCGCCCAGCTTGCCGAGGCTGCGCTCGCCCGTTCCGTGCAGCACCGCTCCCGTGCACAGGAAGAGCAGGCTCTTGAAATATGCGTGGTTGAGCGCGTGATACAGCGCCGCCGTCAACGCCAGCGCGGCCAGCGACGACATTCCGTAGGCCGAGAACAGCCAGGCGAGGCCCATCGCGACCAGCAACAGGCCGATGTTCTCGATCGACGAATATGCGAGCAGCCGCTTCATGTCGCTCTGGATCGCGCTGAACACGACGCCGAAGAGCGCAGTCACGAGCCCGATCACCAGCGCCAGCACGCCCCACCACCAGAGCTGGAGCTGCAGCACCTCGAAGCCGATCCGCAGCATCCCGTAGATCGCCGTCTTCAGCATCACGCCGCTCATCAGCGCGGACACCGGCGACGGCGCGGCTGGATGGGCCTCGGGCAGCCAGATGTGCAGCGGGACGATTCCCGCCTTCGCGCCGAAGCCGAACAGCGCGAGCAGGAACGCGACCGATGCCCAGAACGGCGAGAGCTCCTGCACCCGCATGTTGGCGAACGTGTAGTCGCCGGTGTTTGCCTGCAGCACGCCGAACGCGAGCAGGATCGCGATCGCGCCGACGTGCGCGACGAGCAGGTACAGATAGCCCGCGCGTCGGATGTCGGGGATCGTGTGGTTCGCGGTGACCAGGAAGAACGACGACAGCGCCATCAGTTCCCACATCACCATGAAGACGTAGGCGTCGTCGGCCAGCATCACCATCGCCATGCTGGCGACGAAGAGGTGGTACTCGAGGCACAGCAGCCCCGGCGCGGTTCCTTCGCCCTTGCGGAAGTAGCCGGACGCGAAGATCGAGATGCCGGCGCCCGCGCCGCCGAGCAGGAACAGGAAGAACGCGGACAAGGGATCGAGACGCAGGTGGAACGGCAGGCCCGGCAGGCCGAGCGGCAAGACGGCGACCTCGGGCCCCGAATTGAGCGCGACCGTGAGAGCGACGACGGCAACAACGGCGATCAGTGCGTTGAGCGCGGCGCCGAGCGGGAACAGCACGCGCGCGATCAGGAAGAAACTGTGCGGCCGGGCGATTCCAGCCGCGCCGACCGCGAGCAGCGCGGCGACGCTCGCGAGGATCCAGTCGATCGCGAGCCAGTCCGTCGGCGCGGTCACGGCATGCGTCCCCGCCGGTTCATGCCGGACCTCTTGCGCGACGCCACCAGCAGCCAGGTGGGCAACGGACGACTGCCCGCGTGCTCGATGATGTATTCGCGGATCAGCTGGCGCACGACCTGCGACGGCGTCAGGTCCTGCTGCGCGCAGATCTCCTCGAACATCGCCTTCTTGCGCGGGTCCAGCAGGAGAGTCAGGCGGGCCGTCTTGCTCTCGGTCTTCGCGGGCATCTTATGTGCTGCTCGGCTACGCTGGAACCGATATGTTAATCACATGTGAATGAAAAGCAAACGCAGGTTTGCCGCGCTTCGACCCGTTATTCCGGCGCGGCGATTGCCGAGCATTGGGATTGCAGTTGATCGCGGTCAAGCCGGCGCAATGAGGCAGGGCTACCGTGAAATTTTCCTGGCCCGCCCATCACAAGAGGAGACACACGATGATGAAGGCTTCAGTCGCATTGATTTTGCTCGGCGGCCTCGCCGCGTCTGCAGCCGCCGAGGACCTGACTTGGCGCAAGGACGTCGGGCCGGTGATCGCCGCCAAGTGCGGTGGGTGCCATGGCGCCAGCGCGCCCGAGTTCAACGACTGGATGCTGCTCGGCGACGAGAAGCGCAAGACGGTCGCTCCGCGCATCGACACTTATCCACACTTCATGAGCTATGTGGTCTGGCCCGGCACCGGCGCGATGATGCGCAGGCTCGACGACGGCAAGGCTGCGGGCGGAAAGCCGGGGAACATGTACCAGTTCCTCGGAAGTTCCGATCAGGAGCGAGCCAAGAACTTCAAGACGATCAAGGACTGGCTCGGCGACGGCGCCTGGAACCTGAACCGCTGGAAGGCCCGCGGTGATGTGCCCGGGATCACGAAGGAGCAGCTCGACAAGGTCAAGGCCAAGTACTGAGGCCCGCTGGCCACGGGCGACAAGCCCCGTGGCCTGTTCAACCGGCGGCGGCGAGCCGCCGGATTACTTCACGCGCATGCCGGGTTGCGCCCCGGAGTGGGGTTCCAGCAGATAGAGGCCGGGCGCCATTTCGTCGGCGTGGCTGGCAGCGAGCACCATGCCTTCGCTGACGCCGAACTTCATTTTGCGCGGCGTGAGATTCGCGACCATCACCGTCAGCTTACCGACCAGATCGTCAGGCCGGTAAGCCGACTTGATTCCGGCAAAGACAGTTCGAGCTCGGCCATCGCCAATGTCGAGCGACAGCTTGAGCAGCTTGTCAGACTTCTCGACCGACTCCGCCGCGACGATCCGCGCGACCCGCAGGTCGAGCTTCGCGAAGTCGTCGATAGTCACCGTCTCCGCGATCGCCTGGCCGCCGGGTAGCGGCGCGCCGTCGGGCAGCGCGGCCGGCGGCTCGAAAAGCCGGTCAAGTTGCTTCTGCTCGACCCGCGTCATCAGGTGCTTGTACGGCGCGACGCGATCGATCGGTGTGCGCAGATCGTCCCAGCGGAAAGCCCGCGACATGCCGAAGAGCTCCCGCGCGACGCGCTCCGCGGTCGCGGGCAGCACCGGTGCCAGGTAGATCGTCAGCGCGCGGAAGCAGCGCATCAGGTCGCTGCAGACCGCATGCAGCAGCGCGTGCTGCGCCGGGTCCTTCGCCAGCTCCCACGGCTTGTGCTTGTCGAAGTGCTCGTTCGCGAAGTCCGCGATCCGCATCACCTCGCGCAGCGCTTTGCCGAACTCGCGCTGGTCGAACAGCTCTGCGATGTCGTCCGCGGCGGCCAGAGCGGCCGCCTCGCTTCCGGCCGGCGCGCCGGACGGATCGGCCGAGGATACGAGCCGCCCCTCGAAGAGCCGCGTCAGGAAGCTCGCCGCGCGGCTCGCGATGTTCACGTACTTGCCGATCAGGTCGCTGTTGATCCGCAGCAGGAAGTCGTCCGGGTTGAACTCGATGTCCTCGACGCGCGAGTTCAGCTTCGCGGCGATGTAATAACGCAGCCACTCCGCGCTCATGCCGACCTGCAGGTACTTCAGCGGGTCGATGCCGGTGCCGCGGCTCTTGCTCATCTTCTCGCCGGCGACGGTGATGAATCCGTGCACGTAGACGTTGTTCGGCACCTTGCGGCCTGAGAAATGCAGCATCGCCGGCCAGAACAGCGTGTGGTGGTAGACGATGTCCTTGCCGATGAAGTGGATCTGTTCGGTCGCCGGGTCCTGCAGGAAACGCTCGAAGTCGATGCCCGTTTTCGCGCAGTAGGCCTTGAAGCTCGCCAGGTAGCCGATCGGCGCGTCGAGCCAGACGTAGAAATACTTGCCGGGCGCGTCTGGAATCGGGATGCCGAAGTACGGATCATCGCGCGAGATATCCCAGTCACCGAGCGCGGCGCTGCCTTCGCCTTCGATCCACTCCTTCGTCTTGTTCGCGACCTCCGATTGCAGCCGCCCGTCCTGCGTCCATGCGCGCAGGAACTGGACGCAACGCGGATCAGAGAGACGGAAGAAATAATGCTCGGAGCTGCGCAGCTCGGGCGTCGCGCCGGTCAGCACCGAGTAGGGGTTCTTCAGGTCGGTCGGCGCGTAGACCGAACCGCAGACCTCGCAAACGTCGCCGTACTGATCCTTCGCGCCGCACTTCGGGCACTCGCCCTTGATGTAGCGGTCGGGCAGGAACATGCCTTTGACCGGGTCGAAGAACTGTTGCACAGGCTTCGAATAGATGAGCGAGGCCGCCTTAAGCTTGCGGTAGATGTCCTGCGACAGTTCGGTGTTCTCGACCGATTCGGTCGAATGCCAGTGGTCGAAGCTCAGCAGGAAGCCGTCGAGGTAGGCCTTGCG
>DAINBQ010000079.1:0-13072 GCA_036732825.1 Burkholderiaceae bacterium | reverse complement strand
CTGAAGGCGGAAATCGAGAAGTGGGGCCCGGTCATCAAGAAAGCCGGCGTTTTCGCCGATTAACGATCGATGACGCGGACCCGGGTCGTGGTCTTCTCTGAGTCTCACAGGGACCGGTGACGCCGGTCGGGCAGCAGGGTCCAGGAGGGGGAGAACTTGCGGGCGGCAATCATTCTTTGTACGGGACTCTGGCTGGTTTCGGGAGGTGTGCTCGCCCAGACGTCGACCTCGAAGTCCGGCGATTCGAAACAGGCGGCCAGGACCATTGCCGATGCCAAGTCCGCAAGCCGGGTGCGAGGGACCGTTCCGACGGGTCGCGCCCAGGCCACTCGCAAAAAGCGCTCGGTTCAGCGCCGCCCCCTGCGACCCTCCGAGGGGCAGCTCGCCGGCCTGCAGCGTGTCGACGATCCGCTTGACCTGAAGTCCTCGGTGGCGCTCGTCGTCGACCAGGATACGGAAGAAGTGCTGTTCGAGAAGAACACGCATGCGGTCCTGCCGATCGCGTCGATCACGAAGCTGATGACGGCGCTGGTAACGGTGGAAGCCGACCTCCCGCTCGACGAGGAACTGACGCTCACGCGCGCCGAAATGGTCAAGGCGGGCATGCGCTCGAATCTGCGTCCGGGCCTGAAGATCACTCGGGGCACTGCGCTTCACCTGGCACTGATGTCGTCTGAAAACCGCGCAGCGCAGTTGCTCGGCCGCACGTATCCAGGCGGCCTGCCGGCGTTCGTCGAGGCGATGAACGCGAAGGCGCTGCTGCTCGGCATGGACGATTCCCACTTTGCCGATCCGACCGGTCTGTCCTCGGAAAACCGGTCGAGCGCCAACGACCTGGTGCGACTGGTCAAGGCCGCCTACGACCACGAGGTGATTCGCGACTTTTCGGTGAGCGGAGAACTCGCGCTGCCGATCGGCAAGCGCATGGTCCGCTACGGCAACACCAATCGGCTGACGACGAATCCCGAGTGGGATATTGGCCTGCAGAAGACCGGCTACATCTCGGCGGCGGGACGCTGCCTGGTGATGCAGGCAGTCATCGAAGGCAAGCGGGTTGTCATGGTGCTGCTCGACTCGGTCGGCAAGTATTCGCGCCTTGGCGATGCACAGCGAATTCGTGACTGGCTGGAGGCGACGCACGTGGACGCCTCGCCGCCGAGGTCGAGTTCATCAACGGGCGCTGTCCGTCCGATCTAGATCCCGGTTAGCTGCGCGCCGGCGCCGGTACGTAACCGAGGCCGGCCGAGATCTTGCCGGCGGTCGCGAGCAGGTCCTCGATCCACTCGTCCTGCATTCGTTCGGCAGGCGCTGAAACCGAAAGTCCTGCAACCACCCGACCGGAGTCGTCACGGATCCCGGCGGCGATGCAGCGAACTCCCAGTTCAAGTTCTTCGTTGTCGCGCGCGTAGCCCCGCGTACGGACCATCGACAACTCGCGCTCGAGTTTCCCGATGTCGGTGATGCTGTTGCGCGTGTGTCCGGCCAGCCCGGTCCGTGTTGCGTAGCCGCGCGCGAATCGCGGGTCCTCATAGGCGAGGAAAAGCTTGCCGCTTGAAGTCAGGTGCAACGGCGCCCGCCCGCCGATCGCCCGCACAACCTGCATGCCGGAGCGCTCGCTGTAGGAGCGGTCGATGTAGACGATCTCGTCGCTCTGTCGCACGGAGAGGTTGACGGTCTGACCGGTCCGCTTGTGCAGTTCCCGCATCGGCTCCAGAGCCGCCTCGCGCACCGACAGTCGCGCTTTCACGAGATTGCCGAGTTCGAGCAGACGCATCCCCAGGCGGTAGGAACCCGGAGTTTCAGCGCGGTCGACGAAACGCCCGACGACCATGTCATTTAAGATCCGATGCGCGGTCGAAGGATGCAGTCCGGTTGTACCGGCGAGATCCTTCAGACTGACCGGATCGGAGCGCGACGCCAACGCATCGAGCAATTTCATCATGCGCTCGATGACCTGGATGGCGGTCTTGTCCCGCGGCGAGGCGTTTGTCATTGTGCAGTGCGATATTTTTACAACTTGCCGCTTTATATCAGGATACGAAACGCGCGTGAAGGCAGCATCCAACCGTCCCAAACTGCGGGTTCAGTAGACATTCACACGCCTCTTCGCGTGTTGCTTTGCCGCAAGTACTGGGCAGGCAGTGCAAGGATCGGACCAACCCAACGTGAAAGTCGGCCTTTTCGTTACCTGCCTCGTTGACGCCGTCCGTCCCGAGATCGGCTTTTCGGCAATCCGGCTCCTCGAAACCGCCGGATTCGAGGTCGTCGTGCCCGAATGGCAGACCTGCTGCGGCCAGCCGGCCTACAACTCGGGCGACAGTCGCACCGCTCGCGTGCTGGCAGAAAAGCTCCTCGCCGAATTCGAGTCGTTCGACTATGTCGTCGTGCCGAGCGGCTCGTGCGGAGGCCAGATCAAGGTTCAATACATTGAACTGTTCCGTGATGACCCGGACCTCAAGGCCCGGATCGAACGACTTGCGGACAAGACCTTCGAGCTGACGGATTTCATCGTCAATGTGGCCAAGTGCGCGCTGCCGGCATCCGGCTTCACCGGGACCATCACCTATCACGATTCGTGTAGCGGGCTGCGCGAACTCGGCGTGAAGAAGCAGCCGCGCCAGCTGCTCGCCATGCTCCCGGCGGTGACGCTCACCGAGATGAAGGACTGCGAGCAGTGTTGCGGTTTCGGCGGCACTTTCTCGGTCAAATACGGCGACATCTCGGGCGCGATCGTTGACGAGAAATGCCAGAACATCCACGCCACGGGCGCGGGCGCGGTCGTGCTCGGTGACCTGGGTTGCATGCTGAACATCGAGGGGCGGCTGCGCCGGATCGGCGACGAGAAGACACGGGTGCTGCACATCGCACAGGTCCTGGCGGGAGACGCGTGATGGAAGTCCAGTCGATGCACTTCAAGGCGCGCGCCGGGCAGAAATTGGCGGACGCCAGGCTGCAGAAAAACCTGAAGAAGCTGTCCGAGAAATTCGTGACGGCGCGGGCGAGCGCGATCGCCGAGCTCGATGACTTCGAGGCGATCCGCGATGCAGCCGTCGAGCGCCGCAACCGTGCGCTCGAGAACCTGGACGGCTGGCTCGACTGCTTCGAGCGCAATGCGACCGCGCGCGGCGCGCAGGTGCTGTACGCCGAGACGCACGAGGAGGCCGCTCGACTGATTGTCGAAATCGCGCGCCAGCACGGAGTGCGCAAAGTGACGAAGTCGAAGTCGATGGTGTCGGAGGAGATCGGCCTGAACCAGGCGTTCGAGGCGGCGGGGATCCAGCCGGTCGAGACCGACCTCGGCGAATACATCCTGCAGATCAACCAGAACGAAGCGCCGTCACACATCATCGCGCCAGTGATTCACAAGGACAAGGAAGAGATCTCGGACCTGTTCGCGAAAGCGCACTCGACCACGCGCAAGACCGAGATCAACGAACTGACACGCGAGGCACGCGAGGTCCTGCGCGGGCACTTTCTGTCTGCGGAAATGGGCGTGACCGGCGCCAACTTCTTGATCGCCGAAACCGGATCGGTGGCCATCGTCACGAATGAGGGCAACGAAGGCATGTGCACGATCATGCCGCCGAAGGTGCACGTGGTCCTGACCGGCATCGAAAAGGTGCTCCCGACGCTGGAGGATCTTGCGACGCTGATGCGACTGCTGCCGCGGTCGGCGACTGGCCAGCAGATCTCGAATTACTTCTCGATCCTCACGGGACCGCGCGGGGCCGGCGAACCGGACGGTCCCGAGCACATGTACTACGTGCTGGTCGATGCCGGGCGCACGGGACTGCTCGGCGGCGAGTTCCAGGAGATGCTTCGTTGCATCCGCTGCGGTGCCTGCATGAATCACTGCCCCGTCTACCAGAAGATCGGCGGCCACGCGTATGGCTGGGTCTACCCGGGTCCGATGGGTTCGGTGCTGACGCCCAGCTACGTCGGTGTCGAGAATGCGCTCGATCTGCCGCATGCCGCCACGTTGTGCAGCCAGTGCGCCGTCGTGTGCCCGGTGCGGATTCCGCTGCCGGACCTGTTGCGCAAGCTGCGCGAGAAGCAATGGGAGCGTGGCTTGCGCCCTTGGTACGAAAAGGTCGGAGTCGCCGTCTGGGCGTTCGCGGCGATGCGGCCCGCGCTGTATGCCTTCGGTTCGCGGGTCGCGGTGCGGGCGCTCAAGTGGATGGGTGGCGATCGCCGCCGGATCCGCAACCTGCCGTTCGCCGCAGGCTGGACCCGGAGCCGCGATTTCCCCGCGCCCAGCGGCAGGACGTTTCGCGAGATGTATCGCGAGCGCCGCCGACCCTAGACGAGGCGATTCGGCTGCCGCTGTCATCGCCGATCATGGATCGACGCGCAGATAGCGGGCCCCGTGCTCGTCCTGTGTCGATCTGAAGAGGGCGACATCCTCGATGCGCCACGGCAGCGTTGGAGAAACGCTCGCTTCGCCATCGAAGCTCTTCACGTCCCGCAGCAACGTCACGTGCGGCACGAAGGGCTTGCGATCGTAGTTCACCTGCAGACCATCGAGCATCGAGCGGACGCTCGCAGCAAGTGCCTCGAGCGCCGGTGACAGTGGCCCGCCGGCCCACAACACGCGTGGACGCGCGAAGAAACCGATTGCGTCGACCTTCCAGTCGAATGGCTCGAACGCGAGTGCTTGGCAGGCCAAGGCGACCCGGCGAGCCATGTCCCCCTCCAGCGAGCCAATGAAGGCAAAAGTCAGGTGGAGGTTCTCGGCGCGTATGACGCGACCGTGGCTGGCGTGAGGCCGAACTTCCTGCGTGAGGCGTGCAAGCCCCGTGCGCGTGGTGGAGTCTGGCCAGGCTGCGACAAAGCAGCGCATCGTCGGCTGACTGCCGCGGAGCTAAGCGGCGCGGTGACGGCGCCGTGTCCGACCGCCGGCGCGCTGTTGCTGGACGCGGATCGCTTCCACGCAGTCGCGGACGATGTCCGGCCCCGAATAGATGAAGCCCGTGTAGATCTGCACCAGCGATGCGCCGGCCTCGATCTTCGCGACGGCATCGCGGCCATTCATGATCCCGCCGACGCCGATGATCGGCAGCGCCCCCTTCAGATGCCGTGCCAGCAGCCCGACGACCTGGGTCGAACGGGGCGCCAGAGGGCGGCCGGACAGGCCGCCCGACTCGTCAGCATGCTCGACACCCTTGACCGCATCGCGCGCAACCGTCGCGTTGGTCGCGCTGACGCCGTCGACTCCGAACGCGACGAGGGCATCCGCGATCGGTGGAATCTCATCATCGTCGAGATCTGGCGCGATCTTCACCGCGAGCGGGACACGCCTTCCATGTTCGTCTTCGAGGCGCTTGCGTTCGTCGGCCAGCCCCCCGAGCAGCGCCTTCAGTTCGCGCCGGCCCTGCAGCGCGCGCAGGTCCTTCGTGTTCGGCGACGAAATGTTCACCGCGATGTAGTCAGCGATCTCGTACACGCGGCGCAGGCAGGCCAGGTAGTCGTCGAGTGCCCGGTCGATCGGCGTGCTGGCGTTCTTGCCGATGTTCAGGCCGATGATGCCGCCGCGCCGGCGAAAGGCCGTCTGCGCGCGGACGTTTTCGACGAAGCGATCGGCGCCGTCGTTGTTGAATCCCATGCGGTTGATCAGGCCTTCGGCCGGGACGAGGCGGAAGATGCGCGGTTTCGGATTTCCGGGCTGCGCCTTCGGCGTCACGGTGCCAGCCTCGATGAAACCGAAACCGAAACTTCCGAGCGCGTCGATATGCGCGCCGTTTTTGTCCATTCCGGCGGCGAGTCCGACGGGGTTCGGAAAATCGAGGCCCATGACGCGGACCGGAAGCGGCGAGATTCGCCTCGAGAACAGCCGGGTGACGCCGAGCGCGTAGGCGCGATCGAGATTGGAGAGAGTCAGCTCGTGCGCGAGCTCGGGATCGAGCGAGAAGAGGAAGGAGCGCGTGAGGTGATAGAGCACGCGCGAATTCTAGCTGCGCGGCCGTCGCTCCCTCAGCGCAGCGGCGGCTTCTCGCCCTCGCGTTGCCGTTCCCAGCGGCCGCCGCGCAGCATCTCGACCGGGCGGAAGTGTGCCTTGTAGGCCATCTTCGGGCTCTCCGCGATCCAGTAGCCGAGGTACAGGTACTGCAGGTCGAGCGACTTGCACTGCTCGATCTGCCACAGGATGTTGTACGTGCCGTAGCTGGTGCCGGCTTCGTCGGGATCGTAGAACGTGTAAACGGAAGACAGCCCGTCGTTGAGCACGTCGATGATCGAAATCATGCGCAAGGTCCCGAGGTCATCGATCCCCGGCGGCACCGGGTCGCGGAACTCGACCAGGCGCGTATTGACCTTGCTTTGAAGCAGGAACTGCGAATACTGCTCGCGGCTGTCGTTGTCCATGCCGCCGCCGGCGTGGCGCGTCGACTGGTAGCGCAGGTACAGGTCGTAGTGCTCGTGGTCGAATGCCAGCGAGGCGACGCGCGACGTCAGGCTCCGGTGCCGCAGCCATGCGCGCCGCTGGGTGCGGTTGGGCTCGAACTCGGCGACAGGCACGCGTACCGGCACGCAGGCGCGGCAGCCGTCGCAGTAGGGGCGGTACGTGAAGATTCCGCTGCGGCGAAATCCCATCTTCACCAGTTCGCTGTAGACATCCGCGTTGATCAGGTGCGCCGGCGTGGCGACCTGCGAGCGCGCCTGGCGGTCTTCCAGGTAGCTGCAGGGATACGGCGCCGTGGCATAGAACTGCAGCGCCGAGAAGGGCAGTTCCTTGAGATTGGCCACGTCAGTCGGTCGAGGTCAGCGAAGACAACAGTGCGTTGAGCGGACGGTTCGCATGCGCGGCCCAATCGATCGGCGCCGCATTCACAGCTGTGCGCAAAAGTGCAAGGAAGTCACGACGCTTGATCTCGCGCCCGCCGAGCGAAGCAAGATGCCGCGTGTTCTGCTGGCAGTCTATCACTCGCGCTTTCTCCTGAAGCAAGAGTCGGACCAAAGCGGCGAGCGCGATCTTCGATGCGTCGGGGACGCGCGCGAACATCGACTCCCCGAAGAACATGCGGCCGATCGAGACTCCGTAAAGGCCGCCTGCGAGCCGCCCGTCGATCCAGGTTTCGATCGAATGAGCGAGACCGCGTCGATGCAGCCCAGTGTAAGCATCGACGACTTCATCGGTGATCCAGGTTCCTGACTCACGGTCGCGCGGTTCCGCGCAGGCGCGAATCACGTCGTCGAACGCCCGGTCGAGCAGTACCTGCGTCGAGTCATCGTGCGCGACCCGGCGCAGAGTCCGGGACAGGCTGCGCGAGATCCTGAACTCCGAAGTGAACAGCACCATTCTCGGATCGGGCGACCACCAGAGCACCGGTTCGCCCTCCGAATACCAGGGGAAGATGCCCCGCGGATAGGCTTCCAGCAGCCGCTGTGGAGTCAGTGTGGCGCTCGCGGCAAGGAGGCCGTTGGGCGAAGGCAGCGCCGTTTCGACTGGGGGGAACGGCTGACCGGGCGCCAGCCAGGGAATCATGCGCGAGCCAGCGGAGCCGGTGCCGGCGGGGCGACGATCGCTTGCGTGTGCGTTCCGTATTCGCCGCGTGCACGGTCGCCGAAAAAGAGCCTCAGCGTCGCCGAAACGGTGCGGAATGCGATTTCATCCCAGGGAATTTCGTTTTCGTGGAAGAGCCTGGCCTCGAGACTCTCGGCGCCCGGCGTGAACGCCGTATCGACAAGGTCGGCGCGGAAGAAGATGTGAACCTGCTGCACGTGCGGAACATCGATCATCGAGAAGAGCGGACCCAGCTCGATCCGCGCGCCGGCCTCTTCGATCGTTTCCCGAATCGCGCCGTCGGCCGTCGTCTCGCCGATCTCCATGAACCCGGCGGGCAGTGTCCACTTGCCGTATCGCGGTTCGATCGCGCGCTTGCACAGCAGCACCTGTTCGCCCCAGACGGGAATCGTGCCGACGACAGGCCGGGGGTTCACGTAATGCACGGCGCCGCAATGGTCGCAGCAATCGCGCGTCCGGTTATCGCCGGACGGGACACGCAGGCTGGTGGCGTGGCCGCAGACAGGGCAGAAGCGCACGGGTCGGAAGGCGTCGAGTATCTTCGGCCAGTCTATCGCACGCGCAGCAAAGTATTGCCCGCGCAGAGCGCGGACTGTCTCAAATCAAGCAGGGCCGCCCGCGCGGCCCTCGGCGACGATGTTTGGCCGCCGTGTTGCCGCTCGACCTAGCGGACGCGACCCCGGCGGAACAGGTTGACGATCGCGAGCAGGATGACGGCACCAATCAGTGAAACGATCAATGCGCCCAGGCTGAAATTGGATTGATTGATGGTTCCTACGCCGACCATTGGCGAGATCAGCCATCCACCCACCATCGCTCCGACAATTCCGACCACGATGTTGAGCAGCATGCCCTGCTGGGCATCAGTCTTCATGATCAGGCTGGCGATCCATCCGATCACGCCGCCAATGACGAGCCAGATGATGAAATTCATTGTTCTCTCCTTCTGCAGCGAGTTGAGAAAATATCTACCGCCCACGCAAGTCAGCTTAGACGCCTTTGCGCCAACCGGGCGACACCCAACGGCGCGATTGACGGGGGACAAACGCGCCGGGTGGCCAGTATCGATTCCGGAGCGTGCGGCAACGCCGAAAAAGAAAAGAGCCGCTTGCGAGCGGCTCTTTTCTGGACCGGAGTCCATGGCTGGTTGCGGGGACAGGATTTGAACCTGTGACCTTCGGGTTATGAGCCCGACGAGCTGCCAGACTGCTCCACCCCGCGGCAACTTGTGAGCCAGAAACTATACACGAAATTGCAGACTCACTCCGTCACGGAAGATCTGCTCGAAGCAAGAGGGCCCGGTTACCCGGGCCCCTTCTTTAACCACTGATCAGAGGGCGGATCACGTGCGCCGCTGACGGCGCCGCACGCCGACCAGGGAAAGCAAAGCGAGTCCGGCGAGCAGCAGGGAGCCCGGCTCCGGCACCGCCGTGCTGCGGATCCAATCCACGTACGAGTACAAGAGGATTCCGCCTCCCGCATCCCCGAAGTCGCCGCTTCGGCTGACAAGGTCGTCGCCGTAGCGGAAGTTGATTCCGAACGTGTTGTTCGCCACTAGTTCATAGCCCGAGGAGGTCAGCACGAACGACGGGCCGCCGGAGTCGCCGCCGCCGAGGTGAGTTTCCACGTCGTTGGCCAAAATGGCGCTGCACGCCAGCCCGAGCAGACAGAAGGTGTCCCGAGGCGCGGCCGGCGCGCCGGCAGGTTGGCCCGCACCAGCCCGGATGCCGTCGAAGTCGTAATACCAGACCTCAGCCGGGGAGGATGGAGAAAAGTTCTGTTCGTCATCGGTATCGAAGAGATCGAAGACATTCGCGCCGTCCCGCTTGACGAAGAAATTCGGATCGACCGTGTAGCCGGTCAGTCCGGTTCCGCTGAGACCATAACCGACCATCGTGAACACCGATCCCGGATCGACAACTCCGTCATAGATCCCGTAGGTCTGCACGGAAAGCGCCGTGGGAAGCTCGATGATCGCGATGTCGTCGTTCAGGCAGCCTGTCGAACCGTCCGGGCAGATGTTGAAACCCTGATAGTCCGGATGCATCGTCACCTGGCTGGCGGTGATCAGATCGGTCGCAGGATTGAAAGTGCCGTCGTCATTGACGACAACGCGGACATCATTGCCCGGCTGTGTGATGTCGATCACGTGACCTTTGTCGTCCGCGTCGACACAGTGAGCTGCGGTCAGTATGTGCCACGGTGTAATCGCGGTTCCCGAGCAGATGAAACTCCCGACACCGCTGATCCGGATGTTGATGCTGACAACGCCAGTGAAGGGAGAACCCAGGACATTGGGGTCGATTCGATTCGTCGGGCTGTCGGGCGGCGCGCCGGCCTGCAGCACGGGATACACCGTGGCATTGCCGCCGGAAGTGATCTGGTCGATCACGCTCCCCCATGTGCTTCCACTGATTCCGATTCCCAGTGCGAGCAGCCAAAGTCTTCGCAGTTGCATACGCTTCCCCCGTGTCGTTTGCGTCGATTGAATACGGCGTGCAGGCAAAGCAAGGTGCGTTCCATGCGTCTCCGCCAAATGCAATTCGCTGAATGGAAAATGGAAAAAATTGTGCACTTGCAACAGGGCCGAGTCGCCTGTAAACAATTCCGACGCAGCTCTTAAGTCAATCGAATTGTGAATGTCTATCCTGACGCCGGCGCGCTTGGCGAAGCACAAGGGCAACCGACCGCGAATGGACGAGGCATTAGGATGCGCAACCGGTCGGCCTGTACGGTCAGGTCATCTCCAGGGATCCGCGATGAGATTTCATCTGCCTTTCCGCTTGCGGCCATTCGTGGCTCTGGTCCCGGCCGCGCTTGCGCTGTTCCTGGCCGTAGCCTGTCGTAATCAAAGTCCCGACGCGCTGATTGCATCGGCACGCGAATACCAGTCCAAGGGCGATTACAAAGCCGCAGCGATCCAACTGAGAAACGCGCTGCAGCAACGCCCTCAGGACGGCACGGCGCGGCTGATTTTGGGAACCGTTTCACTGGCTGCCGCCGATCCGGTCAGCGCCGAGAAGGAACTGCGCAAGGCGCTCGAGTTCGGCCAGGACGCGAATGCCGTCGTGCCCCCGCTCGCGCGCGCGATGCTGGAACTCGGCGAAACCGGGAAGCTGATCAAGGAGTTCGGTGACCGCAAGCTTTCGGACCCGAAGTCCCAGGCCGATCTCCTTGCGACGCTCGGACAGGCTCAACTGCAAATGGGCCGTATCAGCGAGTCAGCGGAGTCCTTCAGGTTGGCGCTGGAGATCGCTCCGGAACTCGCGGCGGCCAGGCTGGGACTCGCACGACTGCTTGCGACCCAGGGCAGGATCGATGAAGCCATTCAACTGGTCGACAAGATAGTCGCGGAGCAGCCGAAGGCGGCCGACGCCTGGATCCTGCAGTCGAGCTTCCGCCAGTTCCGAGGCGATCGCGCCGGTGCGCGGGCTTCGCTCGAGAAAGCCGTGGAGGCCGATGCCAATTCCCTGTCAGCCCGCTTTGCACTGATTCAGATGCAGATAGGGTCCGGCGAATTCGATTCCGCCGCACAGCACCTGGATGCCGCGCGCAAGCTGAGCGGTGACCTGCGCGTTCCCTATTTCGAGTCGCTGATCGCCTACGGTCGCAAGGACCTGCCAAAGGCGCGCGAGTCCGCGCTGAAAATCCTGAAGGTCGCGCCGGAAAACGTTCCGACCCTCGTGCTTGCCGGTGCAATTGAACTCACGGCCGGACAAGCGGCTGCAGCGGAGCCGCACCTCAGCCAGGCGATCCGACTCGCGCCGAATCACGCAGCGGCCAGGCGCCTGCTGGTTCGCGCTTATCTGAGCACTGCGCAGCCGGGCCGGGCGCTGGACGTATTGCAGCCGCTCGTATCCGCTTCGACTCCGATCGACCCGCCGCTGCTGATGCTTGCCGGCGAGACCTATCTGGCCAACGGGGACCTGCAGCGGGCGTCCGCGGTGTTCGAGGCAGCCAAGGAGTCGAAGCTCCAGGAGTCGACCGCACGCACACGTCTCGGTCAGATCGCGCTGGCGCGCGGCGATTACGAAGCGGGCGTTCGCGAGCTCGAGGCGGCGACCGCCCTCGACAATGCGCCGATTCAGGCCGACATCGCGCTCGTCCTCGGCTACCTGCGCAGCAAGGACCTCGATCGCGCGCTCGATTCAGCGAAGGCCTTCGCCGTCAAGCATCCGAAGGACCCGATGGCGCAACAGTTGATCGGCGACGTTCATCTGGCCCGACGGGAGCAAAGCGCCGCGCGCGCTGCATTCGAGAGGGCGCTTGAGCTGAAGCCGGCTTACCTGCCCGCAGTCGCCAACCTGGCGCGTCTGGATCTGGCCGAAAAGAAGCCGTCCGATGCGCGCAAGCGCTTCGAGGATCTGGTTGTACGCGAGCCAAAGAACGAACTGGTGCTGCTCGGCCTGGCCGAGGTCATGGTGCGGACCGGCGCCAAACCGCCTGAGGTCCTTGACGTTTTGCAGCGCGCCGTCGCCGCCAATCCGCAGTCTGTCAACGCCCGGCTCGCACTGATCAACTTCCACTTGCGCGCCAAGGATGCACGTGCCGCACTCGTGGCTGCGCAGGAAGCAGACTCGGCGCTGCGCAACGAAATGCGCATTCTGAACGCACTCGGCCGGGCGCAGGAAGCCGCCGATGAACCGAATCAGGCTATCGAAACCTACAATCGGATGGCAACACTCGAGCCGGAGTCGACTGTTCCGCTGATGCGGCTGGCGGCCGTGCACGCGCGGCGCAAGGACTACGCCAAGTCGATCGATGCATTGCGCCGAGCGCAGAAGCTCGCGCCGGATCAACCCGCGATCGGGCGCGACCTGATACTTGGTTATCTGCTGGCCGGCAAGGCCGAGGACGCAATAAGGGAAGCGAAGGTAATGCAGGCCGCGTTCCCGAAGCTGGCCGCTGGCCACGTGCTCGAGGGCGACATCTACGCAACGACGCAGCGCTGGCCCCAGGCGGAGCGCGCGTACAGAGAAGCCCTCAAAGCTGACCCGGCTTCGGAGGCCTCGGCGCTCAAGCTTCATGGGTCGCTGCTGGCCGCGAACAAGACCGCGGAAGCTGACGCATGGGCGAAGAGGTGGCTTGCGGAGCATCCGAAGGACGTCACCTTCCGCAATTACCTGGCGGAACGCGCGATGCGCGCGAAGAACCTGCGTGTCGCGATGACGCACTACGAAGCCGTGATTGCGCTGGATCCGAAAAACGTCGTCGCGCTGAACAACCTCGCCTGGGTAACCGGGCAACTGGGCGATCCGCGGGCGCTCGGATTTGCGGAGCGCGCAGTCCAACTCGCGCCTGACAGCGCGCCGGCCCTCGATACCCTCGGCATGCTGTTGGTCGCGAAGGGAGACAGCGAGAAGGGCCTCGCGTACCTCGAGCGCGCAACGACTTTGGCGCCCAAGCGGCACGACCTCCGATTCAACTACGCGAAGGCGCTCATCAAGGCGGGCCGCAAGGACGAGGCGCGCAAGCAGCTCACGGCGCTTCAGGCGGTAAGCGAGGACTTTCCGGGAAAGACCGAAATTCCGGACCTGCTGAAGCAGACCTGAC
>DAINBQ010000078.1:0-13138 GCA_036732825.1 Burkholderiaceae bacterium | reverse complement strand
GTCGCGAGCTGCGACGCGAACACCGTGAAAAAGCGCTCCGACATCGTCGCCGCCGCGGCGTCGACCAGGCGCGAGCCAACCATCGCGATCTTGCCGCCAATCGAGGACTTGACGTGGTAGACCATTCGCGTCTCGCGCGGGCCAGCCTCGTGCAGCGCCACGTTCGCCTGGCCGCGCGCGAAGCCGGAGAGCCCGCCGTGCAGGTCGAAACTGATCGCATAGCTCTCCGGGGCAACGGCGTCGCTGATCTTCATCTTGCCCTTGAACAGCGCCTTGACCGGGCCGATCGCTGCATTGACCGCGACTTCGTATTCGCCGTCGCCGACCGCGGCCAGTGTCTCGCATCCCGGGACCGCGGCCTTCAGCGATTCGACGTCGTTCAGTTCCTTCCATGCCGTTGCGCGGTCGACCGGCAGCGTGCGTTCGCCCTTCAGTTCCACGATCTCTCCTGATGCTTCCGGCGGCTGTCCCGCAGCGAGGCCGGGATGTTACGCGGGGCCGATCTGGCGGCGCGGCCGCGACTCGGGCGCCGGCCGCGACAGTGCCTGCGCCAGTTGATCGAGCGATTCGAGGTTGTGCACCGGCAGCAGTGCATCGGCGCTCGGCAAGAGGGCCCGAATGCCGCCGGCGCGCGGTTCGAAACCTCTGTAGCGCAGCAGCGGATTCAGCCAGAGCAAGCGCCGGCAGGACTTGGCGAGTCGCTCGGCCTCGCGTTCGAGCAGATCCGTGTCGCCGTTTTCCAGGCCGTCGGTCATCAGCAGCACCGTAGCGTTGCCGCCCAGCACGCGCCGCGCCCAGCGCAGGTTGAACTCGTGCAGCGCCTGCGCGATGCGCGTGCCGCCGGACCAGTCCTCGACCGCATCGACGACCGCCGCCAGCGCGACGTCGGGATCGCGCGCGGCGAGCTGCCGTGTGATTCGCGTCAGCCGCGTGCCGAACACGAACGACTGCACGCGGTGGTCAGCCGCGTTCGGACCGGCGGTGATCGCATGCAGGAAGTGCAGGAACATGCGCGAGTAGCGGCTCATCGAGCCGGAGATGTCGACCAGCACGACGAGCGGCTGCGGCCGCGTGCGGCGGCGACGGAATGCGAGCCGCGCGAACTCTCCGCCGTGGCGTGCGGAGTCGCGCAGCATCGCTGCCAGATCGATGCGTTCGCCTGCCGAGGCCCTCAGATAGCGGCGTGTCGCACGCTGTTCGAACAGCGTGTCGATCCGTGTCAGCAGCCGTTTCGCCTGTTCCCACTCGGCCGCGGTCATCGTGTCGAAATCAGCCTTTGCGAGCTTCTCGCGGTCGGTCCACGACAGCGCCGCATCAATCTCGATGCGCTGCTCGGCCGCCGTCTCCGGCGGCTGCGGCGCGGTTCCGTACAGGGCCTCGCCGAGCCGGCGGTTTTCGTCCGGCGCGACCGCCTTTTCCTTCACCTTCGGCAACAGCAGGCGCATGATCTTGCCGAGCAGGTCCGGGTCCTTCCAGAAGATGTGGAAGGCCTGGTCGAAGAGCTGCCGATGTTCGGCCCGGTCGACCAGGCACGCGGCCAGGACCGAGTGCAGGTCGGCGCGGGACTCGATGCCCGCAACGCGTAGCGCCTCGTAGGCGAGCAGGATGCGATCGGTGCCGACCGGCAGCCCGGCATCGCGCAGCACGCGCGCGAAGTGCATGACGTTTTCGGCCAGCCGGCCGGGCAGCGCGTCTGCCGCCGGGTCCATCGGAACTTAGGTTCGGACCGGCAGTGAGCCGGAAGCGGTTTCGCGGCGCACGCGCTCGACCAGCTGCGCGGCCTCGCTGCCCTGCATCTTCGCGATGTCGTCCTGGTATTTGAGCAGCACGCCGAGCGTGTTGTTGACGACCTCGGGTTCCAGCACGACCGCATCGAGCGCCAGCAGTGCGCGGGTCCATTCGATCGTCTCGGCCACGCCCGGCAGCTTGTACAGCTCGATCGAGCGCAGCGACTGCACGAAGCGGACGATCTGCGCGGACAACATCTCGCTCGCGTCCGGCACCTTGCGCCGGATGATCTCGAACTCGCGCGCGGCCGACGGATAGTCGACCCAGTGATACAGGCAGCGGCGCTTGACCGCGTCGTGGATCTCGCGCGTGCGGTTGGAAGTGATGACGACCACCGGCGGATGCTCGGCCTTCACCGTCTTCCATTCGGGAATAGTGATCTGGAAGTCGGAAAGCACCTCGAGCAGATAGGCCTCGAACGGCTCGTCGGTGCGATCGAGCTCGTCGATCAGCAGCACGGGCGGCACCGGGTGCGGCAGCAGCGCGCGCAGCAGCGGCCGCTCGATCAGGAACTGCTCGGAGAAGAGGTTGCGCGCGATCGCCTCGCGCGATTCGTGGGTCGCCTCCGCGAGCCGGATCTCGACCAGCTGCCGCGCATAGTTCCACTCATAGGCGGCCGCGTTGACGTCGAGGCCCTCGTAGCACTGCAGCCGGATCAGCTCGGCGCCGAGCGCTAGGGCCAGCACCTTTGCGATCTCGGTCTTGCCGGTGCCCGGCTCGCCCTCGACGAACAGCGGCCGCTGCAGCCTGAGCGCGAGAAAAACGGTCGTCGCGAGCGCGCGATCGGCCACGTAGTCCTGCGAAGCGAGCAGCGCCGCCGTCGCGTCGATCGACTGGGGAACGTTCATGCCGCCACGTTAGCCGATGGGCGCACGCGCCGCCATCGGCGACCGGGAAACCGTCTGCGCGCCGTAACGGGCGATCGTCAACCCCGAGAGTTCGATCTCCGGCTGCCGTCCGCTGAGCAGGTCCGCCATCACGCGGCCGGTGCCGGCGGCCATCGTCCAGCCGAGGGTGCCGTGGCCGGTAGCGAGGAACAGGTTCGGGTACTTCGTGGGCCCGATGATCGGCGTGCCGTCGGGCGTCATCGGCCGCAGACCGCACCAGAACGTCGCCTTGCCAAGGTCGCCGCCACGCGGGAAGAGATCGGTCACGACGTGTTCCAGCGTCGCGCGGCGCGCCTCGCGCAGCTTCAGGCTGTACCCCGCAAGCTCCGCAGTGCCGCCGACCCGGATGTGGTCGCCGAGCCGCGTGACCGCAACCTTGTGCGTCTCGTCCATGATCGTCGACTCCGGTGCGTGCGCGGCATCGACAATCGGCACCGTGATCGAGTAACCCTTGACTGGGTAGACGGGGATGTCGATGCCGATCGGCGCCAGCAGCAGCGGCGAATAGCTGCCGAGCGCGCAAACGTAGGCGTCCGCCTCCAGCGTGCCGCCGTCAAGCCGGATTGCATCGACCCTGCCGTTGGCCGCCGACAGCGCATCGATGCGTGTGCCGAAGCGGAACCGGGCCCCCTGCGCCTGCGCCAACTCGGCGAGCCGGTTCGTGAACTTGAAACAGTCGCCGGTCTCGTCGCCCGGCAGGCGCAGCGCGCCGACGAACTTCTCCTGCGTGTGCACAAGCGCCGGTTCGGCGCGGCAGAAGCCGGCGCGGTCGAGAACCTCGAACGGCACGCCGTACTCCCGCAGGATCTCGATGTCCTTGCCGATGCCGTCGAGCTGCTTCTGCGTGCGAAAGAGCTGCAGCGTGCCCTGCATGCGCTCGTCGTACCCGATGCCGGTCTCCGCGCGCAGCGCCTTCATGCAGTCGCGGCTGTACTCGGCGATCGGCACCATCCGGCTCTTGTTCAGGCGGTAGGCGCGCTCGGTGCAGTTGGCAAGCATGCGCATGCCGAAGCGCCACATCGCTGGATCGAGCAGCGGCCAGATGACGAGCGGGCTGTGTCTCATCAGCATCCACTTGATCGCCTTGACCGGAATGCCGGGTCCGGCCCACGGCGCCGAGTATCCGGGCGAGACCTCGCCCGCGTTCGCGAAGCTCGTCTCGAGCGCAGGGCCGGGCTGACGGTCGACCACGGTCACCTCGTGGCCCGCCTTTGCCGCGTAATACGCGATCGACGTACCTATCACTCCGCTGCCGAGCACCGCGACACGCATCGATTTCGCCTATTTGCCCAGCGGTTCCGCGATGTAGCGCGATACCTTGGGCGGTTCGGTGCCGACGTGGAATGCGTAGCGCCGCTCGCGCAGAACGGCATCAGCCGCTGTGAAGCGGTCGAAGCGCCGCAGATGGTCGGCCCACGAGTCGTCGAGGAAATATTCGATGTAATGGCCGGGCTTGTCGGTGTCGTGAAACAGGCCCCACGACAGCGCTCCCTTCTGCAACCGGTTGGCGCGGCTCTCGCGCATCACCGTGGCGAACTCTTCAGCACGCATCGGGTCGATCTGGTACTCGACCGTGACCATGACCGGTCCCATCTGGTGCTCGACCGGGAACGCGGGCACCGGCTCCTGCAGCATGCGCGCCGGTGTCAGGTCTACTTCATTTTCCGGATCGGTGTAGAGCCGTCCCGCGAGGAACCACGCGCTGAGCCCGGTCAGCGCGGCCGCAACATAGGTCCACGGCACGTCGATCAGGCTCGCCACCTGTCCCCACACGGCCGCGCTGCCCGAGGCCGCACCCATCATCGTCATCATGTAGATCGACATGCCGCGCGCGCGCACCCAGTCCGGCAGCGAAAGCTGCGATGTCACCGTCAGCGTGTTGACGACCGACAGCCACGCCGCGCCCGCCAGCATCATTGCCGGTATCGCGGCCCAGACAGTCGGCGCGAACCCGACGCCGACCATTGCGGCCGCCTGCAGCAGCGCACCATCGCGCAGCAGCCGCTGGCGGGAGATAAGAACGCGTAGTCGCGGAACGAAGAAGGCCGCTCCGATCGCGCCCAGTCCGAGCGAGGCGAGCAGAACCGTGTAGGTCCATGCGCCACCGCCGGGCATGCGTTTGGCCACCAGCGGCAGCAGCGCGAAGAGTGCCGTGGACTGCAGGAAGAAGATCGCAATGCGCACCAGCACGGACCGCATCGCGCGCGACTGCGCGACGTACTGGAAACCGACGCGCATCGCGCCGAAAAAGCGCTCGCCCGGCAGCACGCTCGGTTTGGTCTCCGTGCGCCAGCGCATGATGACGAAGCCGGCCGCGAGCGACAGCACCGCATTGAGCAGGAACACGTATTCGGTGCCCAGGCTCGCGATCAGTGCGCCCGCGACGACCGGCCCGATCACGCGCGACGTGTTCATCGCGATACCGTTGAGCGCGACCGCGGTCGGCAAGTCGCGGCGCGTCACCAGCTCGGGGATGATCGCGGCATAGACGGGCCAACGCATCGCCAGGCCGATGCCGTTGCCGAACGTCAGCGCGAGCAGCAGCGGCGCCGTCATCCAGCCCGCGAACAGCGCGGCGGCGAGCAGCACCGCATTGGTCGCGACCCAGAACTGCGTGAACATGAACCAGCGGCGGCGGTTCAGGATGTCCGCGAGCGCGCCGCTCGGCAGCCCGAGCAGGAACACCGGCAACGTCGAGGCCGACTGTACGAGCGCGACCATGACCGGCGACGTCGTCAGTGTCGTCATCAGCCATGCGGCCGCGACGTCGTTCATCCACATGCAGATGTTCGACGTCAGCCAGGTGATCCACAGCAGCCGGAAAACCGGATTCGCGAGCGGAGTCCAGGGGGATAACGGGGGAGCCGCGGGTCCGATTCCGGCTTGCGTCATGCGGACATTGTATTTACGGCGGCCGGCGAGGCACGGTTGGCCAGCAGCCGGCGGTGTGCCTGCTCATCCTCCTGACGCTCAGGCGCGAGTCGTCAAAGGAGGACGCGCCCGGTCATGAAAGCGCCGCGCGGAGCTTGATGATCTGGAGGCCTGCCTCGGAGTCGGGGCCGGCGCCCAAAGCCTTGGCCGCGGTCTCTGCCGCGGCGAGCGCGGCACCTGCGGCGCCGAGATCGCCTGCCGTGACCTCGGCGTGTCCGCAGTCGCAGAGCAGGATAACGAGCCCCAACTGGTCTCCAACCTCTCGCAGCAGCGCCTCGCCCGCACGCAGCGCCTCGCGGGCTTCGCCGAATCGTCCCTGCCTCGCCAGGAGTTCTCCGAGACTGCCGAGGACTGACCCTTCGGAGCGTCGGTTGCCCACTGCGCGATGGATCGCGAGCGCCTGGTCGAAGTGCACGCGCGCGTCGTCGACCCTGCCCTGCTCGCGCAGCAGATTGCCGAGTACTCCGAGAATGAAGCCTTCGTGGCGACGGTCACCGACTTCGCGGTCGATCGTGAGCGCGGCCTCGTAGAGCGCGCGCGCCTCTTCCATCCGACCCTGGTCACTGCGCAGCAGTCCAAGATTGCCGATGACGATTCCTTCGTCGCGGCGGTTGCCCACCTCGCGGTGGATCGCGAGGGCTTGCTGATAACACTCCCACGCGTCCTCCATCCTGCCCTGCTCGCGACACACGTTGCCGAGGTTGCTGGTGTCGATGCCCTCGATGCGGCGGTTGCCCACTTCGCGGTGGATCGCGAGCGCCTGTTCGAAGTACAACCGCGCCGCTTCCAGCCGGCCTTGCTCCCCGTGGAGATTGCCGAGGTTGCCGAGCAGGTTGCCCTCGAGGCGGCGGTTCCCGACCTCGCGGGCGATCGCGAGAGCCGCTTCGAGATGGGCCCGGGCGTCTTCCATCCTGCCTTGGTCGCGGCGCAGGTTGCCCAGGTTGTTGAGTACGCCCGCCTCCCGGCGTCGGTCGCGCACTTCGCGGGCAAGCGCCAGCGCACGCTCGAACTCCGCCCCGGCCTCCTCTCCGCGACCGGCCCGCCGCAACGACGTGGCACGCGACAGGAGTGCCGCGGCCCGCTGCGACGCATCGAGGCCGTCGATCGCGAGCACCTGCGATCCCAGCGTGATGCCCAGCGCGCACGGGCCCTGAAGGTCCAGCACTTCCCAGGTTGCGCAATAGGCATGAACTGCGCGCTCGCTGTCACCCCGCGCCACCGCCCGGCGGCAGGCGGCGACAAGATTGTCGAGTTCCAGGGCCAGCGCGCGGCGCTGCTTGACTCCGCCGTCCCGGGACAGCGCCTCGAGCGCTTCGTCCGATCCGAAGCCCGCGAAGTACCGCCCATGGCGCTCCTCGGCCGCCCTTTCGGCCTCGCGTCCACTCGCCGTGAGCTTCTCCGCCGCGTACTCATGGATGCTCAAATACATCCCGAAGTACGGCTCCTCGATGTCGTACCGGCTCTGCCCGGGTGGGACCCAGGTGCGCAGCAGGCTCTTGTCCGACAGCGCCTGTACCACGTCCATTGCCGGCGGCGCCTGCGCCCATGCCGACAGGTCAAGCACCGCTTCGGCGGCCTCGAGCGTGAACCCGCCATCGAACGTCGAGCACTGGGCGAAGGCAGCCTGCTCATACGGCGTCAGCAGTTCCCACGACCAGTCGATCGCCGCTCTCAGCGTGGCCTGGCGCGCGGCCGCACTGCGGGCACCGGCAAGGAGCGCGAAGCGATCACGCATTCGTTCGACGAGCTGTGCCGGAGAAAGCACTCGCACCCGTGCGGCCGCGAGTTCGATGGCGAGCGGCAGGCCGTCGAGCAGCCGCACGACCTCGGCGACCGCAGCGCGGTTGGACTCGCTGAGGAGGAAGTCCGGCCTTTGCGCGCGGGCACGGATCGCGAAGAGTTCGATCGCGTCTTGCTCGAGCGGCAGAGGCTCGATGGGGAAGATCTCCTCGCCCCGCAGGTGGAGCCGCTCGCGGCTGGTGACGACGAAAGCCGCATCCGGCGCGCGGTCGAGCCAGCGGCCGAGTGTCGCCGGCGCGTGCTGTACGACCTGCTCGAAGTTGTCGAGAATGATGAGGCAACGGCCACGGCCGGCAATGGCGTGGCCGAGTTGAACACCGGCATCTTCCCGGCCGAGGGGGACTTCGAGCGCGGAGGCGACCGCGAAGAAGATGCCGTCGAGCGAACGAGCGTCGGACAGATCGCAGAAATAGACGCCGCCCGGCCAGTCACCCAGCCAGGCCCAGCCGTAGCGGCGGACGAAACGCGTCTTGCCGGTACCGCCGGGACCGAGGACGGTGACCAACCGGGTCCCGGCGTCGAGTCGTGCCGCGAGCGCGCGCAGATCCGCGGTCCTGCCGACGAAGGCATCGCGCTCAGCGGGAAGACTGTGCCGGACCTCGCGAACGGGACGCCAGAGGTCGCCGACACGGACAACGCGGTAGGCCTTTTCAACATCCGCCGGTGGTGAGAAGGGCGACGCGTCGCGCGTGCCCAACTCGAACACCTCGATCGGCGCCTCGATCCCTTTCAGGCGGTAGTGGCCGTGGCTCTCGATCTCGGCGCCCACGGGAAGCGCAGCGCCGAGCGCGCTTCGGGCAGCTGCCGTAACGAGTGTCTGCCGGCCGCGGGCGAGCGCCATGATCCGGGCGACGACGGGCATCGCAAGGCCGTCGATGTCGACAAGCTTGGCGCCCCGCGCCACGTCCTCGGCAGCGTTCGCACGCAGGGTGACGGGGCCCACATGGAGCGCGGCGCGTGCGTTGAGCCCCAATTCAGCGATCGCGCGGTGGTAGGAAAGCGCAAAGCGGGCGGCTTCCGCCGTGTCGTCGAACAGCAGAAGGAATCCGTCGGTGCGGTCAAGCTCGCGACCGTGGTGTCGGGCCAGAAGGTCGCGCGCGCGACGATCGTGTTCGGCCCAGAGCTCCGCCGCGCGAGTGTCTCCAAGACGCTCGCCCAGGAGCGTGCTGTCCATCAGGTCTGTCAGGAGCAGGGCTTGCGGAATCATGCGAGCGCCAATTGATCTGTCCCCGCGAGAGTGTGAGTCAGGGACCGTAATGCCGCTTCTCGACGCGGACCGGAGCGTTGTCGGAGATCGTCAGCACGAACAATTCGCCATATTCGAGCGGAGGGTCGCCGACGCCGCCGAGCTGGTGATAGATCGCGTGCAGGTTGCCGCTGACGTTGCCGACCCATACGATCACTCCGCCGGCGTGCCGATCCAGCATGTCCCGGGCGATCTCGTCGGCGACGAACACCGCCATCTCGGGTGTGATCGTGATCTCGACTCCCAGTTCGCGCGCGAGCGGCCGCACCGTATCGAGGTTGCGCCGGGCGTCCGGGCTGTAGATCGCAGTCACGCCCATGCCACGGACCGCCTCGACCAGCGCCAGTGCGCGCTCTCGACCCTTTGCGTTCAGATGATCGGAGTCCTTGTCCCGGTCCGCATGCCGGGTCAGGATCACAGTGATCGTCGTGCCGGGCTTCGAACGAACCTGGATCGGGGAACACGCAACGAGCAGGGACATCAGCACCGTGGCCGCGACCGCCCGAAATCCGGCGCGCAGGTTGCAGCGTTCCGAGGTCATCGATTCGTTCTCCGCAGCCGGCGTCCCGCGTGGTCGGCGGCCGCGCCGGGATGGCCGTGGACAAGTCCCAAAAGTGCTGACACGCGGGCCGCCCCGGCGCTCCGATCTGCGGCAATATACGATCAGCCGTGACTTGTCGCCTGGAAGGATGGGTCGAGTGCCGAACCGCTTGCTTCTGCTCGTTTGCCTGCTGCTGTCCGCGTGTGCGACTTCACAGCCGGTAACCCCCAGTCCGGAGTTCCTGTTTCGCGACGAGCTGTTCGCGGCTCCCTCGGAGCAGGTCGGCGCGGAGAGCATCTTTGCGCTGAGCGAGCCGATGCGGCAGTACCTCAGGGTGGACATTGCAGGCCAGTTGCGCACGATGGGTCCGCATCTCGGGTTGATCGATGCGCTGCAAAAACATGACCAGCTCAAGCTCGATTACGACGCCGCGATGACCCGCAATGCGGCGGAAACTTTCGACGCGCGTGCCGGGAACTGTCTGTCGCTTGTCGTCATGACGGCCGCGCTGGCCAAGGAGTTGGGTCTGCAGGTGCGCTACCAGAGCGCGTACCGGGAAGAAACGTGGGGACGGAGCGGTAACCTGCTGCTGCGAAGTGGACATATCAACATCACGCTCGACCGCAGAATCAGCGAGTCCAGCGTATATCTGTTCCCGAATGCGATGACGATCGATTTTCTGCCGGCCGAGCAGCTGCGGGGCCTGCGCACGACCGATATCAGCGAGGGAACGGTCATCGCGATGTTCATGAACAACCGCGCGGTCGAGGCGCTCGTGCAGGGGCGGATCGACGATGCCTATGCGTGGGCGCGTGAATCGATCCGCCACAACCCGGAATTCATGAGCTCGCTCAACACGCTGGGCATCATCTACATGAGGAAGGCGGCGCAGCAGCCGGCCGAGCAGGTCTTCAGCTACGTGCTCGAGCGGGAACCGTTGAACACGCGGGCGATGGCGAATCTCGCTGAAACCTTCGCGCGGCAGGGCAAGGTCGCGGAATCAAGTGCGCTGCGACAGCGGCTGGCGCAGCTCGAGCCTGAACCCCCGTTTCACTATTTCAACCTCGGTCTGGCCGCGATGAAGCGCAATGACTACCGCTCGGCACGCGAGTTGTTCGCGAAGGAAGTCGCCCGCGCCGACTATTACGCCGAGTTCCACTACTGGCTGGGACTGGCCAACTACAAACTCGGCGATGTTGGCCTGGCCAGCAAGCACCTGGCGCTCGCGCGCGAATACAGCACGACCCGCGGCGATCGCGACCTCTACTCCGCGAAGCTCGCCTGGTTGAAGGCGCGGGCGCACCAGTAGTCCTCGCGGGCGGCGCGGCCGACTCTGCGCCACATTTGCTGCAAATCAAGGGGTGCAGGGAAACGAACCGGTCGATCTGGAAACCGGTCGCGCCGAATCTTGTCGGAGGTCTAGCAGGTCGCAGTGGCCGAACACGGCCGCCGTTCCAGGAGGACACCCGATGAAGAATTTCGTCAAATTCACATTGCCCTTTGCCGCGGTGCTGGCGCTGTCAGCGAGCGCGATAGAGGCGCAGGATCGATCCCAGTCTCCATCTCCATCAGCACGGGAAGACTGTCCCGGCTACGGGCCGCACGCCGGCATGGGCCCCGGCATGATGGGCGGGAACCGCATGGGCCCGGGGGCCGGGCATGGCATGGGTCCAGGAATGATGGGCGGATATGGCATGGGGCCCGGAATGATGGGTGGTAACGGCATGGGGCCCGGCATGATGGGCGGGTACGGCCAAGGAATGGGCGGGATGTCTGGCTGGAACGTCCGTGGCCTGGGTCTGACGCCACCTCAGGAGGCGCAGGTCAACAAAATGTCCGACGAACTGCGCAAGAAGAACTGGGAAGTCATGGGCAAGATGCAGGATGAAGCGGCCAAGCTCAGGGACCTCTATGCCTCGGACAAACTCGACCGCGGCGCAATATCGTCCGCCTACAAGCGGCTCGGAGAGCTTCGACAGTCCCGCATAGAAAACATGCTGGAGGCACAGGAGAAGGTCGAAGCGCTACTGACGCCGGAGCAAAGGAAGGAATTCCGCCGCCGCGCCTATGAAGCGCACGGCCGATAGAAGACGGGTTGGCAGAAGTCGATTCGTGCTGTGACGGACCGCGGAGCGCCCGCGCTGGCCGGCTCAGCGTCCACTCATGCTGGTAAGTCTTCCATCGACGGCGCGTATTTCCCTTCGCGCGCGGCGCCGTTCAGCCGGGAACGCTTGAACAGCGCCTTCTGAGTCTCCTGCGCGTTCGCAGCCTGCCCCTTCCAGGCCTTTAATGCGGGGTCCTGCAGGGCCCGTCCGTACGAGAAACTGAGTTGCCACGGCTGCGCGCCGAGGCGGTTCATCGCATCCAGATTCGCGGTCGCCTGGGCCGGGGTCTGGCCCCCGGACAGGAAGAAGATACCCGGAACCGCGGCCGGAACCGTGCGCCTCAGGATCCGGATCGTGGCGGCGGCGACTTCCGCAGGCGTGGCCTGTTGCGCATGCTCCTTGCCCGGAACAACCATGCTCGGCTTCAGCAGCGTGTGCTCGAGAACGACTCTGTACCGATGCAACGCGTGGAATACCTCATGTAGAACACCTTCAGTGACCTCTGCGCAGCGGTCGAGGCTGTGGCCGCCATCCATCAGGACCTCGGGCTCGACGATCGGCACGACGCCCTGCTCCTGGCAGATCGCGGCGTACCGCGCCAGCGCTTCGGCGTTGGCCTCGACCGCAAGCCGGCTCGGAAGTGTGTCGGAAACGTTGTAGACGGCACGCCACTTCGCAAAGCGCGCGCCGAGCTGCTTGTAGCCGTCGAGGCGCTTTGCCAGCCCGTCCAGGCCCTGCGTGATCTCGTCGCCGGGTGCGAGAGCGAGCGGGATCTTGCCGGCATCGACCTTGATGCCGGGGACGATCCCCTGGCGCGCCGCCAACTGCGGCAGCGGTGTTCCATCATCGGCGCGCTGTCCCAGCGTTTCCTCGAAGAGGATGACGCCGCTGATGAACTCGCCGAGCCCGGGCGCCGACAGCATGATGTGGCGATACGCGCGCCGGTTTTCCTCCGTCGACTCGACACCGATCGACTTGAACCGCTTGGCGATCGTCGGGCTGCTTTCATCGGCCGCGAGAATCCCCTTCCCGCTTTGAACCAGTGCCTTCACCGTTGCCTGAAGTTCGCCTTGATCGTTCATCACGTGTTCCTCCCTGCGAATCGCTGACCGTCTAGGGAAATCGATAGTACTGATCGTTCAAGTACTTCACGATGTTCTGCTTTTCGGTCGCCGAAAACTCCTTCTTTGTCGCGTGACCGCAAGTCTCCAGCTGCTGTTTAAGTGCATCCAGAGACCCTATCGATCGAGCCTTGCGCGTATAAACGCCGGAATCGTGACATCCGGTGCAGTTGGCGTCATGCAGACGTTTCCCTTCAGCGCTGTCCCCGGGCAGCGCGGCAAGCGCGCTCGATGCCAGCCACGCCATCGGTGCCACATACAAGAGCCACTTCACGCATCGCTTCGCTGAATTCATCGTCCACCTCCGCCAGTCATCCGTTGACAATCACAGATAGCTCATTTTGGACCCGCGTCGACAGCACGGTTGAATGTCACTGCGGCAACGCGCGCGCCAGCAATGGTGCGGGATCGATCCCGAACGCAAGCGTGCCAAATGTGCGTCCCCAGGTTCCGGCCGCAAGCCTCGACGCGCAGAATGCCTCGGCGGTCGCCTGCAAGCTGCCGGTGAGCAGGAGCGCCCCCTGCACCGCGATCGCGATGCGTTCGGTGAGCGAACGCGCTCTCGCTTCGTCGATGTCGGTGAGCGCGAGATCTTCGATGAGCGACCCGACGAAGACGTCGTAATCACGATTGACACCGGTGGCGGCTCGGAGTTCCGCCGCCAGCGCGTCCCGCACCGCCGGCACCTTCCCGAGTGCGCGCAGCACATCGAGGCACAT
>DAINBQ010000077.1:8388-13173 GCA_036732825.1 Burkholderiaceae bacterium | reverse complement strand
TGCCGGGATGGCGGAACTGGTAGACGCACGGGACTCAAAATCCCGCGGTAGCAATACCGTGCGAGTTCGATTCTCGCTCCCGGCACCATTGTGCGATCCTCGTGTACGCGACGGCTTTTCCGTCGCACGTGCACTCGGATCGACTCGTCAGGTGCGCGCCCTTCGGGCGGCCGGGCGGGCGCGCACAGGACAACTGCAACGTGGCCGGTACAGCCATGCAGACAGACACCGAGCTCAGCCTTTCGGATTTCGACTACGAACTGCCGCCGGAATTGATCGCACAGCATCCGTTGCCCGATCGTTCGGCGAGCCGGCTGCTGCATGTGACACCGAGCGGGCTCGAGGATCGGCGCTTCGCCGACATCGCGCAGCTGCTCGCGCCGGGCGATCTGCTGGTGTTCAACGACACGCGCGTGATCAAGGCCCGGCTGCTGGGCCGCAAACCCAGCGGCGGCAAGGTCGAAGCGCTGGTCGAGCGCGTGCTCGAGCCCACCCTCGCGCTCGCACTGGTGCGTACCAGCCATCGACCTGCTCCCGGAACGACGTTCGACTTCGATGGCGTTCGGGCGACTGTCGAGGGACGGCGCGACGATTTCTTCCTGCTTCGGTTCGACCGCGACGTGCTGGAGGCGCTTGACGCGCACGGGCATGTGCCGCTGCCGCCATACATCGAACATGCGGACGATGCCGGCGATGTTCGCCGCTACCAGACTGTCTACGCGGCACAGCCGGGTGCGGTTGCGGCGCCGACCGCGGGACTGCACTTCACCGAGGCCCTGCTCGGACGCCTGCGAGCAAAAGGCGTCGAGTCCGCGCCGCTGACGCTGCACGTCGGCGCCGGCACCTTCCAGCCGGTGCGCACCGAACGGCTGTCCGACCATCGGATGCACAGCGAGCGGTTCGAAGTGCCTGCCACGACGGCGCAGGCGGTCAATGCCGCGCGTGCGGCCGGCCGTCGCATCGTCGCAGTCGGCACGACGAGCCTGCGGGCGCTGGAGTCCGCCGCGCTTGCGAGCGACGGACACCGTGTCGCGGCAGGCAAGAGCGAGACTTCGCTCTTCATCACTCCCGGATTCCGCTTCAGCGTCGTCGATTGCCTGCTCACCAACTTCCACCTGCCGAAGTCGACGCTGCTGATGCTGGTGTCCGCCTTCGCCGGAGTCGAGCGCATCCGCAGCGCGTATGCGCACGCGATCGCGGAACGCTACCGGTTCTTCAGCTACGGCGACGCGATGCTGCTGGGGCGCGCGCGATGAGCCTCGGCTTCAAGGTCGTTGCGACCGATGGGGCGGCCCGGCGCGGTCGGCTCGATCTGCGTCATGGAACCGTGGAGACGCCGGTGTTCATGCCGGTCGGCACCTATGGCACGGTGAAGGCGATGGCACCCGACGAACTCGAGACGATGGGTGCGCAGATCGTGCTCGGCAACACCTTCCATCTGTGGCTGCGACCCGGGCTGGAGGTGATCGGCGCGCACGGTGGACTGCATCGCTTCATGGGCTGGCAGCGACCGATCCTGACCGACTCCGGCGGCTTCCAGGTGTTTTCGCTGGGTGCATTGCGCAAGATCAGCGAAGAGGGCGTCCGCTTCGCTTCGCCGGTCAACGGCGATCGACTGTTCCTCACGCCCGAGGAATCGATGCGGATCCAGCATGGGCTCGATTCGGACATCGCGATGGTGTTCGACGAGTGCACGCCGTACGAGATCGACGGCCGGCCGGCGACGCTCGACGAAGCGGCAGAGTCGATGCGCCTGTCGCTGCGCTGGGCGCAACGCAGCCGCGCCTCCTTCGACGCGCTGGCGGGCGATGACGCGCAGCGCAATGCGCTCTTCGGCATCGTGCAGGGAGGAATGTTCGAGCCTTTGCGCGACGAGTCGCTGGCCGGACTGACCGACGTCCGCTTCGATGGCTACGCGATCGGCGGCCTGTCGGTCGGCGAGCCGAAGCCGGAAATGATGCGCATCCTCGCGCATACCGCACCGCGGATGCCGGCGGACCGCCCGCGCTACCTGATGGGAGTCGGCACTCCGGAAGACCTGCTCGACGGTATCGCCGCGGGCATCGACATGTTCGACTGCGTGATGCCCACCCGCAATGCGCGCAACGGCTGGCTCTTCACGCGCTTCGGCGACATCAAACTGCGCAACACCCGCTATCGGGTCGACCCGGGGCCGCTCGACGAAACCTGTGCCTGCGCGACCTGTCGAACGTTCAGCCGTGCCTACCTGCACCACCTGCAGCGGGTCAACGAGATCCTCGGCGCCCGGCTGAATACCGTGCACAACCTTCACTTCTATCTCGACCTGATGCGCCAGGCGCGCGCCGCGATCGCGGAGGGGCGATTCACCGAATTCCGGCGTGGCTTCGCCCGGGACCGGGCGCGCGGCGTCTGAAGCGGCCTCGAGAGTGCGCGCCGCTATAATCCGTCGCTTCGCCCGGAACGGACCGGGCTCACGGCAGCGTCAATCGCCAATTCATTCACCAACCAAGTGGCCCATCCGGCCCCGGGGGTACCGATGTTCCTGATCTCGAACGCATATGCGCAGGCCGCACCCGCCGCGCAAGGGGGTGCGGAGTCTTCGCTGATGTCGATCGGCTTCATGGTGCTGATCTTCGTCGTCTTCTACTTCCTGCTGATCCGCCCGCAGGTCAAGCGCCAGAAGGAGCACAAGGCCTTGATCGATGCCCTGAAGAAGGGCGACGAAGTGCTGACCGCCGGCGGCATCGTCGGCAAGATCACAGAGATCAACGACCAGTACGTGACGGTGCAGGTCGCCGCGGTCAACGGCCAGCCGGTGCAGATGTCGATGCAGCGCGCCGCGGTGCAGACGATCCTGCCGAAGGACACATTCAAGGCACCTTGATCGTTCGGCCCACCGACCAGTTCCGGCCCGCAGAGTGCCTTACACACCGACCGCGTCGCCTGCGTCCCGCGGTGACCCGAGCCGACCAGGCCCGATGCCTGCACGCAGCACTTCCGCCGCGTCAATGAAGACCCGATGAATCGCTACGCCCTCTGGAAGTACATCGTCATCGCGGTCGCGCTGCTGCTGGGCGCGATCTACACGCTGCCCAACTTCTACGGCGAGTCGCCGGCGGTCCAGGTGTCCTCCGGCAAGTCGACGGTCAAGATCGATCCGGCGCTGATCACGCGCGTCGAGTCGGTGCTCAAGGACGCGCAGGTTCCGCACGAAGGCCTGTTCTTCGACACGCTCGGCCTGAATTCCACGCTGCGCGTCCGTTTCAAGGACGCCGATACGCAGCTCAAGGCCAAGGACATCATCCAGAGGGCGCTCGACCCCAACCCCGAGGACCCGGCTTACGTCGTCGCGCTGAACCTGATCTCGAACACGCCGCGCTGGCTGGTCGCGCTGCGGGCGCTGCCGATGTATCTCGGCCTCGACCTGCGCGGCGGTGTCCACTTCCTGATGCAGGTCGACATGCGCGCCGCGGTCGACAAACGGCTCGATACCCTCGCCTCGGACATCCGCACGCTGCTGCGCGAGAAGAACATCCGCCATGCCGGCATCAACAAGACCGCGACCGCGATCGAGATCAGGTTCCGCGACGAGCCCACGCGCGCGCGCGCCGAGGACGAGATCCGGTCGCGCGTGAGCGAACTCGCTCTGCGCGAGGAAGGCAGCGGCGAGGATCTCTCGATCATCGCCACGCTGACGCCGGCGGCCCAGAAGGAGATCCAGGATAGCGCGCTGAAGCAGAACGTGACGACGCTGCACAACCGAGTGAACGAACTCGGCGTGGCCGAACCGGTGATCCAGCAGCAGGGCGCGGACCGCATTGTCGTTCAGCTGCCGGGCGTGCAGGACGTGGCGCGCGCGAAGCAGATCCTCGGACGCACCGCGACGCTCGAGATCCGCATGGTCGACCAGGAGGCGATGGCGGCGGGCACGCCGGGCGCGCTGACGGTTCCCGAGCGCAAGCCCGACGGCACGGTGACGCAGGTCCCGTTGAAGCGCGAGGTCATCGTCACCGGCAACCAGTTGAACGGCGCCTCGGCCACGCTCGACCAGAACCAGCAGCCGGCGACGTCGGTCCGGCTCGACGAGGCCGGCGGCCGCGCGATGCGCGCGATCACGCGCGACAACATCGGCAAGCTGATGGCGATCGTGCTCTACGAGAAGGGCAAGGGCGAGGCGATCTCGGTCGCACGCATCCAGGGCGAATTCGGCAACCAGTTCCAGATCACCGGGCGCTTCACGGTGCAGGAGACGACCGACCTCGCGCTGCTGATCCGCTCCGGTTCGCTCGCGGCACCGATGGAGATCATCGAGGAGCGCACGATCGGCCCCAGCCTCGGCCGCGAGAACATCGAGCGCGGATTCCGCTCGACGCTGTACGGCTTCGCGGCGATTTCGATCTTCATGATCCTGTACTACCGCGTGTTCGGGTTGATCTCGGTGGTCGCGCTGACCGTCAACGTCATGCTGCTGATCGCGCTGCTGTCCCTGCTGCAGGCGACGCTGACGCTGCCCGGCATCGCTGCCGTCGCGCTCGCGCTCGGCATGGCGATCGACTCCAACGTGCTGATCAACGAGCGGGTGCGCGAAGAACTGCGCAACGGCAAGACGCCGCAGCAGGCGATCTCGGAGGGCTACGAAAAGGCCTTTGCGACGATCCTCGACTCGAACGTGACGACGCTGATCGCGGGCGTCGCCCTGCTGACCTTCGGATCCGGCCCGGTCCGCGGCTTCGCGGTCGTGCACTGCCTGGGCATATTGACCTCGATCTTCTCGGCCGTGTTCGTGTCGCGCGCGATCGTCAA
>DAINBQ010000077.1:0-8288 GCA_036732825.1 Burkholderiaceae bacterium | reverse complement strand
GATGGAATTCTTCAGAATCCGCCGCACGATTCCCTTCATGCGGTATTCGCTGATCCTGAACGCGATCTCGGTGATCACGTTCATCATCGCAGTGGGCTTCCTCGTGGTTCGCGGTCTCCACCTTTCGATCGAGTTCACCGGCGGCACCGTGATCGAGGTGTCTTATGCGCAGCCGGCGAACATCGAGCAGATCCGGGGCGCCATCGAGAAGCTCGGCGGCGGCGAATTCCAGGTACAGACCTTCGGTACCTCGCGCGACGTTCTGATCCGCCTGCCGCTCACGAAGGGTGCGACTTCCGGCCAGCAGGCCGATCACGTGATGCAGTCATTGAAGGCCCTCGACTCTTCGGTCCAGCTGAAGCGGGTCGAGTTCGTCGGCCCGCAGGTGGGCGAGGAACTCGCGCACGATGGCCTGCTTGCGCTGCTGATGGTCGTCATCGGCATCATGATCTATCTCTCGTTCCGCTTCGAGTGGAAGTTCTCGGTTGCGGCGATCGTCGCCAATCTGCATGACGTGATCCTCGTGATCGGGATGTTCTCGATCTTCGGCTGGGAGTTCTCGCTGCCCGTGCTCGCCGCCGTCCTTGCGGTGCTCGGCTACTCGGTCAACGAGTCGGTGATCATCTTCGACCGGGTGCGCGAACATTTCCGCAAGATGCGCAAGGCCCCGGTCGTTGAGGTGATCGATTCGGCGATCACGGCGACGATCTCGCGAACGATGATCACGCACGGCTCGACGCTCTGCATGACACTGTCGATGTATTTCTTCGGCGGTCCGGCCCTTCACTACTTCGCGCTGGCGCTGACGATCGGCATTCTGTTCGGGATTTATTCTTCCGTGTTCGTCGCCGCGGCGATTGCGATGTACCTCGGCGTCAAGCGCGAGGACCTGGTCAAGCCGGTGAAGAAGGAAGAGGAACAGCAGTTCGTGCCATAGCGACGGCCGCGCGATGCAAAGGCCGCCTGCCAGCGTTCGCGTCTGGGACCTGCCGACACGGCTCTTTCACTGGCTGCTGGCAACGCTGGTCGTCTTCTCGTTCGCAAGCGCCAAGATCGGCGGTGCATGGACCGAGTGGCACTTCCGTTCCGGCTACACGATCCTGGTCCTGCTGCTGTTCCGCCTGCTCTGGGGCTGCGCTGGCAACCGCCACGCGCGTTTTTCGAGCTTCCTGCGCGGGCCGCGCGCCGTCGCTTCCTGCCTGGCCGGACGCGGCTCGCCCGGCGACGGCCACAGCCCGCTCGGTGGCTGGTCGGTGATCGCAATGCTGGCCGCGCTGCTGGTGCAGGCAGGCACGGGGCTCTTCGCCAACGACGCGATCTTCAACGAGGGCCCGCTGGCGCGGTTCGTCAGCAGTGCGGTCAGCGACCGACTGTCGACGATTCACCGGTGGGGTGAAAAGACGCTGATCGCGCTCGTGACCCTGCATGTCGGCGCCGTCGGTTATTACCTGATCGTGCGCCGGCGCAACCTGATCGCGCCGATGGTCAGCGGCGACCGACCTGGCGCGGGGGTGCCGGCACGGGACGACCCGATCCTGCGGCTGCGGGCCCTGCTGCTCGCCGCGCTCGCGGCCGGGCTCGTTGCTTACGTCGTGACGCTGTGATCCGTCGAGCCGCTCTCAGTCGCGCCGAAAGTCGTCGTGACAGGCCTTGCAGGCCTGCGCGACGGAGGAGAACGCGGATCGGGTCGCCGCCGGATCGCCGCTCTTCGTGGCCGCCGAGAGGCGCACCACTTCAGTGTTCAGTTTGTCGGCGTATTGCTTGAATTTGGCCGGCTGCGTCCAGATCTCCGGCTTCGCGCGCGAAGATGCGACCATGTCCGAGCCGTCCGGGAACGCCGCAAAGAAAAGCTTGTTCAGCGTGTCGAGCAGCGCGACATTGTCCGCGATCACCTGCATGTTCGGCGAGCCGGACTTCAGCTGCGCATTGATACGCCCCATGTGTGCGCCCTGCAGGGTCATGACGGCCGCGCGGTACTTGTAGGCGTCCTCGGGCTTCGCGAACTGGGCGTGGGACGGCGCGGCGAACAGCACGGTGGCGGCGACGATCAGGGCTTTATTCAACACGGCAATGTCTCCTTGGGTCCGAAAGCTGCGATGCGAGGTCAACCGTCGATCAACGCCTCGACCGGGAAGCGCAGTTTCACTTCATGGCCGAGGAGCGCCGGTGCGAACTTGGTCATTCCAAATTCGGCGCGATTGAGCGCACCGGTGACGACACCCCCGCAGGCCCTGCGCTTGGCCATCGGGTGCGTTGCGCAGCGCATCGATTCGACGCGCAGCGTCAGTGGCCGCGTCACGCCGAGCAGCGTCAGATCGCCATCGACGCTTACCAGCCGGTCGCCGTCGAACACCAGCTTGCGCGACTTGAATGTCATCGTCGGGAATTTCTCGACATTGAAGAAACTGGCGGACCGGAGTTCATCCTCGAGCGCCTTCAGACCGGTGTCGATGCTCGCGGTGTTGACCGTCACTTCGACCGACCCGGTCTTTGCCGCTGCGTTCAGGACGATCTGGCCACGCGTCTCGTTGAAGCGACCGATCTGCGTCGACAGTCCAAGATGCTCGATTTCGAAGGTCGGGAACGTGTGCTGCGAGTCGATCTTGTAGGTCTCGGCCTGCGCCAATGCCGCGCCGGCGGCGAGCGATGTAAAAGCCATCAGGACCTTCATTGTTCTGCGCACAGGAATTCCTTTCACGGGGCGCTGCGGTGTGAACAGTCTGCACACGTTTTTATTCCGCGCATCGAAGGCGGTCAAGGTCCGGCCGTGACGAGCCGCACCCTGACTTCGACATCGTTTGAGAGCGTTCCCGTGTCCGCCCAGGCCCCCTCGCCAATCCGGAAATCGAGTCGCTTCAACGTGAACGCCGCTTCGAAAATGCGAGTGTCCGTCTCGGTCCTGACCGTGAACGGGACCACTATGTGGCGGGCGACGCCCTTGATTCCCAGTCTGCCTGCGACTTCGTGGCGGCCCTCACCCAACGCCCGGACCGACGACGAACGGAACGAGGCCTGCGGGAAAACCACAGCATTGAAAAAGCTCCGACCCCGGGCCTCGTCACTGAAATCGGCTGCGCCGAGATCGACACTGCCGATGTCGACTTCGAAGGCCGCCTGCGATTCCTCGGGGCGTGTCGGGTTCCACCGGATCTCGCCGCCGAACCTCCGGAACTCCCCTTCGACCGGCACGTTCATCTGCCGCGTCGTGAAGCGGATCGAGCTCCGCGCGGAGTCGATTGCCTGCGCTCCGGCCGCCGCCGGCAGCAGCAGGACGAGCGCGGCAAGCCACGTCAATCGGCTCACTGTCCCACCTCTCGCGTCTTTCGCGCGGGCCACATGCGGACGAGCAGGCGATCGCGATCGACGAACTGATGCTTCAGCGCCGCCAGCACGTGCAACAGCACCAGCGTTGCAAGCGCAACGTTGAGCGACTTGTGCAGCAGTCTCAGTGCTGCGGCGAGTTCCTTGTCACGCGCGACCAGGTCGGGCAGCTGCCACCACCCAAGATAGACAGTCGGTACCCCCGTTGCCGAGCTGTAGAGCCAGCCCGACAGCGGTACTGCAAGCAGCAGCCCGTACAGCGCGCGATGCACGATCCGGGACATCTGCGCCTGCCACGCCGGTATCGGCGGCAGGGCCGGGGGCCGATGGGTCGTGCGCCAGGCGAGCCGCACGCAGGCGAGCGCAAACACCGTGACGCCGATCCACTTGTGATAGGAATAGAGCCTGAGCTTCGTCGGTGACAGTGCGAGTTCCGTCATCACGAGACCCAGCGGAACAGTCGCAAGGATGAGCAGCGCGATCAGCCAGTGCAGCGCGATCGCCGGTGCCGAATAGCGGTCGTCCCATGTGGCCGCTGCCATACGCCACTCGATCCCGGCGTTGCACTCACGCGCGGCGCGCGAGTTCACCCGCCTTGCCAACATAGTCGGCCGGTGTCAGCGCCAGCAGCGCGTCACGCGCCTCGGCCGGGATCGCGAGACCGCGCACGAACTCGTGCAGTGCCTCTCGCGTGATGCCCTTGCCGCGTGTCAGCGCCTTCAATTGTTCGTACGGATTCGGCACGCCGTAGCGGCGCATGACCGTCTGCACCGGCTCGGCGAGCACTTCCCACGCTTCGTCGAGATCGGCCCGGAGCTTCGCCTCGTTGACTTCGAGCTTGCGCAATCCCCGCAGGCAGGCCTCGTAGCCGACCAGCGAGTAGCCGAAGGCGACGCCGAGGTTGCGCAGGACCGTCGAGTCAGTCAAGTCGCGCTGCCAGCGTGACACCGGCAGCTTCTCGGCCAGATGCCTCAGGACGGCGGTCGCGAGACCGAGATTGCCTTCCGAATTCTCGAAGTCGATCGGGTTGACCTTGTGCGGCATCGTCGAGGACCCGACTTCGCCCGTGCGCAGCTTCTGCCCGAAATAGCCGAGCGCGATGTAGCCCCACAGGTCGCGGTTGAGGTCGACCAGGATCGTGTTCGCGCGCGCGATCGCGTCGAACAGTTCCGCCATGTAGTCATGCGGCTCGATCTGTATCGTGTGCGCGTTGAATCCGAGCCCCAGGTCCTCGACCACGCCACGGGCAAAGCCCTCCCAGTCGACCTGCGGATAGGCGGCAAGGTGCGCATTGAAGTTGCCGACCGCGCCGTTCATCTTCGCCAGCAGCATGACGCGAGCAATGGCGTCGATCGCATTGCCGAGCCGCACGGTGAAATTGGCGAACTCCTTGCCGACCGTCGTCGGAGACGCGGGCTGGCCGTGCGTGCGCGACAGCATCGGCAGATCGGCGTAGCCGTGTGCATACTCGCGCAACTGCGCGTGGATGGCGCGCAGCCGGCCCTGCAGCACGAAGCGCCCGCGCTCGAGCATCAACGCGTGCGCGACGTTGTTGATGTCCTCGGACGTACACGCGAAGTGGATGAATTCGGCGGCGCGGCCCAGCTTGTCGCCGACGCGCCGCTTGATGAAGTATTCGACGGCCTTGACGTCGTGATTCGTCTCGGCCTCGATCGCCTTGATCTCGGTGCAGTCCTCGATGCTGAACTCGGTCACGAGTCGCTGCAGCTCGCTTCGGGCGGTATCGTCCAGCGCCGTCAGCTCCGCCAGGCCGTGCGACGCCAGAGCCGTCAGCCATTCGACCTCGACCCGCAACCGCTCCCGCATGAACGCAAACTCGGAAAAAATCTCGCGCAACTCGGCCGTCTGCCGGCCGTAGCGGCCGTCGAGCGGTGAAATTGCAGTGAGCGAAACGAGTTCGACGGACACGTCGCGAGGCAGGAGCGAGGGCGGGGTGATGAGGCCAAGGCAGTGTAGCAAAGGCGGATCGCCCACCTCGCGTTCCCGCGGCCGTTTTTGCCCGGGCGCGCAGCACCGATATACTCGCTGACCTATTTCCGACCCCTCCCGCCGTGTCCAAGAACATCCGCCTGATCGGCTCGCTCGCAAGTCCCTATGTGCGCAAGGTCCGCATCGTGATGGCGGAGAAGCGAATCGAATACCAGCTCGAGCTGGAGAATGTATGGGCCGAGGATTCGCAGATCCATGATGCCAATCCGCTCGGCAAGGTCCCGTGCCTGATCATGGAGGACGGTGGCGCCGTTTTCGATTCGCGCGTCATCGTCGAGTATCTGGACACGATGACGCCGGTTTCGCGGCTGATCCCGGCGAACGGACGCGAGCGTGCCGAAGTACGGACCTGGGAGGCACTCGGCGACGGCGTGATCGACGCGGCCATTCTGGCGCGACTCGAACAGACGCAGCGCCCGCCGGAGCAGCAAAGCAGCCGATGGATCGACCGCCAGATGGGCAAGGTGCACACCGGTGTGGAGGCAATGAGCCGCGGTCTGGCCGACAAGCAGTGGTGCAACGGTCACACCTATACGCTCGCTGACATCGCGGTCGGCTGCGCGCTCGGCTATCTCGATTTCAGGTTCGGCCACATAGACTGGCGCGGACCCTATCCGAATCTCGCTCGTCACTACGAGAAGGTAGCCGCGCGGCCGTCGTTCGCCGACACGCGACCGGTCGCCTGAGGCCTTAAGGCCCTAGCCAGCCGCGAAGTCCGCGCCGATCAGGTCGATGCGATCCGTGCAGAAGGCATCGACGCCCCAGCCCAGGAGTTCGCGAGCCCGCTGCGGCTCGTTGACCGTGTAGCAGAAGAGCCAGACACCCGACGCCTTCACCGAGCGCGCCAGTTCCGCCGACAGGTACCGCTGGTCCGCGTGCAGCGACACGCATCCCAGCGCCTCGATTTCCACGTGCCAGGGCCGCGGCACCTGATCAACCAGCCATCCCCTCGGCAGTTCGGGTACCGCCTCGCGCGCTGCCTGCAGAGCCTCGGGCGAAAACGATGACAGCAGCGGCAGGCGCGGATCAACGCCGGCGAAAGGATCGCTGCCCGGAACGAGCACGTCCGCGTACGCGCGCGCTGTTTCCCGCGCAACCGCGGCCCCCGTCGGGCGTTCGCGGCCGGGCGCGGGCTTGATCTCGACATTGGGCCAGATTCCATGCCCACGGCAGAATGCGAGGGCGTCGGCCAGTGTCGGGACCGGTTCGCCTGCGAACTGCGCCGAATGCCAGCTGCCGACGTCGAGCTGCTGCAGCCGGGCGGCGCTCCAGTCGGTGACCTTGCCTTTCACACGTGCCGTCCGCGTGAGCGTCGGATCGTGCATCAGCACCGGCGTCTCGTCTGCCGGCAGCATCGCGTCGAACTCGACCGCGCGAAAGCCATGTGCGTATCCGGTCCTGATCGCCGCCAGGGTGTTCTCCGGCGCGAGCGCTCCGCCGCCCCGGTGAGCCAGAACACGAGCGTAGGGCCAGGGGCGCGCCTTCATGTGCCCTCCTCCGCGCTGCGCCGCCGGCGGATGTAGACGATCTTCTCGATCCGCGCGACCACCAGGCCGTCATCGTCCTTGATGTCCACCTTGAACAGATGCAGATGCTTGTCGCCTGCCGCGGTCATATGCCTGATCTGCGCGAGATCGTCGTCGGCCAGCTCGAATCGCGCCCAGACACGGCCGCGACCCGGCGCCACGTAATCGATCGAACCCGTCTTGTCCCACACCTGGTAATCGCGCCCCAGAACATGCGTCAGCATCAGCATGAAAAACGGGTCTGCCATCGCGTACAGCGATCCTCCGAACTGGGTTCCGACAAAGTTGCGGTTGTACCAGCGCAGAGGCACTTCGACTGTCACGCTGCGATAGTCGTGGGCGACGTGGCGCACGCGGATCCCGGCGCCCAGATAAGGCGGCCACACATTTGCGGCGAACTGCAGCATGCGGGGCGACAACAGGCGTGCCATCCGCATAGTTTAGGTAATGCTCAGGCCGACGCTGCGGCGTTTGCTAACCTCGATGCGATGAAGTCCCTCGGCCAGCTGCGCGTGCTCGACCTGACCCGGGTGCTGGCGGGTCCGTGGGCCACCCAGCTGCTGGCGGACCTCGGCGCCGAGGTGATCAAGGTCGAGCGGCCCGCGTCCGGCGACGACACCCGTGCCTGGGGACCACCTTATCTGAAAGGGGCCGACGGGAGGGACACGAGCGAAGCGGCCTATTACCTTTCCGCGAACCGCGGCAAGCGATCCGTGACGATCGACATCGCGCGGCCCGAAGGACAGGCGCTGGTCCGCAAGCTTGCCGCTGCCAGCGACATCGTCGTCGAGAACTACAAGGTCGGTCAGCTGGCGAAGTACGGGCTCGATTTTGCGTCGCTGGCCGCGCTCGACCCGCGGCTCATCTACTGTTCGATCACGGGCTTCGGGCAGACCGGGCCCCACCGCGATCGGCCGGGATACGACTTCATCATCCAGGGCATGGGCGGCTTCATGTCGATCACCGGCGAGCGCGATGACCTGCCGGGCGGCGGACCGCAGAAGGCCGGTGTCGCAGTCTCGGACCTGATGACCGGTATGTACGCGACCGTCGCGATCCTGGCGGCAGTGGCCCACCGCGAGCGCACCGGCGAGGGCCAGCATATCGACATGGCGCTGTTCGATGTCATGCTGGCGATGCTGGCCAACATGAACATGAATTACCTGACCTCCGGCAAGGCGCCGGGCCGCGCCGGCAACGCGCACCAGAACATCGTGCCGTACCAGGTCTTCGATGCCGCAGACGGCTACGTGATCATCGCGGTCGGGAACGACGCGCAGTTCGCCAAGTTCTGTGAAGTTGCAGGACGACCGGATCTGGCGAACGACCCGCGTTACCGGCGCAATGCGGACCGGGTTCGCAACCGTGAGAAGCTGATCGCGGAGATCGAGATCGAGGTCGTGAAGCGGCCGGTGGCCTGGTGGGTGCAGC
>DAINBQ010000076.1:0-13265 GCA_036732825.1 Burkholderiaceae bacterium | reverse complement strand
GCTTCGGGCCAACGCTCGAGATCGCCGAGGGTCGCCGCGTAGTTATGCCAGGCGACAGCGTTGGTCGGGCCCGCCCGCGTTGCTCGCGCATTGAACTCGAGCGCATCGGCGTGCCGGTTCAGGGCCTTCAACGCCGCAGCGTGTGCATCGAGAATTGCCGAGTCGGCGTTCGCACGGGAGGCAAACGGGGTTGTCAGCGCAAGCGCGTCGGCGGCCCGGCCCTGGCCGAGCAGCGAGTAGGCCCGTTGTGCCGGCGATTCAATCGTGATCACAGCGGATCGCGGCCCCTGGGCCGGCCGGCGTGCTCGAGATGCCGATGTGCGTGCCGCGCCATCCTTGCTCGCTTCAAGCTTTACGCCGGCAGCATAGTGGAGGCTCCGGCTAGTTGCGACGGCGCCGGGTCAGGCGGCGCGCATTGGACTTCACCCGACGGGTCACCGGCGCGAGTGATCGGCCCAGCCGACGAGCCGTTCCGCCGGTCAGCAAGAAATCTGCAGGCGTGACGAGACGCCCGGCCCGCAGCGCTCGCTGCCATGCCTGCTGCTGTCCGTGCAGCGCCGCCGTCCAGAAGGACATCGCGGAATCGAACGCCGCCTCGTTCTTCTCAAACACCATGCGCATCCACTCGCGCTGGTCGGCCGCGCTTGGCTGCGATCCGGACGCCGCGATGCGCAGCAGGCGCTGGCCGATGACCACCGGCGCGTGCCAGCCGATCTGCGCTGCCTGGAATGCAGAGGTCCACCAGAAGGTCGTGTACGGGTTCATATCGTCCTATGAGTGATCGATGTCGGTCAGGATGCCCGGATCATCGACGTCGATCAGGTGAGGTGGATGAGCGGCCAGCACGTCGCGCGCACCGCGATCGCCCTGGAGCGTCAGGAGTTCTGGCCGGCACTCCGCAGCGAAGCCGACCGGGTGGCCGCGCCGACCTTGCCAGCTCGGAGCAACCACCACGTGACCGGCGCGCAACGCCGCGACGACGGCGATCACGGTCGCAGGCGCGATCATCGGCATGTCACCGAGCGCCACGACCCAGCCCTCCGCGTCTTCGGTCGCGCGGACCCCGCAGGCAATTGACGAGCCCATGCCTTCGGCGGCTCGTTCGCACACCACCAATTCGCAGCCCTCGCGCCGCAGAAGCGCATGGAGCTCCGGCTGGTGCGGATCGTCAGGCGGGCGAACGACTGCGAAGCGGCGGATGCCCGGGGCCGCGAGCGTACGCGCGGCTGCCTGCGCGATCCGCAGCCCGGCGCCAGGGCCCGCGGTGACCGGCTGCAACAACTTCAGGGAGCGCCCGGTCGGGTCGTAGCGCGAGCCGAGTCCGGCGGCCAGCAGCAGGCCGACTGGCTGCATCTAGCGCGGTCGCCTCAGCTTCATCGTGATCCAGACGGCAATCCCGGCGAGCATCACGTACAGCGCGATCTGGATCGCCTTGTTCTCCAGCGTGAAGAGCAGGCTGCGATACAGCAGGAACGCGCAGGTACATACGAACACGATCGGCACGATCGGGTACATCGGCACCTTGAAGGGCCGCGGAGTCGTCGGAAAACGCAGGCGCAGCACGAACAGACTGATGCCGGTCAGCAGGAAGAAGAACCAGAACACCGGCGCGGTGAAGTCGACCATGAACTTGACTCCGCCCTGGTTCACCGCCGCGACGAGGACCAGCGCCGCCGAAATCGCGCCGGTCACGATGAACGCGACGACCGGAGCATCACGCCGCGCATTCCAGTGCGCCATGAAGGAAAACACGGGCCAGTCCCTGCCGAGCGAATAGTTCGTCCGTGCCGCGACGATCATCGTTGCATTGATCGATGTCAGCGCTGCCAGCGCGACGATGGCGCCGATCAGTTTCTCACCGGCGACCCCGAATGCCTTCTGCGCGACATCGGCGGCCACCTGCTTGCTGGCCTGCAGGCCTTCGAAGCCGAGGCCCGCCAGCAGCGCGGCGATAAAAAGGACATAGACCACGGTGATCAGCGCGAGCGAAAGCACGAGAACCTTGACGATCACGCGCGGGCCGCCCTTGACCTCGGCCGAGATGTACGCCGCCTCGTTCCAGCCCCCGTACGTGAACAGCACGAACAGCAGGGCAGTGCCGAACAGCGCCGGCATGCCGGTATCGCCCGCGACCGGCAGCGCTGAAACCGTTGGGGCGCTGAAGCCGGCAACGACGACAATCAGCATGCCGAGCACCAGCAATGCAGACATCACGTTCTGCGTGCGCGACGATTCACGCAGCCCGGAGACATTCACCGCGGTCAGTGCAACGACGACCAGCAATGCGTAGATCGCGGTCGACTGGGCGCCAAGCGGCAGCACGCGGCTCATGTAGTCGCCGAATACGAAGGCCAGCAGCGCGATCGCGCCGGTGGTGATGACAGTGACGCGGGCCCACGCGAAGAAGAAGCTGATGTCCTTGCCGTAGGCCCGCGTCAGGAAGTGGTAGTCGCCGCCGGCGCTCGGAAACGACGCCGCGAGCTCCGCGTAGCAGAGCGCGCCGATCAGCGCGAGCACCGCACCAAGGATCCAGGCGCCGAACATCCAGCCGACCGAGCCCGTCATTCCCGCCACCAGCGGCGGAAAGGAAAAGATGCCGCCGCCGATGACGATGCCGGCGATGATCATCACCGCATCGAACACCGAGAGCACCGGCCGCGGCGCGGCGTCGTCATTGCGCGCCGGGGCGGGAGCAGTGGCTGGAGGGGCGCTCATCGTGTCGTCTCCGGGAAAATAAAAGCCCCGCGGATGCGGGGCTGGGGCGGGCCGGGCCGCGTTACTTGCGGCTGCCGGTGACCTTGGCCTCTGCGGCGCCGCCCTTCAGCACGCCGGAGAGTTCGTTGCCGCGCACGGTGCCGGTCAGCTTGCGGGTGACGCCCTTTTCGTCATTGAAGACGAAGCTGATCTCCTCGCCGCGCAGCGTGGCGCCGACCAGCGGCTGCTTCTTGCCGCCCACGCTGACATCGCCGCTGATCTTCTGGTACTTCTGGCTCAGGTTGACCGCGTACTGGGCGTTGCTGCCGCCCTGCTCGCGCAGCGTCCATGATCCCTCCACCTTGGCCGGCACGATCCACAGGTAGGCGGTGCGGAATTCGATCTCCGCGGTCTCATCGGCCTCCCAGTCGCCCATCGTGAACTGGTGCGACGTCACGCGCGTTCCGGGTTTCATGTTCAGCAGTGTCGGGCGCAGCCGCAGGTTCAGTTCCGGCAGCAGGTACATCGTGATGACGGTCGCCTTGCTGAAGTCTTCCTTGAATATGTCGCCCTGGATGATGCGCGTCTTGCCGGTCAGGCCTTCGGCCTGCACATAGCACTGCGCCAGCTTGGCCATGTCCGGGTTGTACTCGATGCCGACCGCATTCGCGCCGAGCTTGCCGGCCGCGATCGCGATCTTGCCGTCGCCGGCACCGAGGTCGTAAACGATGTCCTGCGGCGTGACCTTCGCCATGCCCAGCATGCGCTGCACGAGTTCATCGGGGGTCGGCACCCACACGACGTCCTTGCCTGACTGGCCCACCTGGGGCTTGTAGTCGCGGTCGCAGTCCTTGCGGTCGCGCGCATCGGCGGCGCCGGAGAGCGCGATAAGCGCGCCGGTCAGCGCGACCGCAGCAGTGCGTTTGTATCCAGAGCAGATCATCTTTTCTCCATTGATTCGGGAAGGTGAAGAGCAAAACTTCGGGCCGGCCGGAACGGCGGGCGGCCGCGAAACCGCGGGCGAAATGTCAGGGCAATTCACGTGCTCGTCGCCGCGGCGAGATCGAACGGCAGCTTGCGCAAGCGCTTTCCGGTCAGCGCGAAGACAGCATTCGCGACGGCCGGTGCGATCGGAGGCGTGCCGGGCTCGCCGACTCCGGTCGGATCGGCGCCGCTCGGAACGATATGCACCGAAATCTCCGGCATCTCGTTGATGTGCAGCACCGGGTAGTCGCCGAAGTTGGTCTGTTCGACCTGTCCGTTCTTCAGCGTGATCTGGCTGTGGAGCGCGGCCGAGAGCCCGTAGACCATTCCCGACTGCACCTGCGCGTCGACCGTCAGCGGATTCACGGCGATGCCGCAGTCGATCGCCGAGGTGACCCGGTGCACGCGAATCTGGTTGCCCTGCACCGAAACTTCTGCGACGTGCGCGCAGACGGTTCCGAACGACTCGTGGATCGCAACGCCGCGCGCGCGTCCCGCCGGCGCAGGTTTGCTCCAACCCGACCGCTCGCGGACCAGGTTCAGGACTGCGCGGTGGCGTGTGTGCTTGGCGTCGAGCAGTGACAGCCGGTACGCGATCGGATCCTGCTTTGCGCCGCGCGCGAGTTCGTCGATCAGCGTTTCCATCACGTACGCCGTGTGCGAATGGCCGACCGAACGCCACCACAGCACCGGAACGTTGACTTCGGGATGGTGCACCGTCACCTGCAGGTTCGGAATCGAGTAGGGCGTATCGACGATTCCTTCGGTCGATGAACTGTCGATGCCGTCCTTCACGAAACTCTTCTCGAAGGCTGTCCCCTTCAGAATCGACTGCCCGACGACCGTGTGCTGCCATCCCACCAGTTTGCCGGCCGCATCGACACCGATCGCGACGCGATGCAGGTGCGCCGGTCGGTAGTAGCCGCCCTTGATGTCGTCCTCGCGCGACCAGATCACCTTGACCGGCGCATCGATGCCCGCAACCTTCATCGCCTTGGCGACGTTGACGGCTTCGACCAGGTAGTCGGAGGTCGGGATCGCGCGCCGTCCAAAGCCACCGCCCGCGAACATGGTGACCAGGTTGACCTGCTCCGGTTGCAGTCCCGCTGTGCTTGCGATCCGAATCTGGTCGATCGTCTGGAATTGCGAGCCGCAGTAGACAGTGCAGCCGTCCGCCTTCAGGTCGACCACCGCGTTCAGCGGCTCCATCGGCGCGTGCGCGAGATACGGGAATTCGAATTCCGCCTCGATCCTGCGCGCGGCGTTCGCCACGGCCTGCGGGTCCCCGTCGGCGCGCGCACTCAGCCCGGGCTTGGCCGCGAGCTCGCGGTAGCTGCGCATCTGGTCTGCCGTCGTGGGGCCGGCCGGCAGTTCCCACTTCACCTCGAGCGCGTCGCGCGCCGTCTTGACCGGCCAGTAGCCCTTGCCGACGACGGCGACGCCGCTGCCGCCGCGGTCGACCGGCACCTGGATCACCGCATCCACTCCCTTGACCGCACGCGCCTTCGCCGGATCGAAGGATGCGACCTTGCCGCCGAACACCGGCGGCCGGGCGACCACGGCGACCCGCATATTGGGCAAGGTCTTGTCGATGCCGAACTGCGCGCTGCCGTTGACCTTCTCGCGCGAGTCGATCCTGCGCGTCGGTTTGCCGATCAGCGTGAAATCCCGGCGATCGGCCTTCAGCGCGGCGCGCGCAGGAACCTCGAGCTTCATCGCCGCCTCGGCGAGCGAACCGAAGCTGGCGCGCCGGCGCTGGCCGCCGAGCTCGAGGACCTGGCCCTCGATCGTCTCGATCTTCTTCGGATCGGCTTTCCATTGGGCCGCAGCGGCCGCGACCAGCATCTGGCGCGCGCTGGCGCCGATGACCCGAAACTGCCGGTAGCTCGAAGCCACCGATTGCGAGCCACCCGTGAACTGCATGCCGAACTGCGGATGGGCGTAAACGGCGGCCGCCGGTGCGTGCTCGGCGCGGACTTTGTCCCAGTCGCAGTCGAGCTCCTCGGCGATCAGCATCGGCAGCGCAGTGAACACGCCCTGCCCGAACTCCAGCTTGTTGACGAAGATCGTCGTCGTGTTGTCGGGCGCGATGCGGATGAAGGCGTTCGGCGGATAGGCGAACTTGCTCTTGTCCTGGGGCAACGCCTGGTTCTGCGCCGACGCCGGCTGCCACTGGACCGCGAGCATCAGTCCGCCGCCGGCGACACCCGTGGCCTTCAGGAAATCGCGCCGCGTGAGCTTCGATACGGTCGGCTCGGCACCGAGCGCAGCGAGGTCGGACTGCGAGAGCTGTTGCAGGAAGCGCATTCGATCCTCCCTACGCCAGGCTCTTGGCCGCGTCCTTGATCGCGGCCCGGACGCGCGCATAGGTGCCGCAGCGGCACAGGTTGCCCGCCAGCGCGCCGTCGATATCGGCGTCGCTCGGGTTCTTCTTGGATTTCAGCAGTGCGGTGGCGGCCATCACCTGGCCCGACTGGCAGTAACCGCACTGCACGACGTCAAGCTTGACCCAGGCGTCCTGCACCGCACGCCCGACCTTGTCGCCGGCCATCGCCTCGATCGTCGTCACCTGGCCGCCGGCAGCGGCAGAAATCGGGGTCGCGCACGATCGCACCGGCTGCCCGTTCAAGTGGACCGTGCAGGCGCCGCAAAGTGCGACACCGCAGCCAAACTTGGTGCCCGTCATGCCAAGGTCGTCGCGCAGCGCCCACAGCAACGGGGTCGCGGGATCGGCATCGACCTCGACCGCCTTGCCGTTAACGTTCAAACGGGTCATTCATCCTCCAGGAAGGAAAAAGTCCGATGCCGCTGGATCGGTGCGGACTCAGCGGTTCACGTCGACAACGATGCGGCCGCGCACCTGACCGCTCAGGATCGCGCGGCCGGCGTCGAACACCCCGGCCAGTCCGATCTCGCGCGTGATCGCGTCCAGCAGCTGGCGGTCGACTTCCTGAGCCAAATGTTGCCAGGCCAGGGTGCGGCGCTCGATCGGGCACATCACAGAATCGATTCCGATCAGCCGTATCCCTCGCAGAATGAAAGGCGCGACGCTCGAAGGGAAGTCCATCCCCCCTGCGAGACCGCAAGCCGCGACGACACCTCCGGAGCGGGTCTGCGCGCATGCATTGGCGAGCGTGATGCTGCCGACGGAATCGACGACGCCGGCCCAGCGCTCCTTCTGCAGGGGCTTGCCGGGAGCGGACAGTTCCGATCGATCGAAGATTTCGGCAGCGCCGAGCGCTCGCAGGTAGTCGGACTCGGCGAGCTTGCCGGTGCTCGCGATGACGCGGTATCCGCGCCGGGCCAGGATCGCAATCGCAAAGGAACCGACGCCACCGCTCGCACCGGTGACCAGGATATCGCCGCTGGCAACGCCCTGATCGGCCAGCGCCATGCACGCCAGCATCGCCGTGTACCCGGCGGTGCCGATTGCCATCGTGTCGCGCGTCGTCAATGGGGCGGGGACGCGGACCAGCCAGTCTGCCTTGTAGCGGCCGCGCTGCGCGAGTCCGCCCCACGCGGTCTCGCCGACGCCCCAGCCATTCAACACGACTGCATCACCGGGCTTCCATGCCGGGGAGGCGCTTTCGACGACGGTGCCGGCACAGTCGATGCCCGGGACCATCGGCCACTTGCGCACGACTGGCGACTTGTTCGTCAGCGCCAGTCCGTCCTTGTAGTTGATCGTCGAATGATCGATCGCCAGCTTGACGTCGGCGCCCGGGGTGTTGGCTTCGAGTTCGGCGTCGTCGAGTTCACGCAGTTCGGCGCGGAACTGGTCGCCTTCCTTGCTGAGGAAAATCGCCTTGAACATGGCGCAGAGTATGCAGACGGGGGAACGGACGATACTACGACGCCGGGACGGCCTGAGGGAGCCCGCCATTCCGGGTCCGGCGGACTGCGGGTTCACATGGCGCACCTCGGCGGTGCGCCGGTTTGCACGAACTCAACCACACCGCGCATTCTCCCGGCCTCAGGCTTGGGGCTTGAGGGCGCACAAGACCCGCGGTTTTCTGCATGGAATGCTCCACAGTCGGCGAATCGGCGAAGGAACTCACCACGATGGATACGGATGTCGTTGTCATCGGCGCCGGCCTGTCGGGCCTGGTCACCGCGTTTCGGCTGGCCCGCGCCGGCTTGAAGGTGGAGGTCCTGGAGGCCGCGGCGCGTCCGGGCGGCGTCATCGGCTCGCAGCGGCGCGCCGGCGCCCTGTTCGAGCGCGGCCCGAACAGCGGCCTCGATACGACGCCGCTGATCAACGAGATGCTGCGCGACCTCGGCATTCAAGACCAGCGCATCGAGGCCAGCGAAGCCTCGTCCAGGCGCTACGTGCTGCGTGGTGGGCGTCTGGTCGCGATGCCAACTGCGCCCGGCGCGATGGTCGCGACGCCGCTGTTCTCCCTCGGCGCCAAGCTGCGGCTTCTCGCCGAACCCTTCATCGGCAAAGCGCCGGCGGAGCGTGAGGAGTCGATTGCGCAGTTCGTCCGGCGCCGGCTCGGGCCCGAATTCCTCCACTATGCGATCGAACCGTTCGTAGCCGGCATCTATGCCGGCGACCCCGAGCGGCTGTCGGTGCCGGCGGCGTTTCCGCGCCTGCATGCGCTCGAACAGCGCTATGGAAGCCTGATCAAGGGAGCGATTCTCGGGGCGCGCGAGCGCAAGCGGAGCGCGGAGAAGGCGAAGAACATGGCGCCCAGCTTTTCGTTCCGGGAGGGCATGCAGGCGTTGACCGACGCCCTGGCCCGCGCCGTCGGCAACGTGCAATGCAGCGTCCGGGTGACTTCCATCGCGCGGAGCAGTGATGGATTCACCGTGACGGGCGAGCGCCAGGGGCAGGCGCTTGTACGGCAAGCGCGAGCCGTCGTGCTGGCGGTGCCGGCCTACGCTGCCGCCGTGCTCGTCAAGTCACTCGATGCGACGGCCTCGCAGGCTTTGGGCGAGATCCCCTATGCGCCGGTTGCGGTCCTGGCCAGCGCTTATCGACGCGAGGACGTCGCCCATCCGCTCGACGGTTTCGGCTTTCTCGCGCCTGCCCGTGAGCGCCCTGCGGTGCTGGGCTCGCTCTTCTCGAGCATGATGTTCGAGGGTCGGGCTCCTGCCGACACGGTGCTTCTGACGACCTTCATCGGCGGCTTGCGCAATCCCGCGATGGCAGCTGCGCCCGACGTCGAGTTGGCCGCCGCGGTGCAGAACGAAATGGTGCGCCTGATCGGAGCGCGTGCCGAGCCGCTCTGGACGGAAGTCACGCGCTGGGAGCGTGCGATTCCGCAATACACGCTGGGCCACCTGCAGCGCATCGCCGCCGTCGAAGGAGCCGAGCGCGCAGTTCCCGGCCTCTACTTTTGCGCGAACTACCGCGGCGGTGTGTCGATCAGTGATTGCGTGAAGTCCGGTCATGCCACTGCCAGCCGGGTCGCGGACTACGCGCAACGGCAGGGCGTCGAGCCGGCGAAGTCATCCGTCCCTGCCTGATCGGCGCAAAGAACCAGCGCGGTCCGGCACCTACTTTCCGGCTTATTCGATGCTATCGAGCGCCGTCGCCGTGGCAGAATCGGCAGAGACCTCGACTCGACTGGAGTCGCGTGAGGTCGCCGTGCAGTGCGCGAGGCACACACTTGGCATCGACGGTCATCCCGCTTCGACAGACCGCAGTCGAACGCTCGCTCAAGCAGGCAGCGTTCGATTTCGCCGGCGTCCCGATTTTCTGCGTCAACGCGAGCGGACAGATCCTCGCGCTCAATTCGGAAGCAGCCGCGCTGGTCGGGGGCGACTCGCCGATCGGTCGCAGCGTCGCGGAACTCGTCGCCTATCCCAGTCACGCAGCATTCGCGCGCCGCTGGGCTCGCCTGTGGGCCGACGCGGTCGCATCGACCGAGGCCCGAGTCGAAACCAAGTTGCCGCTTCGGCTCGGCGGCCACCTGACGGCCCGGATCCTGATCCGGCCATTTCGTTTCGAACAGGACGAGTACGCGGTCATTGTCATCGCCGACACCTCGAAGGAGCGTTCGGCAGCGCGCCAGGCGCGACTCGCCGATGCGCGCTCGCGCGCGCTGGCCGAGCACCAGTCCGAATTGACCGTCGTCCTGAATGCAGACCGGCGCGTCGTCTACGCGAGCGCAGCGCTCGAGCCGATCACCGGGGAACACGAATCCGATGTGCTCGGGTCGCCCTTCGAGTTCATTCTCGACCAGCCGTCACGAATCGAGTTTCGCCGGGCGGTCGACCGCCTGCTGCACGAGCCGCCGGGTGACCGGCAGCCGACACAGCTTTACCTGCGGACGCGGGCAGCGCTGGCCGGCAGCGGCCGCAGCATCTGCTGCGTGTTGTCGAACCGGCTCGATGATCCGAACGTGCGCGGCCTCGTGCTTACCGCGCGCGACCTCGGTACCGCCGAGCGGGCGCAGGCGCGGCGCCTTCAGTTCCGCGAGCGGCTGCTCGAGCTCGCGATCCTGCCGAAGTCGGACTTCACCCAGTCGCTGTCGACGATCCTGCGCACGGTTACCGAAGTGCTCGACGTGAGCTCCGCGAGCTACTGGCGGGTTGCGAGCGAATCGGAGCTGCTGCAGTGCGAGGCGCTGTTCGACCGTGCGAGCGACCGCTTCCAGCGTGACTGGGTCGGCCGGGAGTTCGCCGCGAAGCGCTTTCCGGCCTACTTCTCGCAGTTGATGAATCGGCATCCGGTCATCATCAACGACACTCGCACGTCGCGGCTGACGACGATGTTCGCCGGTGATCCGGACTGGGCTCACGTCCGCGCGATGCTCGACGTCCCGGTCCTGGTCGAGGGCCAGGTCAGCGGCGTGCTGTGCCTTCAGAACCGTGAAACGCGCTACTGGGACGAAGACGATGTCAGCTTCGCGAACACGACGGCGCTGATGCTGGCGCTCGCGATCGAGGCCGCGCAGAGGCAGGACGCCGAGACGAAGATCGAGCACCTCGCGTGGTACGACGCGCTGACCGGGCTGCCGAATCGCAACCTGCTGCGCGAGACGATGCGCGACATGATCATGACCGCCGCCAACCGCAAGCGGCGCATGGCGGTCATGCTGATCGATCTCGACCGTTTCAAGGACGTCAACGACACGCTCGGACACTTGGTCGGGGATGCGCTGATCAGGTCTGCGGCCGACGTGCTGCGCGAAACCGTCGGCGACGCCGGCATCGTTGCGCGCCTGGGTGGCGACGAATTTGTCGTGCTGATCAACGAGTTCGTGCACCGGCAGGAAGTCGCGCTGCTTGCGGAGCGCATCGCGCAGGCGTTGCACCGCACCGACCTCGTGCCCCATGTCGACACGCAGGTATCGGCGTCGATCGGCGTCGCGCTCTTCCCGGAGCATGGGCGCGACATGAGCACGCTGCTCAAGAATGCCGACGCGGCGATGTACCAGGCCAAGCGCGACGGGCGCAACCAGTTCAGCTTCTTCAACCCGATTCGCTACGAGCGCGCAGCGCGCGAAGTGCAGCTCGGCATCGAACTCGTGAAGGCGGTGCAGAGCGAAAGCCCGCAGTTCGTCTGCGAATACCAGCCTCAGGTCGAGATGGCGAGCGGGCGCGTCGTCGGACTCGAAGCTCTGCTGCGCTGGGACCATCCGGTGCACGGCATGTTGACGCCCGATCGTTTCATCGGCGTGGCCGAGGTGAGCGGGCTGTCGGAACGCATCACCCGCTGGGTGCTGAACGAGGTGTGCTCGCAGATCAATCGCTGGCGGCAGGCGCGCCCGGACTTCGATGTCCCGGTGTCGATCAACGTGGCCGGCCGCGAGATGGGTTCCACGGCGCTGCCGACGCTGGTCCGTTCGGCCCTCGCTCGGCACGAAGTCGACCCGCGTCTCATCGTCCTCGAGATCACCGAGCGCACGTTGGTCAAGGAAACCGAGATAAACAATGACGTGCTGGCGGAACTGGCGTCACTCGGAGTCGGGCTCGTTCTCGACGACTTCGGCACCGGCTACTCGATGCTGGGCTACCTGAAGCGCATGCCGATCACGGCGCTCAAGATCGACCAGTCGTTCATCGAAGGCATTCCGGGCGACGCCGACAGCCGCGCGATCGTGCATGCAATGCTGGCGGTCGCCAAGCACTTCCGCCTCAAGGTGGTCGCCGAAGGCGTCGAGTCGCTCGAGCAGGTTGAATACATGCGCGAGATCGGGTGCGAGTTCGCGCAGGGCTTCTATTACTCGCGCGCGCTTTCGTCCGACACGATCCTCGACTACCTCGCCCGCTCCGAAGCGACCTGAGCACTGCAGCCGCCTGGCAGCCTCGCTAAGATGGCGCGGCCTACCGTCAGGAGAGACATCGCATGAGCTACGAAACGATCCTTGTCGAGACACGCGGCCGGGTCGGCCTCGTCACGCTGAACCGGCCGAAGGCGCTCAACGCGCTCAATGAACGGCTGATGGAGGAACTCGGTGAAGCGCTGCTGAAATTCGATTCCGACGATGCAATCGGTGCAATCGTGGTGACGGGCAGCGAAAAGGCATTCGCCGCCGGCGCCGACATTGGCGCGATGGGCAAGTGGTCGTACATGGATGTCTTCAAGTCCGACTTCATCACCCGCAACTGGGAGACGATCCGGCGCGTACGCAAGCCGGTGATCGCGGCGGTGAGCGGCTTCGCGCTCGGTGGCGGCTGCGAACTGGCGATGATGTGCGACATCGTCATCGCCGCCGAATCCGCGCGCTTCGGCCAGCCCGAGATCAAGCTCGGGATCATTCCCGGGGCCGGCGGAACGCAGCGGCTGCCGCGCGCTGTCGGCAAGTCCAAGGCGATGGATCTGATACTCACTGCGCGCATGATGGACGCCGCCGAGGCCGAACGGGCCGGGCTGGTGTCGCGCGTCGTGCCGAACGACAAGCTTCTCGAGGAGGCCGTGGCCGCGGCCGCTGTGATCGCGGCTTACTCGTTGCCCGCAGTGATGATGGCAAAGGAGGCCGTCAACCGGGCGTACGAAGCACCCCTCTCCGAGGGACTCCTCTTCGAGCGGAGGTTGTTTCATTCGTTGTTCGCGACCGCTGACCAGAAGGAAGGAATGGCGGCATTCGTCGAGAAGCGGGCGCCACGCTTCGAGCACCGCTAGCCTGGCCGCTGGCGCCGACTCCGCAATCGGCCGACGTCCAGGCTTTCGGGAACTTGAGGCCAAGCTCATGATTCAAAAGCCTATGGAGACTTCCTCGAGCGATCGCTCAGGTGTTGGCCGAGTGGGCTTGCTTGACAGGGTTTTTGCAGAGCCGCATAATCGCTGTCTTCGCTGCTCACGACGCGCTGCACTCTAAGTGGTGCACCCGCCGGGGCAGCCTGTTCTTTAAAAACGAAACAGCCGATAAGTGTGGGCGCTTAATTGAAGGGCGCAACCAGCACGGAAGGTCGTCAAGGTCTCACGCCAAGACATCAACCGACCGCGCTGGCTGAACTCAAAACATTAGGTGCTCACGCAATGGAAAGAGGGAAAAGGTGTCGACACTTCGGTGGAAACATCAAATACCTCGATTCCAGCGAGTGAGTAATCAAGCAAACAGAATCGAACTGAAGAGTTTGATCCTGGCTCAGATTGAACGCTGGCGGCATGCCTTACACATGCAAGTCGAACG
>DAINBQ010000075.1:6888-13268 GCA_036732825.1 Burkholderiaceae bacterium | reverse complement strand
GTGCTCGAGTTCAGGATCCAGTCGCGTTCGCGCGTGCAGTCGACGAGATGCGCGCCCAGCATCCGGTAGACGCTGTCATCGAAGCGCATCACATTGAGCGGCGCGACGATCGCGCCGTCCTCGACCCAGAAGCTGGCGAAGCGGGTCATGCCGGTGATCCGACCCTGCGCCCGATCCGAGAAATTCAGATACCAGAGGTTCCCGACATAGACGCCGGTGCCGAGTTCCGTGAGCACCGCGTCCGTTGCGAGTTCGCCGGCCGCAACGTCCACCGACTGCAGGCTCTCTTCCTCGTCCGCGCCGTTTGCGGGGATTCCGTATTCCTGCGCTGTGCGCGGGCTCACCATGCAGCCGGCGTGCCGGCCAGCGGCGACGATGTCGATCGCAGGTGGCTTCGTGAAGCCGGCCGCGTCGAACGCCGGCGCCAGGCCGCCGGCCGTGTTCTCGCGCAGCGTGAAGCGGGGTGAAAGCTGTGCTTCACCGTCCGCCAGCTTCTGCAGGCAGCTTGACTTCGTGCGCTGCGCCTTCGCCGACACGCCGCTCCAGTTCAGCATCCAGACCAGTTCGTCGAGTGCCGCCGGGGCGAGGTAGGTGCGATAGCGGCCGGGTTCGATCGTGCGCGCGGGCCGCGCGATGTGCGTCAGCTGTTCGCGCGCGGCGCGAATCCGCCGCGAGAGTTCATCCGCGTCCCAGCGCGCGGTCGCATAGCTCGACTTGACTGCCTTGTCCGCCGCATGAAAAAGCGACCAGTCGAAGTGAAAACTGTCGACCTCATGCCAGTGGCGATGGCCGAGCGAACTGGCGAAGCCGCGCTGCATCGGGCCAGAGGCGTAGATGCCGACCAGATCGGCGCCATCCGCCGCGGACAGCACGACGTCCAGCGCGTCCTCGCCGGCCGGCAGCCGGCCGCGCTCGATCCGCTCCGACTGCGAGGGCTCGGTCGAGTAAAGCAGGTACGGATCCTCCGGCAGTGAAGGCAGCTCGGTCCGCAGTTCCGCGACGGCCGAGGCCATCACGGCACGGTCGGTCGCCGGAACGCCGGTGAGCGAGATCGTCAGGACGTTCCGGCGGCGCCCGTCGATCAGCGTCAGCGTCGCGTGGGCCTGCCTGACGCTGGTCGCCTGACGCACGCGCGACCGGTTGAAGCGAACGAAGTCCGATTCTTCGCCGACGAAGTCGGCCAACAGGACTTCGCCATTTCTCAAGCTGGCCGTCGCCACATCGACCAGCTCGAAGAACGGCTGCATCGGGCCGCTCATCGCTCGGCTCCGAAGACGTCGATGCCGCTGAACTTGCACGCCGGGCTCGCATGGCCGACCTTGATCGCCTGGTTCGGTTCGCCCTTGCCGCAGTACGGCGTGCCCATCACCTCGACGGTTCCTTCGTTGCCGACCATCGCCAGCGAGCGCCAGAACGTCGCTGACACGCCGCGGTAATTCGGATTGCGTACCACCTCGGCCAGTTTGCCGTCGCGGATGCGCTGGCCCCATTCGCAGCCGAACTGGAACTTGTTGCGCGAGTCGTCGATCGACCAGGAAACGTTGGTCTTCATCAGGATGCCGTCTTCGATCGACCCGACGAGGTCGTCGAGTGTCGCGCTGCCCGGCTCGATGTTCAGATTCGACATGCGATCGATCGGCGGCCGGTTCCAGCTGCAGGCCCGGGTCGTCGCGACACCGGGCATCGACGCGCGCTGCTGTGACAGCTCGCCGCCGAGCGGCCGCAGCAGTACGCCGTCGCGGATCAGGTACTCGCGGTGCGCTGCGCCGCCGTCGTCGTCGAACGCGAAGCTCGCGAATTCCTCGCGCCGCGTCGGATCGTAGGTCACGTTCAGCAGCTCCGACCCATAGCGGTAGCGCCCGAACATGTCGAGCGTGACGAAACTGGTGCCCGCGTAGTTGCGCTCGTCGCCGAGGATGCGGTCGAGTTCGAGCGGATGACCGATCGACTCGTGGATCTGCAGCATCATCTGGTCCGGCATCAGCACGATGTCGAATCGTCCGCTCGGGCAGTTGGGCGCCGCCAGCAGCTGCAGCGCTTCTTCGGCCGTCGTCGCCCCTGACCCGACGAAGCCCGAGCGATCGAGTACCTCGGCGCCGCCTTGCTGGCAGAAGCCGTTCCCGCGGCCGCCCCATGATCGGGTCTGGGTCAAGCCGTCGGCGAAGGCGGTGACGTGCAGGCTCGGCACCGTGTAGTTGAACTCCTGCTGCGCGGCGCCACCCTCCGCGGTCGCGAGCAGCTGCCGCACCTGCGTGGTCCAGAGGCTGGCCGCCCAGTCGACGATCCGCGGATCGCGATGGCAGGCGCGTGATTCGCGCATCAGCAGTTCGATGCGCTCCGCCTTGGACAGCGTCATCGGCCGGCCCGTCGGAGAACGGTAGGCGCCATGCGCTGACGGCAGTTGCGGCTCGGCGGTGAAAACGCTTCGGCGCCGCGACCGCCGAGCCCATTGGCGTGCGCGATCGATCGCCGCGGCCAGACCCGCATCGCTGAGATCGCTGGTGGCCGCGTAGCCGATCCCATCGCCATCGAAGACGCTGACCATCGCGCCGCGGTCGATCATCGTTTGCGGCGGCTCGCAGACGTCCTGCCGGACGGAAACCGTCTGCGCGACCTGCTCGACGACGCGCACGGCGCAGTAGTCGGCGGCAGGGGCGAGGGCGCGAAAACGGGAGGCGAGGGAATCGAAATCGCTGTCGCGGGTAGCCACGGCAATAAAGGGACCGTCGCCTTCGTGGGGCACGGTCGCTTGATCAGGGGATCTGCGGATTCTAGCTTCGGGGCGCGTCGATATACTGATTTCCCCTGATGGAGACAGAGAATGGAACGACTGGAGACATCCGTACGAAGCGCGGCCGAGGAGCTCGACAGCCTGATGCCCGCGCTGAAGCTCGACCGCCGCGGTTTCGTCAAGACTTCGCTGGGCGCCGGCTTCGCGGCCGGCGTGTTGCCGGTCAGCGCTCAGACGATGATCACGACCGATGCGCAAGGCCTGACGGCCGGCGAAGTGAAGATCCCGACCAAAGACGGCGAGATGCCGGCCTACCGCGCGATGCCGGCGGGCAAGACCGGCTTGCCGGTCGTGCTCGTTGTGCACGAAATCTGGGGCGTTCACGAGTACCTGAAGGACGTTTCACGGCGGCTCGCGAAGCTCGGATACCTGGCGGTGGCGCCCGAGTTGTTTGCGCGCCAGGGAGATCCCGCCAAGATGACTGACACCAGCGCGATCATGAAGGACATCGTCTCCAAGGTCTCCGATGCGCAGGTCATGGGAGATCTCGACGCGGCCGCAGCGTGGGCCGCAACGAACGGCGGCGGCGGCAAGCTCGGCATCACCGGCTTTTGCTGGGGCGGCCGCGTTGTCTGGATGTACGCGGCGCATAACCCGAACCTCGCGGCAGGCGTGGCCTGGTACGGGGCGACAGCGCGCAGTTACCGCGAGGGCGAGAAGACAGTGCTCGACGTCGCACGCGAGATCAAGGCTCCGATGCTCGGCCTTTACGGTGGCGCCGACGGCGGCATCCCGAACGACACGGTGGAGAAACTGGGTGCGGTCCTGAAGGCGGCCGGAAACACGAGGTCCGAGATCGTCATCTATCCGAACACGCCGCACGCTTTCCACGCCGATCACCGGCCGAGCTATCGCAAGGAAGCGGCGGAGGATGGCTGGAAGAAACTCACTGCGTGGTTCAAGCAACACCTCGGGTAGACGGCACGGCAGGGCTACACTCGGCCAACGGCTGGAAAGGGGCGCATCGGGCGCCCCTTTTTTGCTGGGGTTGCCCAACTCTAGATGACGACGCTCGGCTACATCATTCTCGCCAACCTGCTCGCGACGTTGCTGTCGCTTGCATTGGCCGCGCTACTGAGCTTTCGCTACCTCGGGCGAGTGATCGACCGGCTGGTGCCGGTCTCCGCCGGCCTGCTGCTGGCAACGGCCATCACGCACCTGCTGCCCGAGGCCTTCCACAGCGGGGCCGATCCCCACCTGCTGGGCTGGGTGATCCTTGCCGGAATCCTCGGCCTGTTCCTGCTCGAGAAGCTGGCGCTGATCCATCACACCCATCATCACGAGGGGGACGAACACCATCACCACCACGGCCACGATGCGCACGAAGCGGGCCGCGGCGGCATGCCGATCCTGATCGGCGACGCGTTCCACAACTTCGCCGACGGCGTCGTGATCGCCGGTGCCTTCCTGGTCGACCTGAAGCTCGGCGTCGCGGCGACCCTGGCGGTGATGGCGCACGAGATCCCGCACGAAGTCGGCGACTTCATGATCCTGCTGAATGCCGGATTCACGCGCCGCCGCGCCTTCGTCTTCAACGTCATTTCTGGAATGAGCGCAGTGCTGGGCGGCGTTATCGGCTACTTCGTTCTCGACACGATGCAGGAGCTGCTGCCCTATGCGCTGGGAATCGCGGCAGCAAGCTTCATCTACATCGCGCTGTCGGACCTGTTGCCCGAGATGATGCGACGCTCATCGCTGGCCAAATCGCTGCCTGAAGTGGGTCTCGTGCTGGCTGGGGTGGTGATCGCTGCGCTCGCGACCGGCGGATTCCACGCGCAATGAGTCAGCGGCCCGCGGGTTCTTCGCCCAGTGCCACCGGCCGCGAGGGGTCCGACACCCATTCGCTCCACGAACCCGGGTAGAGCGCGGAACCGGACAGCCCTGCGAGCTCCATCGCGAACACGTTGTGGCATGCGGTGATTCCCGAACCGCACTGGTGCGTGACGCTGGCCGGCGCCCGCCCGGCCAGAGCCAGGTCAAACTCGCGCCGCAGGTCGGCAGCTGACTTGAACGTCTGGTCCGCGTTCAGGTTGGATTGCCACGGCCGGTTGCGGGCGCCCGGGATGTGGCCCGCGACCGGATCGATCGGCTCCTGTTCGCCGCGATATCGTTCGCTATTGCGCGCGTCGAGCAGCAGCAGGTCTGCGCGATCGAGCGATTGCAGCACATCATCGGCCGTCCGGACCGGCACCCGCGCAGCGCCCGGTTCGAACGATCCGGCTGCGCGCTCGGGTGGTTCGACGCTGGACCAGTTCATGCGAGCAATCCAGGCCGGCCATCCGCCGTCCAGCAGCGCGACTTTCGGGTGACCGAGCCAGCGCGCCAGCCACCAAAGGCGCACGGCAAACTGGCCGCCGTGGGCGTCGTACGCAACGATCCGCGTGTCGTTGTCGATGCCCCAGCGGCGGAAGGCAGCGACGAGATCATCGCGCGCCGGCAGGGGATGGCGCCCGTTGCGTCCGGTTTTCGGTCCCGACAGATCCTCGTCGATGTGCGCAAAGACCGCGCCGGGGATATGTCCTGCGGCATACGCGCGCCGTCCCGCGTCCGGATCGAGCAGATCGTGCCGCACATCGACGACGCACCACTGAGGATGGAACAGGTGGTCGTGCAACTGCTCGACGGTTACGAGCGTGGTGCAGGCGGAGAGTTCGTCTCGCATCTCGTGTCTTGACTCATCTTTGGGTCGTCGTTTCGATGACGGCGCCAGTCTTCGCCGCGACGAGGCGCCGCGCAGTGAGCACGGTAGAGCTGATGCCGCTGGCGATGATCACCGCGATGCCGAGCCAGCCGACGATCGGGATGCGATCGCCGAAGACTGCGACGCCGAGCGCCGACGCGAAGACGACGGCCGAAAACTGCAGGTTGGCGACGACCAGCGTGTGGCCGTGGCTGTACGCGCGCGTCATCGCCAGCTGGGCCAGCGTCGCCGACGCGCCGACGCCGAGCAGAAGCAGGGCACCGACGCCGTTGTGGCTCGAGAAGCCCGCGAGGAGCGATCCGCCGAGGCCGAGCAGCGTGCCGGTCAGCGAAAAATAGAACACGGTCCGCCATTCGGGTTCGCCCAGCTTCCCCAGCTCCCTGACATACCAATACGCCGCTGCGGACAGCACGCCGGACAGCAATCCGGCCAGCGCCGGGACCATCTGCTCGTCGGAAAAGCTCGGCTGCAGCACCATGACCACTCCGATGAAGCCGATCGCAACGGCACCGACGAGCTTCCAGTCGACCTGTCCGCCGCCCCGCAGCGTGACACCGATCAGAAAAGCCGCGAGGAACAGAGGTGACGTGTAGTTCAGCGTCATCGCTGTTCCGAGCGGGAGCGCCATCGTCGCGTAGAACCAGAGTGCGAGCGCCGCGACGCCAAACACCCCGCGCCGCAGATGCGTGCCGGCCAGCGGCGTTGCGAACGTGAAACCGCGCCAGCCGACGAACGCGGCAATGCTGAGCACGCCGAACAGCGACCGGTAGAAGACGATCTCGGCGATCCCGTAGTGGCGGCCCGCGAGCTTGATGCAGACGCCCATCAGCGAGAAGAGCAGGGCCGCAGCCACCATCCACAGGGCATTCATCAGACTGATTCTAGTGG
>DAINBQ010000075.1:0-6788 GCA_036732825.1 Burkholderiaceae bacterium | reverse complement strand
CATGGAATCGGGCGAGCTGTCGCTCGACGATTCGATTGCGGCCTACCGGCGCGGCGCCGAACTTGCCCGGATCTGCCAGGGCAAGCTCGCGCAGGCCGAACTCGAAATCAAGCGTCTGGAGGGCGACCTGCTCAAGCCGCTCGATCCGTCGGAGCTGAAGGGCGGCACCGAATGAGTTGTGCCGCGGCCGTGCTGCCGGACCATCCCGGCACGCTGCCTTTCGAGCAATGGGTGCAGCGGGCTGGTGCACGCTTCGAGGATGCGGCGGAGCGCATGCTGCCCCCGGTGGACCTCACGCCGACCCGGCTGCACGAGGCAATGCGCTACGCAGTGCTCACCGGCGGCAAGCGGGTGCGGCCGCTGCTTGTCTATGCGGCGGGCGAAGTCACTTCAGCCGAGGAGGAAGCGCTCGACCGGACCGCGCTTGCCGTCGAGTACGTTCACGCCTACTCGCTGGTTCATGACGACATGCCGTGCATGGACAACGACGTGCTCCGGCGCGGCAAACCGACGGTGCACGTGGCGTTCGACGAGGCCACGGCGATGCTGGCCGGCGACGCGTTGCAGGCCGAGGCCTTCAAGGTTCTTTCGGACGGTGGCCTGCCGGCGACCCAGACCGCGTCGCTGATGCGGGAACTGGCGCACGCGTCCGGAACCGAGGGCATGTGCGGAGGGCAGGCCATCGACCTGGCGGCGGTGGGCAAGTCCCTGACGCTTCCGGAACTCGAACGCATGCACCGGATGAAGACCGGTGCGTTGCTGAGAGGCTCGGTGCTGATGGGAGCGCTGTCGGGGCAGGCCGCGCTGCTGACCGAATGCACGCGCGAGGCGCTCGCGCGCTACGGCGAGGCGATTGGACTCGCATTCCAGGTGGTCGATGACCTGCTCGATGTCGAAGCCTCGACCGCGAGCCTGGGCAAGACCGCCGGCAAGGATGCGGCGCAGGGCAAGCCGACTTATGTGTCGGTGCTGGGGATCGATGCGGCGCGTGCCTGGTCGCTGCGGCTGCGCGCGCAGGCGCTCACGGCGATCGACGGGCTCGGCACGCGCGCCACGCGTCTGCGAGAATTGGCAGATTTCATCGTCTGCCGGTCGCACTGACCGGCGGGCGGGCCACACGACCATGTACGAACTGCTCGAGACCGTCGATTCACCGGCCGACCTGCGCCGGCTCGATCGCGCGCAGCTGCAGCAGCTGGCGGACGAGCTGCGCGCGTACGTGCTCGAATCCGTCTCGAAGACCGGCGGCCATCTCAGCTCCAATCTCGGCACCGTCGAGCTGACGATTGCTTTGCACTACGTCTTCGATACGCCCGACGACCGCATTGTCTGGGACGTCGGGCATCAGACCTATCCGCACAAGATCCTGACCGGCCGCCGCGAAGCGATGAAGCGACTGCGGCAGTACGGCGGCATGTCGGGTTTTCCGCGCCGCTCCGAAAGCGAATTCGATACGTTCGGGACCGCCCACTCGTCCACATCGATCTCGGCTGCGCTCGGAATGGCGGTCGCGGCGCGCAACCAGGGCCTGCGCCGGCATTCGATCGCGGTGATCGGCGACGGCGCGATGAGTGCGGGAATGGCGTTCGAGGCGATGAACAATGCGGGCGTCACCGACCGCGTGCGCATTCTCGTGATCCTGAACGACAACGACATGTCGATCTCGCCCGCAGTCGGCGGCCTGAATCGCTATCTTGCGCGGCTGATGAGCGGCAAGTTCTACGCGGCGGCGAAGCAGGCGGGCAAGCAGGTGCTGAAGAATTTCCCGCCGGTGTTCGAACTCGCGCGCAAGTTCGAGGAGCACGCCAAGGGCATGGTGGTACCCGGCACGCTGTTCGAGGAGTTCGGCTTCAACTACATCGGGCCGATCGACGGCCACGACCTGGATTCACTGATCCCGACGCTGCAGAACCTGAAGAAGCTCGACGGACCGCAATTCCTGCACGTCGTCACCCGCAAGGGCCAGGGCTACAAGCTGGCCGAGGCCGATCCGGTGCTCTACCACGGACCGGGCAAGTTCGACCCGTCGGTCGGAATCAAGGCAGCGGCTGCGAGCAAACCCAACTACACGAAGATCTTCGGCGACTGGCTGTGCGACATGGCCGCGGCAGACACCCGACTGGTCGGGATCACGCCGGCCATGCGCGAGGGCTCGGGACTCGTGCGCTTCGAGCAGGAATACCCGGATCGCTATTTCGATGTGGGCATCGCCGAGCAGCATGCCGTCACGTTTGCAGCCGGGCTCGCCTGCGACGGGATGAAGCCGGTCGTCGCCATCTACTCGACTTTCCTGCAGCGCGCCTACGACCAGCTGATCCACGACGTCGCGATCCAGAACCTGCCGGTCGTGTTCGCGCTCGATCGCGGCGGCCTGGTCGGCGCCGACGGCGCGACGCACCACGGCGCCTTCGACCTCTCCTACCTGCGCTGTATCCCGAACATGATCGTCATGGCGCCGGCCGACGAAAACGAGTGCCGGCAGATGCTGACGACCGCCTTCCGGCAGAGCGGCCCGGCAGCGGTGCGCTATCCGCGTGGCACCGGGCCGGGGGTCGAGATCCAGTCCGCGCTGACCGAGCTACCGGTCGGACGCGGCGAAGTCCGCCGCGAGTCCGCGGCACCGGCTGGGCGCCGGATCGCGATCCTCGCGTTCGGCTCGATGGTCCCGCCGGCGGTCGCCGCGGCCGAGCAGCTCGACGCGACGGTCGCGAACATGCGGTTCGTGAAGCCACTCGATGAAGAACTGGTGCGACGCCTGGCGGAGTCGCACGATGCGCTCGTCACGGTGGAGGAGAACGTGATCGAGGGCGGCGCTGGCGGCGCCTGCCTCGAAGCTCTCGCAACGCTGGGCATCACGAAACCCGTGCTGCAGCTCGGACTGCCGGATCGCTTTGTCGACCATGGCGACCCGGCGCTGCTGCTGAAGGAATGCGGTCTGGACGCGCCGGGTATCGTCGAAGCGATACGCCGGCGGTTCCCGTTCCCGGCGCGCGAGGCGCGCTACGTCAAGTCGGTCGCCTGATCGGCGGTCTGTCCGCTGAGGAGGCGATGAAGCCGATCGCCATCGTCCAGCATGAAGCCGACGTCGGGCCGGGGCAATTCTCCGAATACCTCGCCGCGCGCGGATTGCCGTGCGAGCTGATTCACGTCCACGCAGGTCAGCCGATCCCGCGCAGCGCGGAACGGTACTCGGGGATCTGTTCGCTCGGTGGCAGCATGAGTGTCAACGATCCGCTGCCATGGATCGAAGACGAGGTCGCACTGATCCGCGATGCCGATGCGCGGCGCGTGCCGGTCATCGGCCACTGCCTCGGGGGACAGCTGATCGCGCGCGCGTTCGGTGCACGAGTCGCGCGCGCGAAGTTCAGGGAAATCGGTTGGGGCCGTGTCGAGATCGACGATCGCGAACTCGCGCTGGAATGGCTAGGGGCGGAGAACGTCGCCTGCGAACTGTTCCACTGGCACGAAGACAGCTTCGACTTGCCGCGCGACGCGCGGCGGCTGCTGACAGGGACGTTGTGCAACAACCAGGCATTCATCATCCAACGGCCCGGATACGCGCATCTGGCGATGCAGTTCCATGTCGAGATGACTCCGGTGCTGATCCGCGGCTGGCTCTCCGGTCCGCGGGACATCGAGCGCGAGCGGGAAGGAGGGGATTCCCCTGGAGTTCAGTCACCCGCCGAAATCGAACTCAATATCGAGCAGCGGACTGAACGGATGGGCGCGGTTGCGACGCGACTCTACGACCGCTGGGCGCAAGGCCTGCGGCGCTAGCCGTCAAGAGTGAATCACCGGCGCGGTCGCGCCGGCTTCCAGGGGTCGGCCCAGCGACCGGGACCGTAGAGGTCCTCGATCTTCTTCGCCGGCTGATATGGACAGATCTGGCGATGGATGTCGGCCAGCACCATCAGTTCGGCGAGCGCCGCAGGCTCGATGCCAAGCGACGGGTCCTGTCCGCTCGCGACCTTCTCGAAATACTGGTTCATCTCCGGGTAGCCCCAGAGCAGTGTCAGAGCACGAATGACGGCCGGGTAGCGCTGCTCGAGGACCGACAACTGTGTCGGCGGAAGCGATGCGTGCAGTGTCGCCGGCCGGCCACCGGGGCCAGGATCGATCGTGGCGACGAAAGAGCTGAAACGAGATGTCGTGGTTCGCATGCGGTCCGCAGCGTAAGGCTAATCCGTCGGGATGACAAAAGAGGCCCGACGATCGGCGGGTCAGTACGCGCCCGCTCCCGGCAAGTTTCCAACAGCGACTGATCTTCGATCGAATCGCATCGAAGGTCAGCTCCCAGGCGCCCGGCGGCCAGCGACCTGCGCCGGGCGGCTCCCGCGCTGTGCCACGACCGGCTGACGAGTCAAGACCGACTGCTGTCCTATTCGCGAAAGTTCTCGAAGGTCAGCGGCACTTCCGTCACGCCGGTGCGCAGCAGGGCGATGCATTCCTGCAGCACGTCCTTCTTCGCGCCGGCGATCCGCACCGCGTCACCCTGGATGCTTGCGTTCACCTTGAGCCGGCTGTCCTTCACCAGTGCAACGATCTTCTTCGCAAGCGTCTGCTCGATCCCGTTCCTGATCTTGATCGCCTGCTTGAGCTTGTCGCCCGAGATCTTCTCCGGCTTGCCGATGTCGAGCAGCCGCGCGTCGACGCCGCGCTTCGCCATCTTCGCCGCCAGTACGTCGCGCACCTGTCCAAGCTTGAAGTCGTCGTCCGCGTACGCGGTCAGTTCGTGGTCCTTCTGTTCGAAACGCGCATCCGACCCCTTGAAGTCGAATCGGTTCGAGATTTCCTTGTTGGCCTGGTCGACTGCATTGCGCACTTCGACCATGTTGGGTTTGCAGACCGCATCGAACGATGGCATGTCGACCTCGCGTCGCGAAGACATGAGTTTATCGACGTCATCCTACAATCGCGCCATGCCGCTCCTGGAGAACGGGGTTTCGCTGAAACCCTACAACACCTTCGGCGTCGAAGCGGGCGCCGAGTGGTTCGCGCGCATCCACACGCGCGAAGAGCTCGAGGCAGTCCTCGCCGATCCGCGCGTACAGAACATGCCCCGGCTCGTTCTCGGCGGTGGCAGCAACCTGCTGTTCACGCGCGACTTCGAGGGGCTGGTCGTCAAGATCGATCTCGCCGGCTTCGAACTGCTCGACGACAACGGCGACGCGCGGCTGGTGCGCGTCGGCGCGGGAGAGAACTGGCACGCGACGGTCGGGCGCCTGCTCGACAGCGGACTGCCGGGACTCGAGAATCTCGCGCTGATTCCGGGCCAGGTCGGCGCTGCGCCGATCCAGAACATCGGCGCCTACGGTGTCGAACTGGCGGAACGATTCCACTCGCTCGACGCCTGGGACACCGAGTTGCGCACGGTGCAGACGCTCGGCGCCGAGGCCTGCCGCTTCGGCTATCGGGACAGCGTGTTCAAGCATGAACCCGGCCGGCACATCATCCTGAGCGTGACGTTGGCGCTGCCGCGCCACTGGACCCCGGTGGCGGGCTACGCCGATGTTGCCCATGAACTGCGGGCCCGCGACATCGACCGTCCCGCCGCGCGCGAGATCTACGACGCAGTGATCGCGATTCGTCGGCGCAAGCTGCCCGATCCCGCGGTCATCGGCAATGCGGGCAGCTTCTTCAAGAATCCCGTCGTCACCCGCGAACAGCGCAATGAACTGATCGGTCGGGTCCCTTCGCTGGTGAACTACGACATCGGCGGCGGCCGGTTCAAGCTTGCCGCGGGCTGGCTGATCGAGGCGTGCGGCCTGAAAGGGGCGGTGCGCGGCCGCACCGGTGTGTACGAGCGGCAGGCTCTGGTGCTGGTGAATCGCGGCGATGCAAGCGGTGCCGAGATCCTGGCACTGGCGAGCGAGGTGCAGGATGCGGTTCGCGCCCGTTTCGGCATCGAACTCGAGCCGGAACCGACCGTTCTTTGATTTCCGCGCTCGTTTGAAAAAAAGTGGCCCGCCGAGGCGGGCCGTAATCTGCGAACTAGGCAGTCGTCTCAACGCGCCGGTCGGAGAGCTCGCATGCGGTGAGGAGTACGCGGGAGAGCACCGGCACAAGCAGACGTCAGCACTATAGGCATCGATCGGTCCGCTGCGCACTCATCCATACGTATCGTGCGCGCCTATCCCGTGCTGGGCACTTTGTGCTCAACGATGCTTGCGACGCGCCTTTGCATTCGCGGCAATTCGCATCCGCAGCGCGTTGAGCCGGATGAATCCTTCCGCGTCGGCCTGGTTGTACGCCCCCTTGTCCTCTTCGAAGGTGGAGATCGCGGTGTCGAACAGCGAATCCGTCTTTGACTCACGGCCGATCACCATGATCGTTCCCTTGTAGAGCCTGAGGCGCACCTTGCCGTTGACCGGCTTCTGCGACTCGTCGATCAGCGTCTGCAGCAGCCGGCGCTCCGGGCTGAACCAGTAACCGTTGTAGATCATGCGGGCGTAGCGCGGCATCAGGTCGTCCTTCAGCGCGACCACTTCGCGGTCGAGCGTGATCGACTCGATCGCGCGGTGGCCCTTCAGCATGATTGTGCCGCCGGGCGTTTCGTAGCAGCCGCGCGATTTCATCCCGACGTAGCGGTTCTCGACCAGGTCGAGCCGGCCGATGCCGTGCCGGCCACCGATCTCGTTGAGCGTCGCCAGGACCTTTGCCGGGCTCAGCTTGCGGCCGTCGATTGCGACGATGTCGCCCCGCTCATAGGAGATTTCGATCACCTCGGGCTTCGAGTGCGCTTTCTCCGGCGACACCGTGATCCGCCACATGGACTCTTCGGGCTCGAA